>SLQW01000022.1 GCA_007131295.1 Pseudomonadales bacterium | reverse complement strand
TGCGTCATGTGGCCGGCGATTCTGGCGGTCGCGGAGGACCTCGGAAGCTCGGGACGTGAGTGCATGGATGCCTACCTCGCGGCCATCCAGATCGTCGGTCGCATTGGTCAGGGTGTGAATCCACCCCATCGCAAGCGAGGCTGGCACGCGACCGCCACCATCGGAACGCTAGGTACCGCCTGTGCGGTCGCGCGCATGCTGAAGCTGGACGCGGAACAGACGGCAATGGCGCTCTCTCTCTCCACCAGCGTCGCCGGCGGTTTCATGTCCCAGTTCGGCACCATGGCGAAGCCTCTGCATGCGGGCAACGCGGCTCGCAGCGGCATCCAGTCCGCTTACTTCGCCCGCGCTGGAGTCACCGCCGGCTGGCACACCCTCGATGGCCCAACAGGCATGAATACGCTCATGGTTGGTCCCGATCGCGAGGAGCTGCGTGCCGCCATTCGCGAGCCGGAGCACGGTCAGACCCTGACCTTCGAGACCGAAAACGTCGGTGAGCCGCTGCTGATCGTGGAGCACCGATTCCGGGTCAAGCGCTTTCCCACCTGCGGCAGCGCGCATCGTTCCCTTGATGCACTCGAGGATCTGCTGGCCGAGCACGCGTTCTCGGCGGAGGAGGTGGCGCGGGTCGACGTCCATGCCCCGGCCATGCACCTGAAGAATCTGATGTACGAGCGGCCCACCACCGGGCTCGAGGGCAAGTTCTCCATCGAGTACCCGCTCGCCTGCCTTCTCATTGCGGGGTCGTGCAGCTTGGGTGACTTCACCCACGAGGCCCTGCAGCGTCCGCAGTACCGTCAGATGATGGAACGCGTTTATCGCCACCCCATCGATCGTCCGGAAACCGAGGTGAACACGACCATCAGGGTCACGCTCGAGGACGGTCGCGTGCTGGAGAAGTCGGTTTTCATGCCGCGTGGCAGCAAGGCGGCGCCGTATCCCACCTCCCAGTACTGGGACAAATTCGACCAGTGCAGCGCGCTGGTAATGGACGCTCCGGCGCGCTTGCGTTTGCGGCAGGCCATGGAAGATTTTATGGCTCTGGACCGTGCCGCCACGCTGTCGCGGGCTTTCGGCGTCGACATGCAGCCGGTCGGCCATGCATGAGTGCAGCTCCCCCCGTAACGGCGTTGGTCCTGGCTGCGAGCCGCAGCGGTAGCGAAGACCCGGTCGCCGCCATCGGCGGCAAGAGTCACAAGTGTCTGGTCGATGTCGCTGGCCAGACCATGATCGAGCGGGTTATCGCGGCGCTGCTCGACAGCGGTGCTTGCGGGCAGGTGCTGGTGTCCATCGAGTCGGAGTCGATCCTGCGGCAGGTTCCGCGGCTTGCATCCTGGCTGGACGAAGGTCGCGTCGAGACAACCCCCAGTGCCGAAAATCTGGCGGACAGCATCCTGTCGCTGGCCGATAAGGGTTCGCCGCCGTTGCCCCTCCTGTTGACCACAGCCGACAACGTGCTGCACACGCCGGAACTGATCGCGCGCTTTGCACGGGACGCGCTTGCTTCGGGTGCCGACGTCGCCGTTGGCATGACGCCGGAAGCCACGGTACGGGCGGAGTTTCCGGACGAGCAGCTCGGGTTCTTCCGCTTTCGCGACGGCGGTTACTCGTTCTGCAATCTGTTCGTCTTCCGCACCGCCAAGAGCTTCGAGACCGCTGAGGCATTTCGTGGTGGTGGTCAGTTCCGCAAGAAGCCGTGGCGGATCCTCAAGGCCTTCGGCGTGCTGAATCTGCTCCGCTTCCGCTTCGGGCGTCTCACCGTGAGCGGCGCCTTCGAGCGCATCTCCCGGAGATTCGGCCTGCGCCTCGAGACGATCGAAGTGCCGTATGCGTTTGCGCCCATCGACGTCGACAATCCCCGGACCTACGCGTTGAGCGAGCGGATCATCGGCGGCCGCGAGGCTGCCGGCTAGCGTTTCAGGCCGCCAGCGGGTGGCGGTCCGGTGGCGCCAGCGGTGGCGTCGCCTCCAGGACTTCGAACACGTCGTGGCGAACGTGGTTGGCCGCCATCTCCTCGCGCAGAAACGCCTCCGTGATCTTGCCCTGTTCGAGGCACTCCTTGAGCAGGCCGAAGAAGAAGTTTTCCTGCTTGCGATCAGGATGCCGCCAGTAATGCCCGAGCAGGCCGTAGTGGCCGAAGGCCTTGCGCTGGGCGCGGACCAGCCAGCCGATGGGCGGGAACAGGCGGAAGCGCTCCGACAGCCGCCAGTCTACGGGCAGGCCGGTCTTCCAAGGCTGGGTCCGCCGCCGGGTCGTGTGCAGCATGCGCGTTTCCGGCGTGAAACGGTCGAAGTCGTTCCAGGCCGCTTCCAGAGTGCCGATGCTCTCCGGATCCTCCAGCTTCAGACAGATCCAGTCGTGGTAGTCGAGCTCGTCGGTGAACATGGCATTGAACTGCGCTTCTACGCTCCAGTGGGTCAGCCGCTCACAGTCCAAGAGCATGACGCTGCTGGCCCAGCAGCGGTCGATCATCCCCTTCGGTCCGGAACGCATGCGGCAGAGTATGGCCTTGCCATCCATGTCCCGGGTCAGAAGCGACCAGATGTCGGCCGCGGCGAAGATGTCCGGGTCCATGACCACTGCGCGGCCCTGGTAGCCCATGAGCTCCGGCGGCATGAATCGGGTCGGCGTGAAGGACTGCAGATCGTCGTTGAGCCACTCCCAGTGGTCGCCGTCGCGCAGATATTTCTGACCTTCGCGCTCGCGGAAAAAGGGGAAATCCTCGGTGTTGATCAACCGCACCTCGAAGGAGTCATTGTGCCGGGAATAGCGGCGCAGGGCATGCTCGGCCACGAGCGCGCCGGTGAGCTGCTTCGGGTTGGTCTGAATGAAGACTGCGTGGTCCATGGTGCCCTGTTCGGAGATGAGTGCGGATGGACAGCAGTCTACCTGAAGGCGGCGACTGGTCGAATGGCGCGGTGGTCGCTCTACCCCTCGCTCAGCGGTCGTACTGAGCGAGCAGGGCGTTGAAGGCCTCGGGAGGCACCCGGCCCGGTTTCCCGCGGAACAGGCTCTGGATGCTGTAAAGCGCCAGAAACATCAGCTCCGCGTAAGGGTACTGCTCGCGCAGATCCGGTGCGCCGAGGTCGATCAGGCGATCGAGGATCTCGCCGGTGGGTTGGTGGAGCCAGCGCAGCCGCGCCTTGGCGAGCCCCTGGCCGAGCAGCTGATCGTCCCAGGCGGCCTCGATGTCGATCCCGACCACGCCGGTGTCCGCCAGGATCAGGTTCTTCTGCAGCGAGTCCACGTACTCGAGCCCGAACCACATCGACTCCGGCTCGAGCTCCGAGCCCAGTTCCAGGAGCCGCCGGGCGCGCGCGTCGGCGAGCTGGCCGACCTCCGCCAGCGTTTCGATGTGGACGCGCAGGCGGTCCGGCACGTCGGTCTCCGTCAGGGCCAGCTGGCGTGGCCGCTGGGCGTAGAGGGTGGCGAAGAACTTGTATACGGCGTCCAGGTGCAGGGGGTCGGTCGCGTTCACGTTGGTTCCGGCGACGAAGCGGACCCAGAGGGTGCTCTCCAGCCGGTGCACGAGGATCGGAAACAGGCCGCTCCCGGCGGTGGAGCGGAGAATGCCTTCCACCCGGCGCGCTTCCGCCACGCTCGGAAATCGCACCTGCTTGTAGCGCTGGTGCACGAACTCCAGAAAACTCACCTGGTTGGATTTGTAGCGCTCGTGGCCGAGCAGGCGTTGCCAGGTCTGGTGCAGCCGCCGCCAGGGCGGATTCGCCTTGATCCTGCGGGCGCGCTTCATCGAC
>SLQW01000083.1 GCA_007131295.1 Pseudomonadales bacterium | reverse complement strand
TGGATCTCTCGCCCACGATGCTGACGCCGTCCTATGGCTTCGGCTGGACCCTCTCCGGCTGGCTGCTCACGCCATTCCTGCAGGCGGCCGGCATGGAGACGATGATGCGCATGCGTCAGCGGGTCCTCGACGGCATGACCACGACCTTCGCCAGCTCCTACAAGCGCAGGGTCAATCTGGAGCAGATGCTTACCCGCGATGCGGTGCTGGACTATCGGCAGATGAAGACCGGCGAAAAATACCTGGTCACCCCGCACGCCTGACGCGTGTTCGGATCGAGCAGCGGTGCGGTGCCGCTGCTTCGATCCACGCCAGCGCCGCCATTTTCTGTGCCTGTCCGAGGCACGCAGGACGATCTGCCGGGACCCTGCTCGGTGAATGGCCGGACCCGGCCGACATTGAGGTCCGTGCCTCCCTTGCGGGTTGGCACCTCATCATGCCGGCATGCCCCCTACTGGGTGGAAGGATTACCGTCGGAGTCGCGAAGGTCATGGGCTAGTGGTTGTAGGCCCTTGAGGCCCCGAATCTCACTACTGCGATGGACGATGCGGACGCGAGGTCTGTCGGCGAAGTGGGCGTCGATGGCCTCGAGGTGGCGTCGCTGGGTCGCACGCAGTGCGGCGGCGAATTCGCCCTGCGCGGATTCCGGTACGACGCGATTGACGATCAGTGCGGGTACCGCAATCCCGGCAGTCTCGAGAGCAGCCTTCATGCGCCGGGTTTCTTCGAATGAAAGTGCGTCCGGATTCAGCACCGGGATGAAGCTGCAGCGCCCGTGGTCCTTCAGCAGTGAGCGGACCTGCTCGTAACGACGGCGGCGCGCTTCGAGAATGGCCGCGGCGCGATCTTCCGGCGGGTCCGCTTCGGGTGCGCGCTCGAGCCATGCCGCGCGGGCCTCCCGGCGCCTAGCAAGCATGCCCTCGCTCCAGGCGCCCATCACCTCCGGCAAGGCCAGCAGTTGCAGAGTCTGACCGGTCGGGGCCGTGTCGAAGACGAGTTCGTCATGGCGCGGACCAAGTTCGAGCATGACGCGGACCATGGCCTCGAACAGGGCCGCGTCGACGGCGCCGGGTGCGCGTCCGGCGAGCTCCGCCTGCGCTTCGGCCGCGGCGCGCAGTTCTGGCGCGGCGAGCTCGCGCAGGTTGGCTTTGACCTCGCGCAGATAGGTCCGGAGCGCTGCATCCGGTGACAGTTCCATGGCGCTCAAGCATTCGCGGATCGGTACCGGTTTGTCACCAATGGCGCGCTCGAGCAGGTCCCCGAGGGAATGCGCCGGGTCGGTGGAGATGAGCAGTACGCTGCGCCCGCGTTCCGCCTGCAGCACCGCCCAGGCGGCAGCGCAGGTGGTCTTGCCGACACCACCCTTGCCGCCGAAGAACGTCAGCCGGAAGTCTCCGGCTACGGTTGCTTTGCTGCGATCGTGGCTTCCCGCGAGGAATCGGCGCAGGCGTTTCAGCAGCACCGGAAGCCGTCCACGGGGGAATGCTCCATGCCCATGCGCAAGTGCCAGGCGTGAAAGTCCTCGAGCAGGAACGGCAGCAGTTCCAGGGTGTAGAAGCTTGCCGGGTTCGGAATGCCGAGGGCTTCGGAGAGTGCCAGCAGGCGGAACAGGTCTTCCTGGCGCCTGAGCGCGCGGCGCTGCTGGCGGCGGAACGGCACCGCGTAGGCCGCTTCATAGCCTCTTGCCAGCCGCGCCAGGGCGCGGCGGGTGGCGTCAACCGGACTCGAGGACATCGCTGGTCTGGCGCGGCCGCCGCACCGCCGCGACACCTTCGAGAATGAGCCACACGTTCAGCGTCAAAAGGAGACCGCCGATACCGGTAAGGAGCAGGTTGCCCTGGGCCAGGTAGTTACCGACGTTGATGAACATGCTCCAGGTCGTGACCGTGGCGACGAAGAGGAAGGGGATCAGCGTCAGCAGGTAGGGCCGGCGCGTGTACCAGAAAATCAGGGTCAGGATCAGCAGCGAGAGCGCCGCAGTGAGCTGGTTGGTGGTGCCGAACAGCGGCCACAGGATCATGCCGCCCTGACCCGGCCGCTCTGGGTCAGCGAAGAAGGCGAGCACAACGCAGAGTACGAACACCAGCGCCGTGGCGAAGTTGATGTTGGTGAGGGCGGGCAGCTTGTACTGGCGCCCGAGTTCGGCAAGCACGAAGCGCTGCAGGCGCATGCTGGTATCGAGACTGGTGGCGGCGAAACACACCACCATCATCGATACGAACGTGGTCCCGAGCGCCACCGGCAGCCCGAGATGGGCCATGAAGTTGCCGGCGCCGCTGACGAACGCGGCGATGCCGCTCGAGCTGGCGTGGGCCCAGGAGTCGTAGTGCGCGCTCCAGGCATCGAAGGTGGCGAAGCCGGCGGCGCAGGCGAGGATTGCGGCGACTGCGAGCAGGCCTTCACCGGTGGAGCCCAGGTAGCCGATGAAGCGGGCATCGGTCTCGCGGCTGATCTGCTTCGAGGTGGTGCCGGAACTGACCAGGCCGTGGAACCCGGAGATCGCTCCGCAGGCGATGGTCACGAACAGCAGCGGCAACAGCGGCGGCGTATCCGGCGGCACGGCGGTGTTGTAGATCGGCGCGACGATTTCGGGCCTGCCCACGAACACGCCCAGATAGATCAGGATCAGGCCGATGAACAGCAGGTGGGCATTCATGAAATCCCGCGGCTGCAGCAGCAGCCACACAGGCAGGCGCGAGGCGATGGCGCCATAGGCGAGCATGATGGCGGTCCACCAGGCGATGCTGGGCATGCCCCCCATGGTTTCCGGGAGACTGACCGGGACCGCGGCACCGACGCCCACCAGCGCCAGCAGCAGCAGGAGACCGATCAGAGCCGGCCAGAGCACGCCCACCCCGCGACGGTAGATCAGCCAGCCGATGACGATGGCGATGGGGATCTGCATCCAGTAGGGGATGACGCTGGCCGGAAAGTTGGTGAACAGCGTGCCGATGATCACGGCGAACACCGCGTTCACCATCAGCATCAGGAAGAAGATGATCAGCAGAAACAGGTTGAACGCGCGCGGACTGATGACGTTGCGGGCGATTGCGCCCATGGAAACGCCACGATTGCGCGCCGAAGCCCAAAGCGTGCCGAAGTCGTGGATGCCCGCGATGAAAACGGTTCCGACGAGCACCCAGGCCAGCGCCGGCCCCCAGCCCCAGATCATGGCGATGGCCGGGCCGACGATGGGCGCGGCGCCGGCCACGGACGTGAAGTGGTGGCCCCAGAGCACGAAGCGATTCGTGGGGACGAAGTCGATGCCGTCTTCGAAGCGATGCGCCGGCGTCTTGAATTCCGGATCGAGCCGGAACACCTGCTCGGCGAGGAACTTCGAATAGAAGCGGTAGCCGACGAAGAAGGCCGCGAAGGCGAACAGAGCCAGAACCCAGCTTGTCACGATGCAACACCTCCAGGGCGCGAAGGCGCCGCAAGTCGCGGACGATAGCCTGTGCCGAGCCCGGGGCTCAATGCTGCGCCGCCGCTTCGGGCGGCGGCAGCCGGTAGACCGCCAGTGCGGCCGGGACGAACAGCAGCGCAAACAGACCGAAGGCGATGTCGTAACTGCCGGTACGGTCGTGGATCCAGCCCGAGAACAGGGGGCCGAGCGAGGCCAGGGTGATGAACAGCATGCCGAGGCCCATCACGCGGCCGAAGGAGGTGGCACCGAAGCGGCTGCCGTAGATCACCGCCATCAGGGTCAGAATGCCGCCGCCTGATACGCCCATGAGCGCAGCGGCAAGAATGAGGGTGACCAGCGGCGGGGTGCCCATGAGCATCACGAG
>SLQW01000092.1 GCA_007131295.1 Pseudomonadales bacterium | reverse complement strand
CGCTCGGCCCGGGTGCTCGACGTACTGTAGAGTACGCCTGCGCGCCCGAACTGTCGCGCGCCTTGTCTTTCCCGGCATCTCCACGCCCTCGCTTCGCGCATCGGTGAGATATGCAGGCTAGCGCGTTTGCACGCAGGGTCCCAAAAGACCGCAAGGTCCGTCAGTCCTGCTGGACCTCCTCGAGCCTCAGCGCCGAGGCCGAAGCGGCCAGGCACATGATGGCGAAGATCGCGAGCAGCACGGCCTCGCCATAGACCTGGGCGATGGCGCCGAAGGCACTGCCGGCGAGCAGCAGCACGCCGATGAGGGTGTTGGAGAGCGCCGTGTAGGCCGCCCGCGTGTCCTCGTCCGCCATATCGACCACGTGGGTGGCGCGTCCGAGACGGACACCCTGGTGAGCGATCATCAGCACGAACAGCAGCACCGGCAGCAGCATCGGCAGCCCGAGCAGGTCCGGTCCGAGCAGACCGACCCCGGCGGCCAGCAGCAGCGGCACGCTCGCCACCAGGCCCGCATAACACAGCACGCGGCGGCTGGAGACATCGGACAGGCGGCCCCAGAAATAGGTGCTGAAGACAGCGGCGAGCGATGACGCGATCACGAACAGGCCGAGCTCGCCCAGCTCCGCTCCGCCAGAACGCCCGGCAAGGGCCAGCAGAAACGGCGGCGAGAGCGCCGTGGCGATGAGCAGGGCGCGGGTGAGGATGAAACGGCGCAGCTGTGGATCCGTCTTCAGCAGGCCGAACTGTGCGAGCGCTACCGTGAGCGCGTTGCCACCGCCCTCGGTCGCACCGGGCTTCTCGGCCAGGGTCGTGAACGCCGCGGCCGCCAGCAGCCATAGCCCTCCCGCCACCATCAGCACGAACGCGATGGTCCCAACGCTGAGTTCCAGCACCCCGGCGGCGAGCGCGAGGCCGAACAGCAGCACCAGCGCCGAAGCCACGGTACTGGCGGTACCGGTGGCGGTGCCACGGGTGGACTTGGAAACGGTCTTGCCGAGCACATCCTTGTGGCTGACCGAGCAGACGCTGCGGGCAATGGCCATCACCGCCAGCAGGCCGATCAGGCTCCAGCCCGCCAGGGCCCCCTCCAGCGTCAGCGCGACCACGCCCATGCCGATCACCGCCAGACCCTGCACGACGCTGCCGGCGGCCCACGCCCACTTGCGCAGCGGCAGCGCGCGTATGCTGCCCGCCGTGATCAGCTGCGGCAGCAGGGCGCCGGACTCCCGTACCGGGACCAGAAAGCCTACCAGGTAGGACGGTGCCCCGAGCGCGCCCATGAGCCAGGCCAGCACCAGCTTCGCATCCGCGAGCCCGTCGCCCGTCTTGGTGGCCGCCAGCGCCACCACGTGCTTGAGGAAATTCTCCGGCTGCGCATCGCAGGCTTCTTCGGGAATGTCCCGGCAAACCCGGCCCTCGTCGTCACCCGTGAGCTGCAGGTAGACCTTTTCCGCCGTGCTCATGTGTATTCCATTCACCGCACCCGCGTAAGCAGCGCGCGAGTATGTGCCCCCGGGGGACCGCTGCAAAGCGCGGCGCGGGCTCGCGGACGAACAGGCGCAGGCCGTGCCAGCAGGCCGCTGGGATGCGACCATGACGCCAGGGCAGGAGAGACGGGCCATGATCGAAGGGTTCACAGCGCGCAAAATCACCGCCGGTAACGTTAGCCTGCACACCGTCCTGGGTGGTAACGGTCCACCGCTGCTGCTGATGCATGGCTACCCCCAGACTCATCTGCTCTGGCGTCACGTGGCGCCGGTACTCGCGGGGCATTTCACGATCGTCGCGCCGGATCTGCGCGGCTACGGCGAGAGCGACAAACCACCCGCCGGCAGCGACTTCGCCGCTTACAGCAAGCGCGTCATGGCTGCCGACATGGTCGCGCTGATGACCGCGCTCGGCTTCGAGACCTTCGCTGTCGCCGGGCACGACCGCGGCGGCCGCGTCGCCTACCGGCTCGCCCTGGACCATCCCGAGCGGGTGACGGGCCTGGCGACGCTCGACATCATGCCCACGCTGGATACCTGGGAGAGCCTGACCGGGACTCGCGGTCTGGCCGCCTGGCACTGGTACTTCCTGGCGCAGCCGCCCGGCGTGCCAGAACCCATGATCGCGGCCGACCCCGAGGCTTTTCTCGAGCGTCTCATGGGCAGCTGGCTGCTCAGGCGCGACGCCATCGACGCCACAACGTGGGCCGCCTACGCAAGCGCATTCCGCGACCCGGAGACGATCCGCGCCACCTGTGACGACTATCGCGCCGGCGCCAGCGTGGACGTGGCCATCGACCGGGCCGATCGCGAAGCAGGCCGCCGCATTCGCTGTCCGCTGCTGGCGCTCTGGGGCGACCGCGACGGCGCACTCGCCGACGACCGCTATCTGCAGGTCTGGAAGCGCTGGGCCGACGACGCGCGCGGCGGGCCCATCCCCGGTGGCCACTTCCTGCCGGAAGAGGCGCCGGAGGAGACGAGCAACGCGCTGCTCGCGTTTTTCTGTGGCCTGCCCGAGGGCTGAACCGCGCTTCATTCGCCGACGAGGGTTTCGCTGACGTAGTGAGCGTCCTGGTTTTTGCTGAGGCGGGCTGCAAGCCAGGGCAGGATCTCCGCCATGCGCCCGGCCAGCACGTGCGGCGGATTGATCACGACCATGCCGCTCGCGGTCATGCCGAAGCCTTCGCTGTCGGCGGCGATGCCGAGTTCATGGCGCTCGATGCGGCGGATGCCGGTGGCGCACAGCGCCGCGATCAGCGCCTGGGCCCGTGCCCGCCGGACCACCGGATACCACAGCAGGTAGACGCCGGTGGCGAACCGGCGATGAGCCGCCGCCAGCGTGCGCACCACGCGGTCATCGTCGCTGGCGAGTTCATATGACGGATCCATGAGCAGCACACCGCGCCGGGACGCCGGCGGTAGCAGGCCGATGCAACCGCCGTAGCCGTCCTCCTCACGCACCGTGACCCGTGCCTCGCCAGCGGCCCACTCGCGCAGCGCCGTGGCCTCGTTGCCGTGGCGTTCGAACAGGACCAGCCGGTCATCGCCGTCGAGCAGCGCTCGGGCAATGGCCGGCGAACCCGGGTAGTGCGCAAGTTTTCCATCCGGATTGACGGTCCGGACGCATTCCAGATAGCGCGCCACCGGGCCCGGATCCCCGCCCCAGAGCCGGCCGATCCCGGTATCGAACTCGCGCTTCTTCTGCGCGAAAGCCGACCCGAGATCGTAACTGCCGGCGCCGGCGTGGGTATCGATGTAGGCGAGCGGCTTTGGCTTGCGCTTCAGGTAGTCGAGCACTTCCACGAGCACGACATGCTTCAGGACGTCGGCGAAATTGCCGGCGTGAAAGCCGTGCCGGTAGCTGAGCATCAGACGATGGTGGAACCGCCGTCGACTACCCAGGATTGGCCGGTGGCATAGGAACCCGCCTTCGAAGCCAGGAACACGGCAATGCCGGCGAGTTCCTCGGGCTCACCGATCCGCCGCATCGGCAGTGTCGACGTCACTCGCTCCAGGGTCTTCGGGTTCTCCCACAGGGCACGGGCGAAGTCGGTGCGGATCAGGCCGGGGGCGATCGCATTCACGCGCACGCCGTGCTGGCCGTACTCTGCCGCCAGATTGCGCACGAGCTGGAAGTCGGCGGCCTTGGAGATGTTGTAGGTACCGATGACGTTGCTGGACTTCAGCCCGCCCACGGAAGAGACGATGATGATGGAGCCATCGCCGCGGGCCTCCATCTCCGGCAGAACCATGTGGCAAAGCCAGTGGTTGGAGAGGACGTTGCACTGCATGATCTTTTCGAACGCGGAGTCCGGGATGTCCTTGGAAGG
>SLQW01000096.1 GCA_007131295.1 Pseudomonadales bacterium | reverse complement strand
GGCACCAGCGAAAGGTAGTTGGCGAGCGTGGCATGACTCGGCAGATTCGAGGGCACGACGATCTGACCTGCGAAGGGCATATTGGTGCCCGAAAGGTAGAACGTCTGAACCAGCGGATGCGTTACGAAACTGGCCTGCGCGCCACCGGTGCAGTCACCGAAGCCGAACACGATGACCGGCAGGTCGATGTCACGCACGAAGCGCGTGATGCGATCGTTCACGGCAGCCATGGAGAACAGCGCGCCTGCCCCTTCCTTGGTCTGCATGCCACCCGATGAGATGAAGCAGATCACCGGCAGACGCCGCTGAGCGCAGACCACCAGCAGATGGCAGAATTTCTCCGCACTGGCCATGTCGAAGGCGCCGGCCTGGAAGTCGACGTTGGAGATCACCGCACCGCAGGGGAAGGACTGCTCGCCGTTACGGAAGGTACCGACGCCAGTGATGATTCCACAGGGCGGCTTGCCGGCAGCCAGCGCACCCTCGATGGAGGGTCGGAAGCCTGGAAACTGCACCGGATCCGAACTGATGAGGTCACTGTAGAGTTCCTGGAAGTCGTCGAAGAACTCGGCGATGAAGTGCTCCGGCATTGCGCTGCGCTTACGCTTCTCCCGATTCAGAACCTTCTGAATGAGCAGGTCGCGATAGGCAATCGTGAGTCGGTTCCAGAAGTCCTTGCGGCGGCCGATGTTGCGGGGATTGATGCGCCCGTCATATTTGCGGCCTTCTCGCTCAGCAGCAATGAAGGAGGGCACGATGCGCTCGAAAACGTGCGTGACAACGACCAGCAGGGTGTCCGACAGGTGAGGGAAGCCCGACTTCTTCCACTCCTCCACCGACTTCAGAAACGCACCGGCACGAAGATAGCTGTCGAGGCGGTCGAGCCAGTCGAACGCCTGATTCTTGAGCTCAAGCCCGACGGCCTCGCGCGGCAGATCAGCGAAGTCCAGGAGGGACAGCGGCAGCGAATTCGCCGCTTGGGCGAAGCACTGATCAAGCAGCTTACCCATGGAATCCCGCGACAGTGACCGTTTTTCATCTGCCTCTTCGGCGATACTGTCGAGACTCTGAATCAACTCGGTGTAGAGCGCGTCGAATACCAGCAGGTTGAGGCCCTCGCGCTGAAAGTCCTCGCGCAATTCGTCTTCAAGGAGCACGTCGAGAATCGTCACTTCCGAGAGCGGCATGGGCTCCGTCGAAGGGGTACGCTCCTCGATGAACTCGGGATAGCGCGCACTCATCAGCTCGCGACCGGCACGAATCGCCGCCGCGCTGCCGACCGGCGTGTCCGCCGCGACGATGCTACGTACACTCTCGGGGAGCTGCGCCGGATCGAGCTGCCCCTCGGCGAGAATGTTGTGCGCAGACAGAATCAGGTTCAGTTCCGCCACCATGTTGTTGCGCAGGTAGCTGTCGGATTTATCCGCGACGCCCTGCTTCGACAACAGCTTGCGGCCTTCGTGGGAGAAGCGCTCACGCAAGAACACGGACAGCGGCGCATCGTCTTCACGCAAATGGCGGGCGAACTCGCGGGCATCAGCGAGATCGTCGGTACGCAGCAGCAGCCGCGTCGCTTCAGGCGACCGCAGATGCTCTACGAGCGCAACGAAATTGCCCCGGGCCTCGTGCTTCCAGCGGTTGTAGAGATAGGTGGATACCGTGAGTACCAGGACTGCACGGGCGTCTTCATAATTTTTCTTAGGCTCACCGAAGAACAACTGGGCAATGCGCCCGCGCTCGTCGTGGACGGCCTCTTTCTTCTCCTGATAGTTCTTCCAGGCTTTGGACAGAGCATCGTCGTAGACCAGCTTCTCGGGGTCCTGCAGCCAGTTCAGAAAGGCCCGTCGCCGCTCGCGTTCCGCGCGATCCGCGAGCTCGCCCTGCGGCACCTCCGCTGCGGCCAAGCGCCCGTATTGCTTCACGGTGGTGGAACGAATGCGTTTGCGAACGCCAAGATAGCGCAGGTAGCGATAGGTCACGCCGAAAACGTTGGTGTATTCCGTCGGCGACTTCGTGTTCGAAAGCGACGCGCTGGCCTCCGTCGCATGCAGCCGCGGTGAGGGATTCAGATACCGCTCGAGATTGCGCTTGTAGTGATCGAGGATGTAGGGGTTCGCTGCAACGAATTCCTTCGTGCTCTGCTCGACGCTGAGAATCCCGGTGACGATGGCCTGGCGCAGATTCGCCAGCTTTTCATCGTCCTCCCCAGGGATATAGTCGATGATGCCGTCGATGTTGCCCTGACGGCAGAGTTCGTACGCGGAGACACCCACCTGCTTCGCGCACTCCTGCCAGGAGAGGTTGTACTTGCGCGCGATATTGGCAAGACCCTTCGGCTGAATCGTATTGAAGACCCCATCCCGCACCGACAGGATGAGGTTGCTCGCAGCGAGCGGAATGGCACCGCCGGAGTAGCCGAGTCCAAAAATGATGCCAACGGTGGGCACGTCGACATTGCACATCTCGGCAATGAGGCGCGAGATGGAGTGAGCCTGATTGTTCCGATTGGCCTGCTCCTCGGCGTCCGCGCCCGGCGTGTCCATGAGGCTGACGATGGGCAGACTGCGCTTGGACCATTCATCTACCCGGCGGGCGGCGGCCAGGTGGTGATGCGGCATCCAGACACCGTTGCGGGTGCTGCGGTCCTGGGCAATGAACCCCACCTGACGATACCCGTCGCCGAAGTCCATGGTGACCACGGCTGAGTAGAACGGCCCGTCCTCTTCCACCTGCGCAATGCGCATGCCCAGCCGGGGAATCAAGCTGCGAACGCTGATGCGCCCCGGATCCTCGGCGGGTGCGACACAGCGTTCGATATACGTATCGATGTCCATGTTGTGCAGCTTGTCGAGCTGGCGCTCGATATCCCGCGCAGACAACAACCCCTGGACGTGGTCCTGGATGGTCGTGGTCTCGCGCTCCGCGAACAGCGAAAAATCCTTGGCGAGACTCTCGGCAATCAAAAAAAGCTGATCACCTTCCTGCTGCGGCGTCTGCATCGACCCTCCCTCGGGCAACGCTCCGGCCAAGCTGCCGGACGTCGGGACAGCGCCATCCAGCGACGCTGCAACCGATTGAATTGCAAGAAATTACCGGATCGAGCCCCATTCGGCAAACTGACCCCGCCCGCCACCCGCACCGAAGCGCGCGTGGCCCGGCCAGATCATCTCCCACTACCGAGGAAAACTGAACCGTTTCGCAAGCCCGAGAGGCCAGCGGGGACTCACAGCCTGTAATCGATAGGCTCGTCCCCCTGGACAGCGCATCCGAGTCACGCCAAGAATGGACGCTGCCGATTCCCGGCTCCCCACGCTGCTCCGTCCGAAGGTGTGCTATGACCATCCCGTTTCAGCCCCTGAGCATCGCGGTGCTGACGATCTCAGACAGTCGCACTTTGGAAACCGACGCATCAGGTGCACTCCTGGCGGAATGCCTGCAGCAAGCCGGGCATGCCCTCGCCGCGCGCAGTATCGAACCGGATGATCGCTATCGGCTGCGAGCGACGGTCTCGGCCTGGATCGCGGATCCTGGCGTCGATGTCGTGCTCTGCACCGGCGGTACCGGCTTCACGGGCCGGGACAGTACGCCGGAAGCGCTGTCACCCCTGTTCGACAAGACGATCGATGGCTTCGGCGAACTTTTCCGCCATCTATCTTTTCTGGAGATCGGTACGTCCACCATCCAGTCGCGAGCCGTCGGCGGTCTTGCGAACGGAACCCTCATTTTCGCCCTACCGGGATCCTCCGGCGCCTGCCGGACGGCCTGGAACGGCATCCTCGCGGCACAGCTCGACGTTCGCCACAAACCCTGCAACTTCGTCGAGCTGATTCCGCGCTTCAGGGAGTAGAACCCTGCCAGATCAGGAATAGATCATGCGGCTGAGAAACTCGGCAACACAACCGGGCTTCGCTTCGCCGTCGATTTCCACGGTGATCTTGTTCTTCACCTGAACCGTGTTCGGATTGACCAGCGTCACCTCCATCAGCTCGCGATGGGCACGAACCTTGGAATCCACTTTCACCGGATTCGGAAAGCGCACCTTGTCGAGACCGTAGTTCACGCCCATGACGATGCCTTTGTAGGCCTCGGGGTTCTGCTGCGGGATGCTCGAAGTGAGGTGGGGAATCAGGGACAGGGTCAGAAAGCCGTGCGCGATCGTGACCTTGTAGGGAGACAGTTCAGCGGACTTCTTCGGGTCGATGTGGATGAACTGATGGTCAAGCGTCGCATCCGCAAACAGGTTGATGCGATCCTGATCGACGGTGATCCAATCACCGTGTCCGTCGGGCTTGCCGATTTGCCCTTTCAGGATTTCGACCGCGTTCTCCGCTGCAGTGGCCATGGACGTCTCCTCGAGTGGTATAGGTTCTGAATCGAAACGGCGCGTAGTTTGCAGAGCACGGCCAGGGTTGTCCACGCACTGCCGCGGCGGATAGAGCCTGTGGCATGATCCGCGACGTTCTCGCTTTTCAAGGAGTTGCAGCCATGCCGGATCAGCACACGGTCATTCTTGCCGCTGCGCGTACGCCCATAGGCGCCTTTCAGGGTGCGCTCGCGAGCCGCTCGGCGGTAGACCTCGGCGCTGCAGCAATCGCTGCCGCCGTGGCGCGCTCTGGACTATCCGCCGAGGCCGTGGACGAGCTGATCATGGGCTGCGTGCTCCCAGCCGGACTGAAGCAGGCTCCGGCCCGGCAGGCCGGTCTCGCCGCTGGCCTACCCGAGGGCACCGGCGCCACGACCCTGAACAAGGTCTGCGGTTCAGGCATGAAGTCCGTCATGCTCGCCCATGACCTGCTGCGCGCAGGCAGCGCGCGGGCGATGGTAGCGGGCGGCATGGAGAGCATGACCAACGCACCGTACCTGCTGCCGCGCGCGCGCGGCGGCATGCGCATGGGCCACGGACAGGTCCTCGATGCCATGTTCTTAGACGGCCTCGAGGATGCCGCGACCGGGCGCGCCATGGGGACCTTCGCGCAGGAAACCGCGGATGCCTATCAGGTCAGCCGTGAGGACATGGACGGCTTCGCACTCGCCTCCCTCGAACGCGCGCTGGCCGCCGAAGAAAACGGGCACTTCAATGCGGAAATGGCCCCCATCACGGTGGCCGATCGCAGTGGCGAGCGTAGCGTCGATCGCGACGAGCAACCCGGCCGCGCAAAGCCGGAACGCATTCCCACGCTGCCGCCCGCGTTCCGGGAGGGTGGTACGGTCACGGCAGCGAACTCGAGCTCCATCTCCGATGGCGCTGCGGCGTTGCTCATGGCCACCGCGGAGACAGCCCGCAGCGAGGGCCTCGAACCCATCGCAACCGTGGTCGGTCATGCAACCCACTCACTGCATCCAGCGCAGTTCACCCTGGCTCCGATCGGCGCCATCGATACCCTGCTCGACCGCATCGGGTGGCGACGCGAGGACGTGGATCTGTTCGAAATCAACGAGGCTTTCGCCATGGTCACGATGCTGGCGATGCGCGAACTCGGCCTAGATCCGGAGCGCGTCAACGTCAACGGCGGCGCCTGTGCACTCGGGCACCCGATCGGCGCGTCGGGAGCCCGGATCATCGTCACCCTCATCCATGCGCTACGGGCACGGGGCGGTGGCCGCGGCGTCGCTTCGCTTTGCATCGGCGGCGGTGAAGCCACTGCTGTCGCCATCGAGGTCAACGCCTGAGCAAACGCAGCAACGGCAAGGCAGGATTGGCCGCGTCACGCCACCGCGGCCGTGAATCGGCGCCCAATGCCGGCTAGAATCCCGTGATCGTTTGCGCTGGTCTGAAGGGGAGATGCTCTTGGCGCGCTTACCTGTGATCGTCGGCCTCGGCGGCGTCAATCCCGCTGGCCGCCTGTCCGCCCATCACGCCTACCGGCGCCTGGTCATCGATCGGCTCGCACAAGCGGACGCCGACGCCACCTGGCGCAGTCTCGGTGCCATGATGAACGTGACTGGCGGCGACCTTCCGAACCCCGAGCAGCGCCAGCACATCCTCGATCACACCCTGGTCCGTCGCATCGAGCACCATTTGTTCGATGTCGACGCCATCCCCTGGAATCGCAGCTTCGAGCTGCAGGCAGGGCATGGCGATGAGCTCCTGTTCCGTACCCGCCAGCGTCTGCTGCCGGAACGCATTCCCGCGAGCTGGCGCATCAGGGAGCTGCCGGATGCGCCTGGCCTGATCGAAGTCAGCGTACCGCGCGCACTGGAAACGCTCCTTCCCGACCTGCGGACGTCAAGGGTGCAAAGCGCAGGTCAACTGCCCACGGGGTTCGAGCCGGAACGCCTCTATCAGTCGCGGAGCCATCCGCGCGGCCTGGCCATGACCGTCTACGGCGCCTCCGACGCGATCCGTTCCGTCGGTATCGATTGGGAGCAGATCCGCAGCGCCGTTCGGCCCGACGAAGTGGCGGTCTACGCCGGCAGTGGCATGGGGCAGCTGGACTTCAACGGCACGGGCGGCATGCTGCAGAGCCAATTGATGGGCAAGCGCGTCACCGCGAAGCAATGTCCACTCGGCCTCGCCGAGATGCCCGCAGACTTCATCAACGCCTACATCCTCGGCAGCGTCGGCTCCACCGGGACCAACCTCGGTGCCTGCGCCACGTTTCTCTACAACCTGCGACAAGGCATCGACGACATTCGCTCCGGCGCCCGGCGCGTGGTGGTGGTCGGCAACTCCGAAGCGCCGGTGACGCCGGAGATCGTCGAAGGCTACCGCACCATGGGTGCGCTGGCCGAAGACGAAGCACTGATGCAGCTCGATGGCCGCAACGACACGGCCGACCACCGGCGTGCCTGCCGGCCCTTTTCCGACAACTGCGGATTCACCCTGGCCGAGGCCGCCGTGTTCACTGTGCTCATGGACGATGCCCTGGCGCTCGAACTCGGCGCGGACATCCTCGGCGCCGTCGGCGACATCTTCATCAACGCTGACGGCTACAAGAAGTCCATTCCGGGACCAGGCATCGGCAACTACCTGACCATGGCGAAAGCACTCGCGACAGGCAGAGCCATCTGCGGTGAGGAGAGCGTGCGTCGGCGCAGTCATGTCCAGGCCCACGGCACGAGCACGCCCCAGAACCGGGTCACCGAGTCGGAGATCTTCAGCGAAATGGCTCGGATCTTCGGCATCGACAAATGGACCGTGGGCGCCGTGAAGGCCTATCTCGGCCACTCGCTCGCACCGGCATCGGGCGACCAGCTCGCGATGGCTCTCGGCACCTTTGCCTACGGCTGGATACCCGGGATCACGACCATCGACCACGTTGCCGATGACGTCCGTACCGATCACCTCGACTTTCCGATGAATCACGTCGAAGTGGGTCAGGAAGGTCTCGATATGATTCTGCTGAACTCGAAGGGCTTCGGCGGCAACAACGCCACGGGGCTGATTCTGGCGCCCCACGTGGCGCGGCGGATGCTCGCGCGCCGACACGGCGAGAAGGCCATGAAAGCCTGGCAGGCGCGGCAGGAACAGGTGGCGCAGGCAATCGCCGATTACGATACTGCGATGATTGCGGGAGAGGTGGCACCCATTTATCGCTTCGGCGAGGGCGTGCTCGAAGGTACGGATCTGACTATGAGCGACCGCGAAATCCGCATTCCAGGCTTCGCCCAGCCGGTGACGCTCGATCTCCCCAGCCCCTACCCCGACATGGGCGATTGACCCCGAGTTCGTGCCTCAGTGGACGATGCGGCCCGCGTCGTTGCGTGCACGCAGGCGTTCGATCCGACGCTCGATGCGCCGCCTGGCGTCTTCGTCACGGATCACATCCACCAGCGCCTGCCATTCGGCCATGGCAGAAATCGGATCCCCGAGCTGTTCGTGAATCAGGGCCCTATCCCGGTGTTCGAGGCGCTGTTCCGGATCAGCAAGCTGGATGCGGTCGGAGAAGCGCAACGCAGCAGGCAGGTCCTGCCGTGTGTAGGCAAGGTGCTTGAGATTGTTCAGCATGCGCACAAGCACATCCATGGCGCTGGCCCGCCGCAGATGTTGCGGACCAAGCGACTGTTCCGTACCGGCGATCCGCTGCAGGTATTCCTGACACTCGGCATGCGAGATGACGCGGCCGGCGAACGGGTCCAACAGCAGTGGGGGCGATGCATCATCGCTGTTGAAGCGCACGAGGAAGTGACCCGGGAAGTTCACACCTTCGCCAGCGAGGCCAAGACGGCAGCCGATGTCGACGTAGATCACTGCAAGGGTGATGGGCAGACCGCGTCCGTTTGCGAGCACGCGATCGATACAACTGTTGTCCCGTTCGTAGTACTGAGTGTCATCTCCGGCAAGGCCCACGACATCCTTGACGTAGTAGCACAGCCCCTCGACGCGCGCCCGCGGATGCGGATGTCCCGCGACATACCCTCGTGCCGCACCCGCCATTGCCGCCAGGCGTGAGCGCACCAGGGTGGAATCGAAATCGGGTCGGTCGCAAGTCGCTACCAGGAGCGCTGCATCGAGCAGGGAGGGCCCATCGTCCCCGGAGCGACGGTGCGACTCCCGGAACGCGATGAACAATTGTTGCAATTCCGCCTCGGTCGTCATGAAGCCAGCATAACGTAACCGCACGCTCGAGGTTCAGTGCTCCCGTGTGGTTCGGAAGACCACTTTCGGAAAGCGCTCCTCCGCAAGCATCAGATTGGCCCGACTCGGCGCCAGATAGGTCAGGCAATCTCCGGCATCAAGGGCGAGATACTCGCCCGCACGCCTCCGCAGTTCTTCCAGGGCGGCACGGCTCTCCGGTTCCACCCAGCGCGCACCCCATACGGTGGAGGGTTCATAGATGCAGTCGGCCTTGTATTCGTCTTTGAGTCGGAAAGCGACCACGTCGAACTGCAGCGTGCCAACTGCTCCAACGATGAGTTCATTGCGGTTCTCCGGCCGGAAAACCTGCATGGCGCCCTCTTCAGCAAGCTGCCGAAGTCCCTTCTCGAGCTGCTTCGTTCGCAGCGGATCGCGGGAACGCACGCGCCGGAACAGCTCAGGTGCGAAGTTGGGTACACCCGCGAACTTCAGTTCCTCACCTTCGGTGAAGGTGTCCCCGATCTGAATCGTGCCGTGGTTGTGCAACCCGATAATGTCGCCGGGCCAGGCCTCCTCCGCGGCGACGCGATCCCCGGCCATGAAAGTCAACGCATCAGCGATGCGGACGTCCTTGCCGATCCGCACCTGGCGCAACTTCATGTTCTGGCGGTAGCGCCCGGAGCAGGCCCGGAGAAAAGCGATCCGGTCGCGGTGTTTCGGGTCCATGTTTGCCTGAATCTTGAAGACGAAGCCGGTGAAAGCTTCTTCTGTTGGTTCCACTTCGCGTGTCTGCGTGGCCCGGGGCCGAGGTGCGGGCGCGTACTCGACGAAGGCGTCGAGCATCTCGCGAACACCGAAGTTGCCGAGAGCCGTGCCGAAGAACACTGGGGTCATGCTGCCGCTGCGGTAGGCATCGAGATCGAAATCGTGGCTCGCACCGCGCACGAGTTCGATCTCGTCGCGCAAAGCCTGCGCCTGAGAGCCGAGAACCCGGTCCGCCTCCTCACTGTCGATGCCCGCGATACGTACATCGTCGGGGACGCGTTCACCGCCGCCCGGGGTATAGAGGTGGATGGTATCGGTATACAGATGGTAGACACCGCGGAAATGTCGCCCCATGCCGATAGGCCAGGTCACCGGCGCACAGTCGATGGCCAGGACATCCTCGATCTCGTCGAGGATCTCGATGGGATCGCGCCCCTCCCGGTCGAGCTTGTTGACGAAAGTCAAAATAGGCGTATCGCGCAGCCGGCAGACTTCAAGCAGCTTGATGGTGCGGGCTTCCACACCCTTCGCGGAATCGATCACCATGAGCGCCGAGTCCACCGCCGTCAGCGTGCGGTAGGTGTCCTCAGAGAAGTCTTCGTGCCCGGGCGTATCGAGCAGATTGATCACGCGGTCGCGGTAGGGAAACTGCATCACCGACGTGGTGACCGAGATGCCGCGCTCCTTCTCCAAGGCCATCCAGTCCGAGGTGGCGTGGCGGTCCGACTTCCGCGACTTCACCGTTCCGGCAAGCTGAATGGCGCCGCCGAAAAGCAGCAGCTTCTCCGTGATGGTGGTCTTGCCGGCATCGGGGTGCGAAATGATGGCGAAAGTCCGTCGACGGGCCACCTCGGCCTCGAGCGCGGTCATGACAGGTCCTGTAGGTGCGGGGTGCGAGGGCGCGAATCATACCGGGGCGCCGTGCGCTCCGCACCCTCGAGCAGGCGCGACCGGCCAGCCGACATGGCTTCAAGGCAGCAACTCCATGGCCATCACGCGGGCGTCTTCCGAGCCGCGCGCGTCGGGGTAATAACCGGGTCGCCGGCCGACTTCGCAGAAACCAACGCTGTCATAAAGCTCGCAGGCCACCCGGTTCGAAGGCCGAACCTCGAGAAAGACCACTCCCGCACGCCGGGCGCGGGCCCGCGCCAGCATCCAGTCCAGGAGCATCCGGCCGAGCCCCTGGCCCTGGCGATCCCGGGTGACGCAAAGGTTCAGCAGGTGAGCCTCGCCCGCCGCCGTCGAGAGAATACCGTGGCCGATGACTGCACCGCCCGCCTCGAGCACCCAGCACTCATGGCCTGCTGCCAGACAGTCCGCGAACACGCCCGGGCTCCACGGGAAGGCGTAAGAGCGGGACTCATTGCGGACGACGGCGGCAAGATCGGCACTGGTCATGCCGCGGATCTGCACCTCGGCCGCAACCGCACCGAGGTCTCCAGGCAGCGAGGATTTCATGCTGTGGTTCCCAGCGCCTGAAGGGCCTGCCAGGCAGCGGCACGCACCGTTCCCGGTGCGGTGAGATCCAGCAGTTCCGGCTGCAGACTGATCGCGGGTCCTCCTAGGCCGGCGACCGTCTTGGCATCGAGGACGCTGGCTGAAGCGGCGGTCGCATGCACCGCATCGAACCAGAGCAAGGGACCCGAACCAACAGTGCGCTTACGCAGGTAGTGCGCAAGCGCCTCACGCGCTCGAGGCACACTCTGGTCCAGGGAGGGATCCTCGACTTGAGGCCAGTAGAACGACTGAATCTGAACGTCGCCGGTACCGTCACCGTGGTGCAGCATACGTGCCGTTCGCAGCAGGTCGCCCAGCAGCTGCAGCTGCTCGAGCCGCAACTCTCCCTGCGACAGCAGAGCATCGTCGAGCAGCAGGATGCTGCCCTGCAGATCGAGTACACAGAGGCTGAAGCGAGGCACTCTGTCGGCTTCGCCGGCTAACTGCTTCCCCGTGTCGGTCTGCGCGGCGGCAGCCGGGACCTCGTCCCGCCTCTCCGCCTCATCGACGTCGAGCAGCTGCCGGACCACGGCCACCGGCCGCTCTGCAAGCGCTTCTGGCGGAACCGCAGGCTGTCCGGCGTGCTCCGGCGCAGCTGCAACGTCGCCGCTGCCCCGTACCCGCAGCAGATAGCGATCAATCCCCATGGCCTGGAGATAGCGCCCTCTCGCGCTCTCCTGCACGCTGCTTCTCCCTTCCTGTTGCATCTACACACCGCCAAGTCTTCAAGTCTACCGGCAGGATCGCCCTTGCGCTCGGGCTGGACGCGAGTACGCTTGGCGCTCCTGCAATTGCCGAGCAAATCCGTGAAGTTCAACACCGACGACACCCGCATCACGGGCATGGAGGAAGTGATCGCACCGGACGAACTGATCCGGGATCTGCCCCTCGACGATGCCCGCTCACGCCTGATCTTCGATGCCCGACAGGCCGCCAGCGCTATCATTCACGGTCGCGACGACCGCCTGATCGTGATCATCGGCCCCTGTTCGATTCATGACCCCGAAGCTGCCATCGAGTACGCCGGCCGGCTCAGCGAGGTCGCGCGGCGTTTGCGTGGCGACCTCCTGGTGATCATGCGGGTGTATTTCGAAAAGCCGCGCACGACTGTCGGCTGGAAGGGGCTGATCAACGATCCGGGACTGGACAACAGCTACGATATCAATAGAGGCCTGCACGTCGCGCGCAAGCTGTTGCTTGACGTCAACGCAGCCGGACTGCCGGCGGGCACAGAGTACCTGGACCCCATCTCACCGCAATACATCGGCGATCTGGTCACATGGGGTGCCATCGGGGCGCGCACCACCGAGAGCCAGATCCATCGGCAGCTGGCTTCGGGGCTGTCCTGTCCGATCGGGTTCAAGAACTCGACCGACGGTTCAGTGCAGGTCGCGATCGACGCCATTGCCTCAGCAGGTCATCCGCACATCTTCCTGTCGGTGACCAAGGCCGGCCACTCGGCCATCTTCTCGACGGCGGGCAACGAGGATTGCCACGTCATCCTGCGCGGCGGCGGCGGCGAGACGAACTTCCACGCCGATGCGGTTGCCGAGACTCAGGCCAGGCTACAGGCCGCGGGACTGCACCGGGGCATCATGATCGACTTCTCCCACGGCAACAGCGCCAAACGCCCTGAGCGGCAGCTCGCGGTATGCGAGGCCGTGTGCGAGCAGCTTCGCCATGGCCAGCGAGCCATCGCAGGAACCATGGTGGAAAGCAACTTGGTAGCTGGTCGCCAGGACCCGCAGCCCGAGCAACCGCTCACCTATGGCCAGAGCATCACCGATGCCTGCATCGGCTGGGAGGACTCCGTCGTCATCCTCGAAGAGCTCGCGGGCGCAGTGCGCGCGCGCCGGCAGACGCGTTGAGAGCGGAGACGGCACTCAGGCCTTGCCGTAGACCGGGACCAGGGCTCCGCTGACCACACGATTGCGCGGCGAGGCGAGGAATGCGATGACCTCGGCCGCGTCGACGGGTTTGACCCAGGTCGAAAAGTCGGCGTCCGCCATGGCATCACGATTGCTCGGTGTATCGATGACCGACGGCGCGATGGCGTTCACCAGAATGTCCTGTTCGAGCAGCTCGCTGGCCAGGGCCTGGGTCAGCGCCGCCACCCCGGCCTTGGCAACCACGTAAGGCGTGAGTTGCGCACCCTGACGCGCATCGATTGCCGGGCGGGCACTGACGTTGACGATGCGGCCACCACCCTGCATGCGCCTGGCCGCTTCCCGGCAGCAGAGCAGACTCGTGGTCGTGTTCATCCCCACCTGCTGGTCGATGACCTTGCTGTCGACTTCCGGCAGGGGGGTAAAGGCGAACCCTCCCGCAATGTGGATGGAGGCCCAGAGGCCGTCGGCGTCCGCAAAGAAAGCCTCGACCGCAGCATCGTCAGCCAGGTTCACTGGATGGACGACCTGCACCTGCTCGTGGTCGCGATAGGCGCAGCGTTCGTACTCATCGACATCGAAACAGGGCACCCGCACCTGTGCACCACGCGCCAGCAACAGTTCCACCACGGCCGTACCCAAGGCCCCCGTACCGCCCGTTACCACAACGGTGCGATCTTCGAACTCCAGTCCTGCGCTCATGTAATCCTCCTTTTGGGGCACCGCAAACTAACAGGTCAAAGCGTCAGTCGGAAGCAGACCCTTGGGCTCCATGCGGTAGCCAAGGGCTGCCAATAACACCCGGGCGGTAGTTAGCAGGGACGCCGACCCGCTTCCGGTTGGCCCGCGACGCGCGAGACACTTCCTCAGATACGCGACCTCTCCTATCGGCAGCCTGTAGCTACGACCGGCGAGCCGCTCCGAAAGGAGGTGGGAACCGGAGTGATTGCTGGCGAGGATGAAAAGAATGCGCAAGGCGGACTCATCGCTGCGCCGCTATTGCGAAAGGACTCGAGTCCAAGACCGCGCAGCGATGTGACGCGAGAGAGATTTAGAGGAGCTGAGATTCGCACGCGCCTACGGGGCTGCGGGAACGCCGGTATCGAACTTCGAGTCTCGGTTTGGCTTCCCGGCAGGAGGCTCAATCCATGGGGCGCAATCCGTTTTCTTACCTAGCGACACAGCAGCGCTCATGTCCGCGGCCGGTTCCCACGCTAGCCACCAGCGTCCGCCCAGCGTAAGACAGGCCAGGATGGCGGCAATGCATGCGACGCTGCGCATGGTTCGGCTCCGTGCGGAAACTCGATGCCGATCACCCTAGCGCGCGCCCCTCGTGCCTACAGTAGGGTGATGCCCTGAACGAGACCCGGTGCCACCCTGACGCGGCGGACCAGCCGCCAGCGAGGATCGGGTTGTGGGAAGGCGCAGCTGCGCGATGGTGGCAAAGTGCCAGCGCATTGTTCCAGCCATGTGCCCGATTACTGCTGTGGGAAGGCGTGGCCGCGCAGCGGGGGCGCCGAGCGGCGACTGGGCTGGCTTCGTG
>SLQW01000215.1 GCA_007131295.1 Pseudomonadales bacterium | reverse complement strand
GCCCGCACAGCGTTGAATGAACCCGGCCGGTTGAGAAGGCCGGGGCAGCCGCCAAGCTGGCCCTGCATCGTCAGCCCGCCCTCGCCAACGGATCCTTCGAGAGACAGTGCGTCGAAATCGGTGGGCCTGCGGATCCACTCCAGCGGCGTGGCGACGAAGGTCGAGGGTTGGGATGCGTCTGGCGTCGCCACGTCAGCGCCTGTGGTCTGTGCGCGCTGCTCTCGGCGGTCAGCGCGCGCGGGCGCCGCTGAACCGGCGCCGGCCGACTGCATGCGCCCTTGGATCCGATAGGCACCCTCGAGCGACCGCCTGCCGGAGAGTTGGAATCGAAGCTCGCCTTGAAAGTGAGTACCTGCTTGATCGTCGATGCGCAGGGTGAAAGTGCCACTCTCGTCACCACAGCGCAGCTGCCCCTGCCACTCTCCAGGTAGGGGCGAGGCGGCAAGGACAGTGCCGGCGGCGGCCAGCGCGCATGCCGTCAGGCTCGTCAGTCTCAGGTAGCGGATGATCCCCCGGAAACAGCGTCCATGCGTCATCGTGCTTCTCCTTATTAGTTTGAGCACGAAATAAAGCGAACGCGGCCTGGAATGTAAAGGACTCAAGAGCAGGTCAACGGGTCTGCAATCGGATCGAACGGCGGCTTTTGCGAGCGCCGCGCAGCCGCAACGATGGCGTCACGGGCGCAGGAACTCGGCGCTGTAGTTGTTCCCGCGGCCCCAGTGCCGTCCAGGCTCGAAGCCGGCGCTCTTGGCAAGCTCGGTTATCCGATCCCGGGGCAGGAAGTCGGCGTCGCCCGGCTGCTCCGTGACATGGAGCCGGCCACCTGGTCGAAGCACTCGATACAACTCCAGGAGTGCCTGGTTCGGGTCGGGGACTTCCCCGATCACGGCCACCAGGAAGGCCACATCGATGCTGCCGTCGATCAAGGGCAGGGCATGTGCGTTGGCGGCGTGGTAGCTGGCCTGAGTGATCCCGGCGCGGGTCAGACGGCGCCTGACCTTTTCGAGCATGGCGGGTTGCAGGTCCACGAGAACGAGGTGTCCGGAGGGCAAGGCTCGAGCCACGGCCAGGCTGAAGTAGCCGGGTCCCGGTCCAAGCTCGAGGACTCGATCCGTGGGGGCAAGGTCCAACCGGCGCAATAGCTCGGTAGGGGACAGTATCAGGCGCCGCAGCGGATTACGCAGCATGAAGGCCAGTTCAGCAGGGTAGGGCTCACCGGCCGTATTGCTGCGCCGCCAGATCTCGCGAATGCGTTCGAACATGGCCACCTCCCCGCCGAAGAAGATAGCCGCTGCTAATGCTCAGAACATCCAGGCCAGGCCGATGGTGAACCAGTTGTCGCTGAATGAGGAGTTGGTCCAGCCGTAGCTGAAGTCGATGAATCCGGCGCCCAGGCTGTTGCGCAACCCCACCTGATACTCGGTGCCGCCGCGATGGGTGCCGTAGGTCTCGGCGATCAGACTGAGTTCGCCGGTAAGCGCGATATCCGCGGCGGCGCCCCAAGTGAATGCGTTCTTGTCATTGCGCTCCCAGACGCCGCCGCCGTTGACATGCAGCAGCACGTGATCATTGATCGCCAGCGTTACCGGGAGGTAGAGCTGAACGTTCTCGTGGCGGGAAAGCGTGTCGCGCCACTCGGAGCGGCCGACCAGCCCCCAGCCCCAGCTGCCGATGGCGGGCTCCCGGAAGAGAGACTTGGCTTCCAGCGCCAGGCCCGTGTCCCAGCCGTCGGCGCTCTTGAAGCGACCCGCGCCCAGCGTGAGTTCGAAGTTGCCGAGCGGGTTGCAGGCAAGCTCGCCTTGGAGCGCCTGGTCGTTCGATCCACCGCGACTGTACCAACTGTAGACTTCACAGCGCCTTGGGTCGGCGATCACGGCGTCGTCCACCACGTAATGTCCGCCCATCCCGTTCACTGAGCTGGCCGCGAGGCTCGCGATGACCATCACCGGGATCGATAGGACGCTTCTTAGCGAGACCATGCGTGGCTCCTGTGGCGTTGCGGCGAGCAGTCTAGCGAACGGCCGTTCGAGCGGCGAATACGCTCCCGAAACCTGCGCCCTTCGATATGCTTGTCCCATGGAGAACCGGAACTGGGACAAGACACCGATGCGGGAGCCGAGCAAGCTCGACTTCCGGATCATGTACGGGATCCTGCCGGTGGTGGCGTTCTACATTGGCTACCAGTGGAACGCCTACGCCGCCATCGGCCTCGGCTTCACCGCCACCGTGTTCGCCTACTACGCCAGCGACCGCAAGGGGCTCGTGGGCATCTTCGCCGTATTCGGCCTGTTCGTGGCCACCATGGCCGCGGTGGTGGGGATCGTACTGGAGGACGAGCGGGCGTTTCTGGCCAGGGACGCTGCCATTGATTTCCTCCTCGCCTCCCTCGGTCTCGGCAGCCTTCTGCTGGGACGGCCGGTCGTGGGCCTGGTCCTCAGAGACATGTGGCCGGCGCTGCAGGAGCTGTTGCCGCTACGCCATCGGGCCTTCGTGCTCGCGACCCTGGTTTTCGTGGTGGTCAACATCTTCCAGGGTACGGTGCGCACCTGGATGCTGTTCGGCGGGTTTAGTGTCGGCGAGTATCTGGTCTACAGCCGTCTTTTCGGCTGGCCCACCGCCGGCATCATGATTGCCATTATCGCCACCATCGTCCGTCGCGCCGCGCGAGCCGAGGCGCGCCGCCGGCATCAGGAGACGCCGCCATCTATTGACCCTGATCAACGCGCTACCGGAAGCTAGTGGTGAGACTGAATCGTCGTGTTGACGCAGCGCTGTCAGCGCGAGAGTGCGGCTTGAAGCCGCTCAGCGGGAGACAGGGGTGAGGGGTTTGCCGGTACGAGGTTACAGGGCGCAGGCGTGGATCTGGCTGGTCGGCTGCTGGTTGGCGCTCGCCGCGGGAGTCGCCTGGGCGTATCCGGACCCCATGCCCGAGGGTGAGTGGCTCGATCGCGGCACCGAAGGCTGCCTCATGTGCCACGGCCCGGACAGCCAGTGGCCTGGTCATCGCGTCCTCGATACGGTGCATGGTGTGCGCGGCAACGATCACTCGCCGTTCGGCGCCGGTCAAAAGGCCTGCGAGTCCTGCCACGGGCCGAGCGAGGCCCATGTCCGCGAGCAGCTTCCTGACGGTAGCCGCCCCCCCACGGCCATTGCGTTCACGGCGAACGAACCTGCGGCGCTCAAGGACGGTCCCTGCCTTGCTTGCCATCTCGCCGATACCGGTCACCATTGGCACGGTGGAGCGCACCAGTTCGACGAAGTCGCCTGCACCGACTGCCATAGGGTGCATGGTCCGGATCCGGTGACTTCGCGTCTCACCGAGGTCGAGGTGTGTACCGACTGCCACCGTCGCACCCGGTCCGAGTTCCTGCGCGCGTCGACCCACCCGGTCCGTTCCGGCAGCATGGTCTGTACCGACTGCCACGCGCCTCACGGCAGCCTGTCGGTCGGAGAACTGCACCGGGGTACGCTCAACGAAAGCTGCTACGACTGCCACGCCGAGTACCGAGGTCCCTTCCTCTGGGAGCATGCGCCCGTGGCGGAGGACTGCTCGAGCTGTCACGAACCCCACGGCTCCAGCCACCGCAGCCTGCTTGCCCGACGTAGCCCCTGGATGTGTCAGGAATGCCATCTCTCGCAGTTCCACCCGTCGGCGGTGGAGAGCGGTCTCGGCGTTCCGCCGCAGGGTGCATCACGCCAGATCCTCGGTCGTGACTGCCTGAACTGCCACACCCAGGTGCACGGCTCCAACCATCCTTCCGGTGCTGGACTCATCCGATGAAGCGCTCGCTGACCCTGGTTGCTTTGCTGGCTGCTGGTTCGGCCCAGGCGGACAGCGTCGTGGAGCGGGAGATCGAACTCGGCCTCGGCTATCTCGATGAGGGTTCCTTTCGCTACGGCAAGTACACCGGGTTGGTGGACGACGGCTTTGAGGTGATCGCTAACTTCAGATTCTTGTCTCGCCCTGCCTGGGGAAGCGACACCACGACCCATTGGCGCTTCGAGGGCCATCGGCTCGGCTTCGACGCCAGGCGCCTGGAAGCGGAGTGGGGCGATCAGGGTCGGCAACGGTTGCGCGCCGATTTCCAGGAGACACCCCGCAATCTTTTCAACGATGGCGTAAGCCCGTTCCTGGGTGTCGGCAGTACCCGTCTCCTGCTGCCGGCCGGTTGGGAAGCCACGGATGCCACCACCGGTGGCATGACGACGCTGAACGAGAACCTTTTCGACGTCAGCCAGCGCACCCGTAGGCGCGAGGGCAGTCTCGACTACCGGCTACATTTCGCCGGCGCGTGGCGGCTCGACACGACGTTCCGCCGCCAGCTCAAGGAGGGGCGCGGTGAACTCGCCGGAACCATCGGCACCAACGGCGGCAACTCCCGGGCGGCGCTGCTGCCAGCGTCCGTGGACTACGAGACCGACACCTTCGACGTCAGTCTGACCCGGGAAGGTACCGATCACACCTTCGGCGTTGCCTGGCACGGTTCGTTCTTCCGCAACGGTGACCGTGATCTGACTTGGCAGAACCCGTTCGGCGTTCAGCCCCAGTGGCAGCCTGGCGCCGCCTTCCCCGACGGCTTCGGCCAGCTGGCCGCCCTGCCGGACAACGACTTCCAGCAGTTCCGCCTGTTCGGCCAGCTCGCGCTGACGCCCACGACGCGAGCCAGCCTCGATCTCGCCATGGGGCGCATGCGTCAGGACCAGCGTTTCCTGCCCTACAGTGTGGATCCGGCCCTCGCCCCCGAGCCTCTGCCGCGGACCGACCTGAACGGCCGGGTGGATACTACGCTGGCCCACCTGCGCGTGACGAGCCGGCCGCTGCCGCGCCTCAGTCTGGTCGGACGGTTACGCCACGAGGAGCGGGACAACCGCACGCCGCGGGACGTCTACCAGCCCGTCTCCGGTGACGCCGGGCTGCAGACCAGCTTCGAAGGCGGACGCATCAACCGCCCCTACAGCCTCACCCGTCGGGAGGTGGGTTTCGACGGGGCCTGGCGCCTGCCGGAGCGGACCCGGCTTACCTTCGGCTACGAGAACCGGCTGCGTCAGCGCGACTTCTCCGAGGTCAACTCGGCCCGCGAGCACGTTTTCCGGGCCGGCGTGAGCACCCAGCGCTTCGCCTACGCCAGCCTCGGCATCGACGTCAGCCACGAACAGCGCGACGTCAATCGCTACATCGGCAATCGGCCACTGCTGGCCACGCGCGTACCCGGCAGCGTCGATCCGGAAGCGTTCGAGAACCACCCCAATCTTCGCCGCTACTACCTGGCGGATCGTGATCGCGATCGGGTCCAGGTCCGGGCCGACCTCTACCCCGACGATCGCTGGCATCTCGGTGCGGCCTTCGCCTGGAACCGCGACGACTACGCGGACGACCGCTTCGGGCTGAACGAAAGCACACTGCGGTCGTGGATGTTCGACGGCGGCTTCGTGCCGCGTGACGATGTGCGCCTGAGCGTCTTTTACCACCATGACCGCTACAGCGCAGAGCAGAGCGGGCGCTCGTTCACGGCCGCGCCCCCCACGGTGACCGACCCCGACCGCAACTGGTTCGTCGACACCCGAGACACCCATGAAACCTGGGGTGTGAGCCTCGATCTGGAGGATCTGGGCGCCCGCTTCGAGGCACTGCGCGGACTCGGAGGCAATGGAGAGCTGGACCTGCGCGTGAGCTACACGGATTCCCGCTCACGGGGTCGTGTGGACGTCGAAGCCGGCCCGGCGCTGGCGGCGGAGAATCTGCCGCCGCTGTCGACCCGCTTCAGGGTCCTGGCCCTGGAGGGCACCTACCGCCTCGCGGCCGGCTCCGAGATCCGTCTCGCCTACGAACACGAACGCTACCGCAGCCGGGATTTCGCGCTGGACGACGTCGCGCCGGACAGCGTGCCGCAGGTGCTGCTGTTCGGCGAGGCGAGCCCGCGCTATACCGTCAACTGGTTCACCGTCAGCTACCGCTACAGGTTCTGAGATGTCGCCCGCGCTCGCCCGCAGCCTGATCTGGGTCGCCGCGTTGCTGCCGGCCCTGGCCGTGGTGGTGCTGATCCGCGAAGGTGATCTGGCCAGCCCCAGCGCGGCGTTGAACTTTCTCGGCCGCCTCACCGGTATCGCCGGCCTCGCACTGATGCTCGCGTCGGCCATCCTGAGCTGTCGCGTGCCCGGATTCGACCGACCATTCGGCGGTTTGACCAAGCTCTGGAAGACCCACCACTACTTGGCCACCGCGGCCTTCCTGCTGCTGCTCGCGCATCCGCTCCTGTTGGCCTTCGCTGCGGCGCCCGTGAGTATGGAGGCGGCGGTGGCCACGCTCGTACCCTCGGGCGCGAACTGGGGTCTCTGGACCGGCTGGGCCGCACTGGTGCTGATGATGCTGTTCCTCGGACCCGGCTACCGATTCTTCGGTGAGCCGGACTATCAGCGCTGGAAGTACCTGCATCGGCTCGCCGCCCCGGCAGTGATCCTGGCGCTCGCACACACCTTCTTGCTGGCGCGCACCCTGCCATGGTTCTGGGAGATGGTGCTCTGGGTGGGCCTCGCGGCGCTGGCCGTGGTGTCGATCAGCTACCGCTTCGTCTGGTCACGAACCTTTGGTCGTCTTCCTTACCGTATCGAGCGGGTGGAGCGGCCCGCCAACAACGTGGTCGAGCTGGAACTTGCCGCGGCAGGCCAACCGTTGCGCTATGAGGCCGGTCAGTTCGTCTACCTCACGCCCAGGGATCCCAACCTCGCTAACGGCCGCGGCGAGGAGCACCCCTACACCCTGTCCTCGGCGCCGGGTGAACCCAACCTCCGCATCGCCATCAAGGCGCTCGGGGACGCAAGCCGGGCGATCCAGGACGTGGCGGTCGGCAGCGAAGCGCTGGTGGAAGGTCCCTATGGTGGCTTCTTCCCGCAGACGTCGAGTCCCGAGGCGCCGGAACTCTGGATCGCCGGTGGAATCGGCGTCACCCCGTTCCTGGGCCGCGCGCGCCATCTTGCCAGTCTCGGCGAGGCCGTGGACATCGTCATGATTTTCTGTGTCCAGGACGAGGCCCGCGCCGTTTGGCTGGACGAGTTCCGCGAGCTTGCCTCGCGGCTGCCAGGTTTCGTCTTCAATATGCACTATTTCTATCAGCAGGGACCGCTGGACGGCACCTTCCTATCCGAGCATTGTCCAAACGTTGCTGCCCGGACTGTCTATATTTGCGGTCCCGGGCCCCTGCTGACGATTGCGCAGCAGGTGGCGCTGCAGGCGGGTGTGCCCCGAACGCGCATCGTCACCGAGGAATTCGATCTGCTCTGAGAGGAGCTTTGACGGGAGATACATCGTGATCGCACGCGTGACCTTTGCCGCCTTCGTCGCCTTCTGGGCCAGCGTCGCGACCCTGCTGGCGCTGTCCGCGCTGGCACCTGCCAGCGTCGCTGATGAGCGCCACGACCTGCGGGAGATCGATGCCGAAGAACTGGCCGAACACGCCAGCCTCGAGTCTTGCTGGATGGCTATCGAAGGCAAGGTCTACGACTTTACCGACTACATTCCCGAGCACCCGACGCCGCCGTCCGTGATGGAGCCCTGGTGTGGGCGCGAGGCCACCGAGGGCATGCGCACCAAGGGCTATGGCCGCGACCACAGTCCCGCCGCCTGGGCGATGATGGAGGACTACCTGATCGGGGTGTTCGTGGACTGAGACGGGGGCAACGCGCATGGTTGTTCAGGCGCGGGCGATCTGCCTGCAGAGCAGGCCGATTGGTGCGCCCAAGGCCGAACACTTCAGCGAACGCTTGCTGCCGCTTTCGGAACCCGGTCCGGACGAGGTGTTGGTCCGCAATCGCTGGCTATCACTCGATCCGTACATGCGGCTCTATCTCACCGAGCTACCCGGTGCCCACCCCACGCTGCCGCTCGGCGAGCCCTTAACGGGCGGTGCCGTCGGCATCGTCGAGGTGTCTAATGCCGAAGCTCTGCCGCCCGGCAGCTGGGTGATGAGCCCGATGCACGGCTGGCGCGACCGCTATGTGGCCCCGGCGAAGTCGCTGCGGCAGATCGATCCCGACATGGGGCCGCTGCAGCACCACCTGGGGCTGTTCGGGCTCACCGGCATCACCGCGGCGGCCGGCATCTGGGACGTGCTCGCGCCGGAGCCGCGGCAGACCCTGTTCGTTTCCGGTGCGGCAGGCGCGGTGGGCTGTGTTGCCGTGCAGCTTGCCCGCCAGGCAGGTGCCCGCGTTCTGGCCAGCGCCGGATCGGAAGCGAAGGGCCGCTGGCTCGTCGATGAGCTGGGTGCCGATGCGTTCGTCAACTATCGCAGCGAGAACGTTGGCGCTGCCATTACTGCGTTCGCCCCGAACGGCCTCGACCTCTATTTCGACAACGTAGGCGGTGCGCAGCTCGAAGCGGCCCTGGATCACATGGCAGTGGGCGGCAAGGCAGCGCTCTGCGGCGCCATTGCCCAGTACGACGACGCCAACTATCGCGCCGGGCCGCGCAACCTGTTCAGCATCATCGAGCGGGGCGTGATCCTGCATGGCTTCAACGCCGGGCTTTACACCTCTCGCGCTCCCGAGTTCGTCGAACGGCTCGCGGCGTCCCTGGCGGATGGCAGCCTGGTCTGGCGGGAGACGGTGCGCGAGGGTTTTGATGCGCTCGTCCCTGCGTTCTGCGAAATGCTGAGCGGCGGCAACGTGGGCAAGATGCTGGTGCGCTTGCCGGAGACTGAGGACTGATGGCGGACGCCGCCCTCGCTTCGCCGACAAGCTCTTCATGGGTTTCTCGTGCTTCCGCGGCGCCCCGGGTGAGCGCAAGAGCGGGTTGCCGACAAGAGCCGAAAGGGCGCTCGCAGGGTGGCTGGTTTACGCGCCCGCCGGTGGTTCCACCAGCTCGATCACATTGCCTTCCGGGTCTTCGAAGAAGATCAGCTTCACGCCGACGCGGCCGTCGAGCAGCTCCCGGTCGGAGCGGACGCGCGCCCCATGGGACTCGGCCGCGGCCAGCACGAGCTCGATGTCTTTGCAGTAGAACGTGAGGTAGCCGAACCCGGTGCGCTCACTGAGTGCCTGGGGCGGCGGCGTCAGGTTTGGCGGGTCGGGTGGGCGGACGAGCTTGATGATCTCGCCATAAGGGGACTTCAGCCAGACGTTGAGGTAGCCGTCGTTTCCGGCCGTGAGCGCATGGCTGAGACTTGCGGGAATGTCGGCGCGGCGGACCTCTTCGAAGGAAAGCACCTCCTGGTAGAACGCGAGCATACGCTCCAAGTCCACCACCGGCAGGCCCACCTCGAGTGCTGCGATCTGCTCCATTGTTCCCTCCTCCCGTGATTGCCTGCCGGCGCATGCGGCGCGTCCCTGAGGATCATCGCGCTTCGCGACGGCAAGCTCCAGCATCTCCTCAGTCGGCGAGATCTCCCACCGCCCGCCACCAGGTTTCCAGCGCGTCGATGTGCTGTTGCGGAGACATGCCCTCGCTGCCGCGCAACGCCATGCCGCGCATGGAGATGTAGTCCGCCCCCGCGCGCTTCCAGTCCTCCGCCTCGCGGTGCCAGGCCTCCGGCCCGGACTGGTAGTTGACCATGGCCTCGATGCCAAACGATGCGGGATCGCGCCCATGGCTTGCTACGAGATCACGCAATCGCGGCAGTAGGGCGAGGCTGTCGTCGTGCATGCCACCGAAAATGAAACCGTCGCCGAGCCGGGCAGCACGCCTGAGCGCAGGCTCCGTAAAGCCGCCGAACCAGATCGGGATCTGCCGGTTCGGCAGCGGCTTGATGCCTGCCCTATCGATGCGGTGGTAGCGGCCGCGGTAGTCGATAACCGGCTCGGCCCAGAGTCGGCGCAGTACCTCGACCTGCTCTTCCTGGCGTTTGCCGCGATTGTTGAAGCTCTCGTTCAGAGACTCGTACTCGACGTAGTTCCAGCCGGTACCGACGCCTAGACGCAGGCGCCCACCGCAGAGCATGTCCAGGGTGGCGGTCTGTTTCGCCACCAGCGCGGTCTGGCGCTGCGGCAGGATGAGGACCCCTGTGACCAGCTCTACCCGGCGGGTGGCGGCAGCGAAGTAGCCGAACAGCACGAACGGTTCATGGAATGCGGACTCCTCGGTGTAGGGCCCCCATAGAGCAGGGTCCCGGTCGCCATGCTCGGCGCCGAGGACGTGATCGTAGGCGAGGATGTGGGCATAACCGAGCTCCTCGGCCGCCTGCGCCCAGTCGCGGATCACGACCGGGTCGCTTCCTATCTCGAGATGCGGGTAGATGGCGCCGAACTTCATGTGGCTCTCCTCTCGTTCCGGTTCCGGCCATGGATGCTGCCATGGGGCGAGACGGATTAGCTATGTAACATGCGCAGAGCAAGGTGCCGGATACGGGGAGGCGAGGTGTACGAGCGGGTACTGAGTCCCATTGAGATCGCAGGGGTAAGCATCCCGAACCGGGTGGTGCGCACTGCGCACGCCACCGGCATAGGCGCTGGTCGGATGAATGACGACCTGATCGCCTATCATGCGGCCCGCGCCCGCGGCGAAGTCGGCCTGTCCATTCTGGAAATCCTTGCGGTGCACCCGTCGAGCCCGGGAACGCTCAACGCCTTCGACCCGACGCTGGTGGAAGGCTACAAGCGCCTGATGGATGCGGTGCGCCCTCACGGCATGCGTGTGTTCCAGCAAATCTGGCACGCCGGTCACCACGCCCTGCCGCTCGACGATTCACCGCCATGGTCGGCCTCGGACGTCCCCAGTCCCGATCTGGGGATCGTGCCTCGGCCCATGAGTCACGGTCAGATCCGGGAGGTCGTGGAGGCCTATGCCCAGGGGGCAGCGCTGGTTCGCGCCGGTGGGCTCGACGGCGTGGAGATCCATGCTGCCCACGGCTATCTCATCCAGCAATTTCTGTCACCGAACAGCAACCGTCGCGACGACGAGTACGGCGGAAGCCTCGAGAATCGCATGCGCTTCCTGTTGGAAGTGATACGTGCGGTACGCGCCGAGGTAAGCGAACCGGGGTTCGCGGTCGGCGTACGTCTTGCTGCGGATCTCACTGCAAACGGCATGGGTGTGGATGAGAACACTGCCGTGGTGCGTGCACTCGAGGCCGAGGGTCTCGCTGACTTCGTCGACGTTTCCCTGGGCAGCTACTACGCGTTTCCGAAGCTCATCGGCGGCATGCACGAACCGGTGGGCTACGAACTCGAGCATGCGGTGCCGGTAGGTGCGGCTGCATCGGTGCCGGTGATCGTGACCGGGCGGTTCCGTACCCTCGAGGAGGCTGACCAGGTCATTCGTCAGGGCCAGGCGGACCTGGTGGGTATGACCCGGGCGACGCTCGCAGACCCCGACCTGGTGGCAAAGACCCGGCGCGGTGACAGCGACCGGGTCCGACCCTGTATCGCCTGCAATCAGGGCTGCGTCGGGCAGCTCCTCGGTCGCGAGGGCAGGGTGGGGTGTGCTGTGAATGCAGGGGCCGGCTTCGAGACGAAACTCGGCGACGACAAGCTCGAGGTCGTCGCCGAACCGCGCCGTCTGCTTGTCGTCGGGGGTGGCCCAGCGGGGATGGAGGCGGCGCGAGTCGCGGCCCTGCGCGGCCATCGCGTCACCTTGTTCGAGGCGGCGCCGGATCTGGGCGGTGCCCTGCGTCTCGCTGCCCGGGCGCCCCGGCGGCAGGCCTTCAACGACTTCGCCGACTGGTTGCAGAACGAGCTCTACACGCTCGGGGTCGACGTGCGCCTGTCGACCTTCGCCACCGCCGAGGACATTGCCGACGCCGCGTTCGATCACGTGGTGCTGGCCACCGGAGCGGAGCCGCGTCGGGATGGCGTGCAGGCTTCGCACCCCGGCCTGCCTGTAGACGGCTTCGATCTGCCGCACGTCTTTGCCAGCAACGACATCATGGTCATGGACCGGGTTCCCGGCACGCGTGCGCTCGTCATCGACGACGTCGGTCACTACGAGGCGCTGGCTGCAACCGAGTACCTGATTGCCAAGGGTCTCGACGTCACCCTGGTGACGCGCCTGCCGACGCTGGCGCCGGGCGTGCGCACGGCCTTGATGGTGGATCCATTCCTCGAGCGCGTGGCCCACGCGCCGTTTCGCTATCGGGTGGCGACACGGGTGCTTGCGCTGGACGGTCAGCAGGCGCGGATCGAACCCGTCAACGGCGGTCCACAGGAGCTCATTCCCGTCGATCTCGCGGTGTTCGTGACGCTGAACCGGCCCCGTGACGAGCTCGCTGCCGCGCTGATCGCCAGCGAGCGCCCCTATACACTCGTTGGTGATGCGAGCTCGCCGCGGTTCCTCGTCCGCGCCATCGCCGATGGTCACGCGGCGGGGCGTGCCCTCTGACGCTCGCGCCGCATAGAGTCCGTCAGAGGTTGCGGAAGTCCGGTTGCCGCTTTTCCCGGAACGCGGCCAGGGCCTCCCGGTTGGCTGGTCCCCCGAGCAGGTTCGCGAAGGTGACGTTCTCCCGCTCGCGGGCACTGCGGACAGCATCCAGGCGAGCGTCCAGGAGCAGCTTCTTGGTTCCGACCAGGGAATCCACGGGCATCTCGGCCATGGCGTTTGCGAGGGACATCGTTTCCGGCATGAGTTGCTCGGGCGCGCACAGGCGGCTGCCGAGACCCCACTCCACCGCCGTCGGGCCGTCGATCCAGCGCGCGGTGTAGATCAGCTCCGCCGTGCGTTGCCAGCCGATCAGGCTCGGCAGCAGGAAGGTGCTGCCGGCCTCCGCGGTCACGCCAAGACTGACGAAGGGTGCCCGGAAGCGCGCGCTTTCCGAGATCAGCACGCAGTCGCAGTGGGGCAGGAAGGTGACGCCGATGCCGACGGCGATGCCGTTGACGGCAGCGATCAGCGGCTTCGGAAAGGCTTCCACGGTGGCGATGTAGGGACCGAAGCCGTGGGGCTCCCCGTCGCGGTAGCGCGGCGGCTCCGCAAGCTCGCCGAGATCGGTCCCGGCGCAGAAGGAACGGCCGCGCCCGGTGACGACGACGCAGGCGATGCCCGGGTCCGACGCGGCCTCGTTCAGGGCATCGCGGACCGCGTCGTAGACGGCGTTGTTGTAGGCGTTCAGTGCGTCCTCGCGGGTGACGGTCAGGACGCGGACCCCTGCTCCGTCATCGATGTCCAGGACCCCGCGCGTGTCGACCACGGTGCTCATGGCGCCACCTCCACGCGTTCCGGGTGTCCGGACCAGGTCCAGGCGAAGCTGCGGCGCGAGAGTCCGAGCATCATGCCGCCGAGCGACTTGGGGTGCAGGAAGAGCGTGTGTGCGCCGAGGCTGTCACGCTTGCCTTCGCGCGGCACGGCGGTGTGGCCGGCGCCCGCTTCCTGGGCGCGACGCTCGATTTCCTCGAGCTCACCGGACTCCGCGAAGCACATGTAGAGCCCACCACCGACCCGTTCGTAGAAGCGGTGCATGGTGGTGTCGCTGCGGTTCGGGGTGATCATCTCCAGACGGTCGAGCCGGTCCGGGTCGAGCAGCGTGAGCGTGCCGTCGTAGCCGTAGGGTTCCGAGGAAATCGGAACGAACACGGTGTCGTCGAGACCCAGAACGCGGGCCACGCGGGCGGTCTCCCGAGCGGAGTCCGCCACCAGGTCGGTGAGTTCGTAGAAGCGGTCCACCAGGCCGACGGCGGGCTGGGGGTCTTCGGGGCCGACGAACAGCCTCAATCCTGGTACACCGCAGTTGGCCTCATCCAGCATCAGCCGCTCGCCGTCGATGAAGGGCTCGATGCCCTCGCTCTCGAGATGGCGGCGGAAGCCGTCCGGATCAGCGGTGGTAAAGCCGCCGGCGAACAGGTGCGCGCCCCGCGCCGAGACGGCCTCCGCGACGATGCCGTCGCCGGTGGGCGCAAGCAGTTCCACCCAGCCGTCGCCCAGGCGCAGGAGGTGGGCCTCGGCGCCGAGTGCGGGCCGGGCTTCGCGTCCGGTCGGTTCGGCATCGAGCAGTTGCTGCCACTGCAGGCTGGCAGCCTCCGGTTCATTCGTCGCCAGCAGCACGCGGTTCATGGCTTTGAGCATGGTTGGTCTCCCTCGTAGGACGGCAAGCCTAACGTGGGAAGGCGTGCCGGCGCAGCCGGCGCGCCGATTGCCACCCGGCTCGGATCATGCGCTGGCAACTGGGGGCAGTCAGCAATCGGCGCGCAGCGCTGTGCGCTGCACACCTTCCCACAGGGAGATGCCGGTTCCTTTCTGGGGGCGGTCAGGATGCGGAGGGTGTGCGGGCGTCGACGAGCAGGGCGATGGCGCCGTCGCCGGTGACGTTGCAGGCGGTGCCGAAGCTGTCCTGGGCCATGTACAGCGCGATCATCAGCGCGATGGCGGACTCGCCAAACCCGAGCATGGAACCGAGCAGCCCCACTGCCGCCATTACCGCCCCACCCGGGACGCCGGGTGCGGCCAGCATCACCACGCCCAGGGTGAGAATGAACGGCAGCATGGTCATGAGCGAGGGCAGCACGAGCGCTTCGTGCAGCACCATCACCGCCACCGCGCAGCTGACGATGGTGATCGTGGATCCTGACAGGTGCGTCGTGGCGCAAAGCGGTACGGCGAAATCCGCTACCGCCTCGTCGACCTCGTTGGCGCGCACGGCTTGCAGCGTGATCGGGATCGTCGCCGCGCTCGACATGGTGCCGAGCGCGGTGAAGTAGGCTGGCAGCATGTTGCGCACGAGTCCGAAGGGCGAACGTCCAGCGCGGACGGCAGCGATGCCGAACAGCACGCCGATCCACAGCCAGTGCAGCGCGAACGAAAGCACGAGAATGACGCCGAAGGCCTGCAGAGTTCGGAACACAGTGCCGGCAGCGGCGAGCTCTGCGAACACCCCCGCGATGTAGAACGGCAGCAGCGGGATGATGATGTGCAGCAGCAGCAGGCGAATGACGTCGCGGCCCTCATCCGCGAGGTTGCGCAGTCGCTCGGCACCCGTGGCCGCGATGCCTAGCCCGAAAACAAAGGCGAGGATGAGGGCGGTCATGATCTCCAGGGGCGGTGGGATCTGCAGCTCGAAGAACGCGGTCAGCACCGCTTCGTCGGCGGGCGGGGTGATGCCATCCGCTGCGGTGAGCCTCGGGACGAGCGCTGCTGCCGCCAGAAACGCGAACAGGCCGGCGCCCAGGGTAGACAGGTAGGCGATGCCCAGCGTCCACCCCAGCATCCGGCCGGAACCAGTGGGCAGATGCGCGATCCCGCTGGTGATGAAGAACAGGATCAAGAGCGGAATGACGAAGAACAGCAATTGGCCAAAGGCCTGCTTGAAGGTCAGCAGCGCTTGAGTGGCCCAAGCCGGCGCGAAGAGCCCCACGATGACGCCGAGCAGAATGCCCGCCACGAGCTTGATAATCAGCTTCACGGGTTGAGCGTCTCCGTGGCGCGCCCTGGTTCAGTCGTCAGTTGGCGCGCGTCGCTTGTGGCAACCGATCAAAAGCTGTCGCCCGGAATCCGCACGAAGCCTTCCATGAGGACGCGCGCGCTGCGGCTCATGACGGCCTTGGTGGCAGTCCACTCGCCGTTCACTTGCGCCGCCTCGGCCCCCACCCGCAGCGTTCCGGAAGGATGTCCGAATAAAACCGAGTTGCGTTCCCCGCCACCTGCGGCCCGGTTCACGAGCGTCCCGGGTACGGCGGCTGCTGCACCGATGGCGACGGCGGCAGTACCCATCATGGCATGGTGCAGCTTGCCCATGGACAACGCCCGCACCAGAAGGTCCACCTCGCCGGCGTTCACCGCCTTGCCGCTGGAAGCGACGTAGTCTGCCGGAGGTGCAACGAAAGCGATTTTCGGCGTGTGCTGCCGCTGCGCTGCCTCGGCCGGGTCCTTGATCAGACCCATATGCACGGCGCCGTGCGCACGCAGGGTCTCGAAGAACGCGAGCTTCTGCGGGTCGCCGTTGATGTCGTCCTGCAGCTCCATTCCTGTGTAGCCAATGCTGTCTGCGTCCACGAAGATGGTGGGGATGCCGGCGTTGATCAGGGTCGCGGCCAACTTGCCGATGCCCGGGACATCGATCTCGTCCACCAGATTACCGGTGGGGAACATCGCGCCCTCGCCGTCGGCCGGATCCATGAACTCCACCGGAATCTCCGCTGCCGGGAAGGTGACGCCGTCGAGTTCGAAGTCGCCGGTCTCCTGCACCTCACCGTTGGTAATGGGCACGTGAGCGACGATGGTCTTGCCGATGTTCACCTGCCAGATGCGCACGGTGGCGATGCCGTTCTCCGGCACCCGGGCCGGATCGACGAGACCGTTGCTGATCGCGAACGGTCCCACCGCGGCGGAGAGGTTGCCGCAGTTGCCGGACCAGTCGACGAACGCGCTGTCGATGGACACCTGTCCGAAAAGGTAGTCGACATCGTGGTCGTCACGACTGCTCCGCGACAGGATAACGCTCTTACTGGTGCTCGACGTGGCGCCGCCCATGCCATCGGTGTGCTTACCGTAGGGGTCTGGGCTGCCGATTACCCGCAGCAGCAGGGCATCCCGGGCAGGGCCCGGTTCGCGGGCACGTTCGGGCAGGTCGTCGAGCTTGAAGAACACGCCCTTGCTGGTCCCGCCGCGCATATAGGTGGCGGGAATCCGAATCTGGGGGACGTGGGGCATGGTGTCGCTTCCGTTTCTGACCCGCCGGCGGTGGCCGGCGGGTCGCAGTGGTCGTCAGGCGGCTGCCTCGGCCTCGAGGAAGTCCTTGGCAAAGCGTTGCAGCACGCCGCCGGCATCGTAGATGGAGACTTCTTCCGCGGTGTCCAGGCGGCAGATCACGGGGACTTCGACCTGCTCGCCGTTGCGGCGATGGATCACAAGCGTCAGTGTTGCCTGCGGAGCGGGTGTGCCGATCACGTCGAAGGTCTCGGTGCCGTCTATGTCGAGCGTCTTGCGCGTCGTGCCTTCTTCGAACTGCAACGGCAGGACGCCCATGCCGATCAGGTTCGTGCGGTGGATGCGCTCGAAACCTTCGGCGACGATGGCTTCCACGCCCGCGAGCCGCACGCCCTTCGCCGCCCAGTCTCGGGACGAACCCTGACCGTAGTCGGCTCCGGCAATGATGATCAGCGGCTGTTTGCGTTCCATGTAGGTCTCGATGGCCTCCCACATGCGGGTGACCTCGCCTTCGGGCTCGATGCGCGCGAGCGACCCCTGCTTCACCTTGCCGTCCACCACCGCCATCTCGTTGACGAGTTTCGGGTTCGCGAACGTGGCGCGCTGCGCGGTGAGGTGATCACCGCGGTGGGTAGCGTAGGAATTGAAGTCCTCTTCGGGCAGGCCCATCTTCGCCAGATACTCGCCGGCGGCGCTGTCCAACAGGATCGCGTTCGACGGCGAGAGATGATCGGTGGTGATGTTATCGCCAAGCACTGCCAACGGCCGCATGCCTTCGAGCGCGCGCTCGCCAGCGAGCGCGCCTTCCCAGTACGGCGGCCGGCGAATGTAGGTGCTCTGCGGGCGCCACTCGTACAGCGGCGATACTTTGCCTGTGGTGTCCGTGACGCGGATGAACATCGGGTCATAGACGTCCCGGAACTGTTGCGGCTTCACGAACTCGCGGACGATGGCGTCGATCTCCTCGTCCGCAGGCCAGATGTCCTTCAAGGTGATGGGATTGCCGTTGGCGTCGTGTCCGAGCGCGTCCTGCTCGATGTCGAAGCGGATGGTTCCGGCGATGGCGTAGGCCACCACCAGCGGCGGCGAGGCGAGGAAGGCCTGCTTCGCGTAGGGATGGATGCGGCCGTCGAAGTTCCGGTTGCCGGAGAGTACCGCAACCGAATAAAGGTCGCGGTCGATGATTTCCTGCTGAATCTTCGGATCCAGCGCACCGCTCATGCCGTTGCAGGTGGTGCAGGCGAACGCGACCACTCCGAAGCCGAGCTGCTCGAGTTCGGGCAGCAGGCCCGATTCGCCGAGATAGGTCTTCACCGTCTTCGACCCAGGCGCGAGCGAGGTCTTCACCCAGGGCTTGCGTTCGAGTCCGAGCCGGTTCGCGTTCCGGGCGATCAGTCCAGCCGCGATCATGTTGCGCGGGTTCGACGTGTTCGTGCAGCTCGTGATCGCAGCGATGATCGTGGCCCCGTCGGGCATCTGGCCTTCCCGCTCCTCCCACTTGCCGGCGATGCCTCGCTCGGCCAGCTGGGAGGCTGGAAGCAGGGCGTGGGGATTCGAGGGCCCGGCGAGCGTGCGCTCGACCTTGGACAGATCAAAGGACAGTACTCTTTCGTACTCGGCGGTCTTCAGGGCGTCCGCCCACAGGCCAACGTGCTTGGCATAGAGTTCGACGAGTTTGACCTGCTCGTCATCGCGACCGGTGATCCGGAGGTAGTCGATGGTCTGGTCATCGATGTAGAACATCGCAGCGGTGGCGCCGTATTCCGGCGTCATATTCGAGATGGTGGCGCGATCGCCGACGGAGAGGCTGTCCGCTCCCTCGCCGAAGAACTCGAGGTACGCACCTACGACACGCTCTCGCCGCAAATAGTCCGTCATCGCGAGGACCAGATCAGTGCCATTGATGCCAGGCTTCAGCCTGCCGGTGAGCTCCACGCCAACGATGTCGGGCAGGCGCATCATGGACGCTCGGCCAAGCATCACGGACTCCGCCTCGAGCCCGCCCACACCCACGGAAATCACCCCGAGCGCGTCCACCATGGGCGTATGGCTGTCGGTGCCGACACAGGTGTCGGGGTAGGCGACACCGTCCTGGACCTGCACCACCGGAGACATCTTCTCCAGGTTGATCTGGTGCATGATGCCATTACCGGGCGGAATCACGTCCACGTTCTCGAAAGCGTCCTTGCACCAGTTGATGAAGTGGAAACGGTCGGCGTTACGGCGTTCCTCAACCTCGCGGTTTTTCTCGAAGGCATCTTTTTCGAAGCCGGCGTGCTCCACCGCCAGCGAATGGTCGACGATAAGCTGGGTCGGAACCACCGGGTTCACCTTGGCAGGGTCGCCGCCCTGCTCGGCGATGGCGTCGCGTAACCCGGCCAAGTCCACCAGTGCGGTCTGGCCCAGAATGTCGTGGCACACCACCCTTGCCGGATACCAGGGGAAGTCCAGGTCGCGGCGGCGCTCGACGATCTGGCGGAGGCATTCGTCGAGCGTCTCCGGATCGCAACGCCGCACCAGCTGCTCGGCGAGCACGCGGGAAGTGAACGGCAGGGTCGCATAGGCCCCGGGGCGAATGGCGTCGACCGCCTCACGAACGTCGAAGAAGTCGAGATCGGTGCCGGGAAGCGGTTTCCTGTAGCGGCTGTTCATGACCTGTATTTTCCGTGGAAGCTGATTCGAATCTGGACACTGGGAGCGTCACTCCCAAGCGCCCGTAAATGCCGGCGCAGCGCAAGGGCCGCGCCGGCAGCGCGCCTCGTCAGGCGCGCTTCTCTATGGGTACCCATGCACTCTTCTCGGGTCCGGTGTAGTCCGCGCTCGGGCGGATGATCCGATTGTTGGCGCGCTGCTCGAACACGTGTGCACACCAGCCCGTCACCCGGGAACAAACGAAGATCGGCGTGAACAGCTTGGTGGGAATGTCCATGAAGTGGTACGCACTGGCGTGGAAGAAATCCGCATTGCAGAACAGCTTCTTCTCGCGCCACATCACCTCTTCGACGCGGACGGATACGGGATAGAGCACCTTGTCGCCGACGTCAGCGGCCAGCTTTTCTGCCCACTGCTTGATGATGGCATTGCGCGGGTCGGACTCGCGATAGATCGCGTGGCCGAAGCCCATGATCTTTTCCTTGCGCTCGAGCATGCCGAGAATCTCTCGCTCGGCTTCCTCGGCTGACGACCACTTCTCGATCATGTCCATGGCTGCCTCATTGGCGCCGCCGTGGAGTGGGCCGCGCAGCGAGCCGATGGCGCCGGTGACGCAGGAGTGAATATCCGACAGCGTCGAGGCACAGACCCGAGCGGTGAAGGTCGAAGCGTTGAACTCGTGCTCGGCGTAGAGGATGAGCGACACGTTCATCACGTCTGCATGCAGCTTCGACGGTGCCGAGCCGCGCAGCATGTTCAGGAAGTGGGCGCCGACAGAATCGTCGTCGGTCTCGGTCTCGATCCGCTCGCCGTCGTGGGAGAAGCGGTACCAGTAGCAGATGATGGAGGGCAGTGCGGCCAGCAGGCGATCAGCCTGATCGCCCTGCTCATCGAAGCTCGCTTCCGTCTCCAGGTTGCCGAGCATGGAGGTGCCCGTGCGCATTACGTCCATGGGATGGGCGGTCTTCGGGATTTGCTCGAGCACGGTCTTCAGTGGCTGCGGCAAGCCGCGCAGAGACTTGAGCTTATTGATGTAGTCATCGAGTTCCGCCTGATTCGGCAGCTTGCCTTTGAGGAGCAGGTAGGCGACTTCCTCGAAGCGGGCCTTCTCGCTCAACTCCTCGATGTCGAAACCGCGGTAGGTCAGGCCACTGCCCGTCTTGCCCACGGTGCAAAGGGCCGTGGTTCCAGCACTCTGTCCACGCAGTCCGGCGCCGCCAAGGGGTTTGTCTGCCATGTCATCTCTCCTCGTCTGAAAGTCTCGTTGCGGATGGGCGCCGGGCTCGACCCGGGTCCGACCTGTTCGTCGTTACTGCCCTGCCTCTTCGCGCGCGAACAGGGCATCGAGTTTCTGCTCGAAGGCGTGGTAGTTGAGGAAGTCGTAGAGTTCCTCCCGCGTCTGCATCAGATCGACCACGTCACGCTGGTGGCCGGTCTCCTTGATGCTGCGGTAGACCTTCAGGGCTGCCGCGTTCATGGCGCGGAACGCCGACAGCGGATAAAGCACCATACGGCATCCCACGGCGCCAAGCTCTTCCTGGCTGAACAGTGGCGTAGCTCCGAACTCGGTGATGTTGGCGAGAATCGGCGCATCCACCTGCTCGCAGAACGCCTTGTAATCGTCGAGCGTGTGCACCGCCTCGGCGAAGATGGCATCGGCACCGGCCTCGATGCAGGCGCTGGAGCGGTCGATGGCAGCGGCCAGCCCGTCCTTCTGGAACGCGTCGGTGCGGGCGATCAAGTAGAAGTCCGGATCGATCCGGGCATCGGCCGCGGCCTTCACCCGGTCCACCATCTCGTCTTTCGAGACGATGGCCTTGTTCGGCCGATGGCCGCAGCGCTTCTGCGCCACCTGATCTTCCAGGTGCACCGCGGCGACGCCGGCGCGCTGCATTTCCTTGACCGTGCGGGCGATGTTGAAGGCCCCGCCCCAGCCGGTGTCGATGTCCACGAGCAGCGGTAGATCAGTGGCGCCACAGATACGATGGGCATCGTAGACGACATCGTTCATGGAGGTGATGCCGAGATCCGGCAGGCCGAAGGACGCGTTGGCGACGCCGCCGCCGGACAGGTATATCGCGGCATGACCGACGCGCTCTGCCATCATCGCCGTATAGGCATTGATCGTGCCGACTATGGGCAGCGGTCGGTGGGCATCGAGGGCGGCGCGGAAACGGGCGCCTGGGGTGGCTCGGGTCATCATCTGTCTCCCTTATTCGATACGGGCGTGCTCGGTGCCGCCTTCGCCCTGGCGGATGAGGGTGGCCGCATAGCGGTCGACCACATTGCTTCGTGATGCGCCAACGTGGCGGCGCATCAGCTGTTCCGCCAGGTCGCCGTCGCCGGCCTCGATGGCGTCGACGATGCGATGGTGTTCCACCAGGGCGCGCTGGGGGCGCCCGCCGCTGGCGCTGAACTGGGTTCGGTACAACCGCACCAGGTAGTAGAGGTCGTCACACAGCAGCGTGACCAGCATGCGGTTGTGGCTGCCCTGGACGATCCGGTAGTGAAAATCGAGATCACCTTCGCGCTGGTAGTACGACTCGCCCCGGCGCAGATCGGACTGCTGCTCGTGCATTGCCAGGACCTCCCGCAGCCCGGCGATTTCCTCTGCAGTCATGTGCGCGGCGGCCTGCCGGGCCGCCATGCCTTCGAGCGCTTCGCGGACGTCGAACAGTTCCAGCAGCTCGTCCATGGAGAGCTGTACCACCCGCGCGCCGACGTGCGGCACGCGCTCGATCAGACGGTGGGCCTCCAGGCGACGCATGGCCTCGCGCAAGGGGCCTCGGGATATGCCGTAGTTTTTCGCCAGCCCGGGCTCGGTGATTCTGCTGCCCGGCGGCAGTTCACCACGAACGATGGCGCTCTGGAGCGCCTGGAAGACGCGCTCCGCCAGGGTGCGGGCTTCAGGCGCTTGAGACTCCGGGACGACGGCGTTCATGGCGATTGTCGACAATCCAGATGGGGCGCGAACTTTAGTCGCCCCCGCCAGTCGGGTCAACATCGCCAACCGAGCCAAGCTGAAGCCCCGTGGGAAGGCGTAGCTCGCCCCTGGCGAGCACGCGCGGAGACCGAGCAATCGAAGCAAGCGCTGTGGGAAGGCTTGCTCGCGCCAGCGAGCAAGCCGACCACGCCCCTGAGCGCATCACTCGCCCCGCGTCAGATCGACTTCCAGCGCCAGCAGCTCGTCCTTGCCGAAGTCGAAGTAGAAGTCCACCTCGTGCTGGCTCATGTTCCGCTCTCCGCAGGCGTGAGAATGCAGGCCTGGGCACTGCGCGCGAGCAGCTTGTCCGGGCTGCGCAGCGTCGCGCCAGTGTAGCCCCAGGCGAAGGCGTTCCAGGCCGAGGCGCCACTGACGCCGAACCAGCCCGAAGGATCGATCTCGTTTCCCGGGCGGGCGAGGTGGACGCTCAGCTCAGCGTTCGGCCAGGCGGCGAAGCGCTGTGGGCCCATGCGGTCCGGCCGAAACAGGCCTGACGACCAGTCGGCCATGGCGGTCAGCAGGCAGGTGGCGATCACGCCACCATGTAGGCCACCAAAAGGACCAGCGGCGAACGGCGTCGGCAGCCAGGCACCACTCTGGCGCTGTACGACGGACTCGGGGAGATCGGACATGGCTGGCCGCCTAAAGTTGTTTCATAAAACTATGTGCTTCGACGTTGCCTCACGCAATGCAGCCGCCATAATGGAGCGATGAAACTCAAATCGTTTTCCGAAATGAACTGCTCCCTCGCCCAGGCCCTGGAGGTCGTGGGCGAGCGCTGGACCCTGCTCATTCTGAGAGATGCCTTCTTCGGCATCCGCCGCTTCGAGGAATTCCAGCGCCGACTCGGCATCGCCCGCAACATCCTGAGCGCGCGCCTGAGTCGTCTGGTCGATGAGGGCATCCTGGAGCGCCATTCGGTGTCTCCTGGCGGCAAGTGGGCAGAGTATCGGCTGACGGAGAAGGGAAAATCTCTGCAGCCGGTGCTGCTGGCCCTGGTGCAGTGGGGCGACCGCTGGTACCCGCACGCGGATGGCCTGCGCGTCGAGTTCTACGATCGCCGAACCGGCGAAACCATTGCCCCTATCCGCGCCTACAGCCAGGAGGGCGAACCACTGGAGCCGCGGGATATTCGCGCCCGTCCTGGCCCGGCGGGACCGGAGCAGCTGGTCGCCGGCGACGGATGATCCGATCGCACGGCGAGTTCCGTGCGCTGCGCCTCGCCCCCGCTACGGACCTGCGTCGCGCCCTCGAGCAAGCCGCGCTGCGACCCACTGCGCCTGCCATGGCCATCGTCACCTGCTGCGGCAGTCTGACTGCTGCGCGCCTGCGCCCCGCGGGTGCGAATACTGCGCTGGAGATTGCCGGTCCGCTGGAGATTCTCTCCCTGTCCGGCACGCTCAGCCGCAGCGGCGTCCACCTGCACCTCGCCGTGGCCGATGCCGACGCTACGGCGTACGGAGGCCATCTACTTCACGGTTGCAGCATCTACACCACTGCCGAACTGGTTCTCCTGGAACTGCCGGGTGCACGCTTCAGCCGGCAGCGCGACGCCGAGACCGGATGGCGCGAACTGTTGATCAGGCGCCGGCGGCGTTTCTGGTAAGCCAACGCGTGTCGGCTTGTGAGACATTTGCCACCGTCTTCGGTCGCAAGGGATCACGCATTCATGGGAACGCTGCACGTCGCCGTAGTCGGCAAGGGCCTGATCGGTAGCGCCGCCGCGCGCCATCTGGCCGAGGCGGGGAACGAGGTGACGCTGATCGGCCCCGACGAGCCGGCGGCGTTCCGCAGCCACCCGGGTGTGTTCGCGGCCCACTATGACGCCGCCCGCATCACTCGCGTCCTCGATCGCGATGCGCATTGGGCAGGCTGGGCAGCAGCATCCATAAGCCGCTACGCTGAGCTCGAGTCCGCAACCGGGCTGAAGTTTCACCATCCTCTCGGGTTCATGGTCGCCGCGGCACTGGGCAGCGATCTCATTCCTGCGATGGAGCAGGCGGGGCGCGCCTTCGGCGTGATCGCGCAGGCCGATGCTGCGCATCCGTTTCACCTCATGCCCGGAACGGAAGCGCGCCTCGAGTCCGCCCCCGCTGGCTTCATCGACCCGCGCCGCATGGTGCAGGCACAGACGCTCGCAGCGGCGAACGCGGGTGCTCGCGTGGTCCGGCAGCCGGTCTGGGCGCTGCGTGAAGAGGGCGCGCTGGTGCGCTGCATCCTCGACGACGGCTCCGAGGTGCGCACCGACCGAGTCCTGGTATGCGCCGGTGCGTTCAGCGCACCGGTAGGGCTCGTGCCCGGCATGCCGCTCAATGCCCAGGGCCGCATCGTTCTGCTCGCTCGGGTGGCGCCGGAGCTGGTGGAGCGCTGGGCGCGGATGCCCGCATTGATCCGGGTCGATCCGCATGCCGATCTCCCGGACATCTACCTGTTGCCGCCCGTGCGCTACGCGGACGGCCACCACTACATCAAGATCGGCACGGGTAGCATCGATCACCCGCTGGACGATCTGACGAGCCTACAAGAGTGGTACCGTCTGGGCGGAGTGGGGAGCGATCCAGAGCGGCTGCACGCGTCGCTGGTGGCGCTGCTGCCGGAGCTGGCCGATGCGGAAGTGCGCACCGACGCCTGCGCGGTAACGATGACGCCGAGCGGCTACCCCATCATCGACTGGGTGGCCCCCGGGCGTATTGCCGTGGCCTGCGGCGGCAACGGCAAGGCGGCAAAGAGCGCCGATGAGCTTGGCCGCCTCGCAGCGCTGTGGGTCACCGAGTCTGTATCAACCGACGACTTTCCTGAGGTGCTTCGGGCGCCACGCTAGGCGTCTCGGGCGACCGAATCCAGCAGCTGCCTGAGCTCGGCGTCGTCGAAGCCGAGTGCGCCGAGGATCTCTTGGTTGTCTGCGCCAAGCTGTGGCGGATGCGAGCGGATACTTGCTGGGCTTTCCGACATGTGCACGGGCGGCCGCAGAGTACGGAAGCGGCCGAGCTCGGCGTCTTCCGCCTCCTGAAAGAACCCAACCGCCTTCAGGTGCGGATCCTCCAGCACGTCCTCGTTGGTGTTGAAGCGCATACCGGGAATGTTCTCCTCCTCGAGCAGGGTGAGCCACTCGTCGGTGGTCCGGGTCAGGGCGACCTCCTCGATGATGGCGTAGAGGTCCCCGATGTGTTCGGTTCGGGAGCGGTAGCTGGAAAAGCGCGGATCATCGAACACGCCCGGGCGGTTGCCGAGTTCGAAGAAGCGGGCCCACTGTTGGTCTGAGTAGGGGACGATGCAGATGAAGCCGTCCGCCGTCCGATAGGGCTTGCGACGTGGATTGATGGACCGCGTGTACGCCATGCCGTAGCTCGCGGGAATGAATGTCTCGCCGTAGAGGTTCTCGACGAGGTGGAAGTGAGTGAATGCCTCGAGCATCGGAACTTGCACGAACTGGCCGACGCCCGTGCGCTCGCGATGGAACAGGGCTGCGAGCGTCGCCCCATAGGCATAGAGCCCCGAGGTCTTGTCGGCGATCAGCGACGGTGCATAGGACGGATCGCCGCCGTCGCGTCGGGCGGCCAGATCGGCGTAGCCGGAAGCACCCTGGATCAGGTCGTCGAAGGCCTGTCGCTTCGCGTAGGGGCCTTCAGCCCCGAAGCCGGCGCAGTGCACGTAGATGATGTCCTCACGAATCGCACGGACCGCCTCGTAGCCGAAGCCGAGCCGCTCCATGCCCGCCATGCGAACGTTGTGGATGAAGACATCCGCATCCTTCAAAAGTCGAGTCAGCGCCTCGCGCCCGAGTGCCGAGGCCACATCAAGCGTCACGGACTTCTTGTTGCGGTTCAGCGCCAGATAGATTGGCCCCATGCCCGGGATCGGGCTCTTGCCGGCGTTGCGCATCACCTCGCCGCCACCGCCCGGATTCTCGATCTTGATGACCTCGGCGCCGAGATCCGCGAGCTGCACTGTGGCGAATGGCCCGAACACGACGGACGTCATGTCAATGATGCGGATACCGGCAAGCGGCCCTGCCGAGGGCGCGGTTGCCCGCCCGGAATCAGGGGCTGGGCTGTCGGCGGATGAAACCTTCGTCATATCGGCTCCCAGGATAGAAGATCAGCTGCGCCGCCAATCACGTCGCGAGTGTGCGGTGGTTGGAAATACATTCTCGGTGGAAGCGAGGACTCATATTGATCCCTCGTGACCTTCTGCCGAGACTGTACGCCGCCAGCGCCGGGTCTTGTGGGCGACCGCTACTTGTGGCGCGCAACCCGACGTACCGCGTCTAGAACCTGCTCAAGGTCGCGGTCGTCATGGCGCTGGCAAAGGAAGCCGTGGTGACGCGGATGTGCGAAGACGCCAGCTTCAGCGAGATTTCCGTAGAAGCGGTCACGTCGGGCAGCTTGGCCTGAAGCGAGTTCGGGGTCGAAGTAGAGGAAGGGCATGCTGGGATAGGGCGAAAGCGTGGCCGGAAGCGCCGTCTCATCGATGATCGCCGCCAGCTCTGCGCGCAGCTTGCCGCCCCGGTTAGCAAGGACGTCGACCACGCTTTCCTCTTCCAGAACCTTCAAGGTCGCCAGGGCCGCGGCCATCTCCATGCTGCTCGGAAAGTAGGTCGAGGACATGAATGTGCGTGTTGCGCTCATCATGACTGACCGCCGTCCGGTCACCGCGGTCACGGGATAGCCATTGGCCATTGCCTTGCCCAGTGCGGTGAGATCTGGCTGAACTCCGTACAGGGCCTGAGCGCCACCGAGATGCACGCGGAACCCGCTGCGCACCTCGTCGAAGATCAATACCACGTCATGCTCGTCTGCCAGCGCCCGCACCGACGGCAGGAAGTCCGGTAGGGGCTCGTCGATCTGGCGATCGAATTCATGTCCTATCGGGGTGACGATGATGGCCGCAACCGAACCGGCGTGGCGTTTCAGCAGGTCCTCGAGCTGGGTCGTGTCGTTATAGGCGAACGACCACACCTCTTGGCGTGCTCGCCTGGGCACGCCTGGATCCGCTTCCAGGCACCAGTCGTGCCAGCCATGGTAGCCGCAGCGCAGGACCAGATCGCGGCCGGTATGTGCCCTTGCAATGCGAATAGCTGCGCTGGTGGCATCAGAGCCGGTCTTGAAGAAGAGAGACTGTTCCGCGGAGGGGAGCAATGCCGCAAGCCGTTCCGCCAGTTCGATGATCAGGGGTGACGGCAGATTCATGCAGAAACCCTGCTGGGCACGTTCGTGCGCAGCACGATCTACGGCAGACTCGCCATGCCCGAGTATGATCGGACCGTATCCGAGCAGCAGGTCGACGAACTCGTTGCCGTCGACGTCTTGGATCCTGCCCCCGCGTCCCTCCGCAAGTAGAATCGGGTAGACGCCACGCACAAAATTCTCCGGGGCGCGGATCCCCGGGATGCCGCCGGGTATGACATTGCGTGCACGCTCGTAAAGTCGTTCCGACTCCTGATTCTGCATCGATCACTCTCTCGTTTCGTTTTTGCGGGGCCGAAGTCACGCACGCAGGCGAGCTTCAGGCCTGGCGATCCGTCCGGTGAGTGGCTGTTGGTGTTCGTTCGCGCGGGCCCCTTTCTTGATTGACCCAGGGCTCTTCCGCCCCTGAACGCTGCCCCGATGAGGCCGACCGTCAGGCGCAGGAATCGCTCGACTGTCCGCCTTTGCCTCTGGGCCGGCGAAACCAGTCGACAGACCGCGGCAAGCTTGTCGCCTCTTGAACCGCTGTTCCCTGCCCCGTGCCGCTGCTGCGTCGGGTTCGACCGCCACGTACCACGCGCATCAGGCGCTGGCTGGATCCACCTTTGCCAAATCCAGCTGCCACTCCCGCGCCGCCGCATTGGCCGTTCCGGGCTCCACTTCCCCTTCCCGCTCCAGCAACGCCAGCGCCGCATGGGCGATCCAGGCCGCACTCACCTCGAAGTGGTTGCGCAGCGCCGGCCGCGATTCGGAGAGGCCGTAACCGTCAGTGCCGAGCACCGCGTAGGGGCCGGGGATCCAGCGCGACAGGCTCTCGCCGAGGCTGCGCATGTAATCGGAGGCGGAGACGAAGACGCCGCGCTCGCCGGTAAGCTGCTCTTGCAGGTAGCACGCTTGTTCGGGAGCGTCCGGGCGGAGGCGGTTGCGACGCTCGACGGCGTTCGCGTCGCGCAGTAGCTCGTTGTAGCTGGTCACGCTCCAGATGTGGGTGGGCACGCCGCGCGCTTCGAGTAGCTCGGCGGCGGCGAGGACCTCGGTCATGATCGCACCGCTGCCGAACAGATGTGCCTGGCGCTTGCGACGACGGTCGCCGTCGGCGGCGCGGAAGCGGTAGAGGCCGCGGATGATGCCCTCCTCCACGCCCTCGGGCATGGCCGGCATGGGCTGGTTCTGGTTGCTGACGGTGATGTAGTAGAAGGCGTCTTCCTGGCGCGCGTACATCACGTCGATGCCCTCGCGGATGATCACCGCGAGTTCGTAGGCGAAGGCGGGGTCATAGCTGCGCAGGTTCGGGATGGTGCTCGCCACCAGCTGGGAGTGGCCGTCCTGGTGCTGGACGCCCTCGCCGTTCAGGGTCGTACGGCCGGAAGTGCCGCCTAGCAGGAAGCCGCGCGCCATGCAGTCGCCGCAGGCCCAGATCATGTCGCCGACGCGCTGGAAACCGAAGATGGAATAAAAGATGTAGAAGGGAATCGTCGGCACGCTGTGGTTGGCGTAGGCGGTGCCGGCGGCGAGGAAGGAGGCCATGGCCGCCGTCTCGCAGATGCCCTCCTGCAGAATCTGGCCGTCCTCCGCCTCCCGGTAGGGCGCGATGGTGTCGGCGTCCACCGGCCGGTAGATCTGCCCGGCGGGGGAGTAGATGCCGGCCTGGGCGAACAGGCCGTCCATGCCGAAGGTGCGCGCCTCGTCGGGGACGATCGGTACCACGTAGCGGCCGAGGTTCTCGTCCCGCAGGAGCTTCGAGAGCATGCGCACCACCGCCATGGTGGTGGACACCTGACGGTCGCCGCTGCCTTTCAGTTGATCGGCGAAGAACTCCAGCGGTGGGGCCGTGAGCGGCGGGCAGGCCACCACGCGCTCTGGCAGTGGGCCGCCGAGTTCGGCGCGGCGCTCGCGCAGGTAGGTCAGCTCCGGTGCATCCTCCGGTGGCCGATAGAACTCTGCGCGCTGAGCGGCTTCTGCGTCGATCGGAATACCGAAACGCTGAGCGAGGTCAACGCGCTCCTCGGCGCTGAGGTTCTTCTTCTGGTGCACGGTGTTGCGGCCGGCGGCCTCGCCCATGCCGTCGCCTTTCACGGTCTTGCAGAGGATCACCGTGGGCTTGCCGCGGCTGGCGGCCGCCTCGGCGAACGCGGCGTAGAGCTTCTTGTGGTCCTGGCCGCCACGGCGGATCGTTCGGATCTCCTCGTCGGTGAGGTTCTCCATGAGCTCACGCAGTTCGGGAATGTCCTCCACCCAGTGTTCGCGGACGGTGTTGCCAGGGGAGACGGTGTAGAACTGATAGTCGCCGTCCACCGCCTCTTCCATGCGCTGCTGCAAGAGGCCGCTGCTGTCGCGCTCGAGCAGCGGGTCCCAGCCCGAGCCCCAGATCACCTTGATCACGTGCCAGTCGGCGCCGCGGAAGCTGCGCTCGAGTTCCTGGATGATCTTGCCGTTGCCGCGCACCGGGCCGTCGAGGCGCTGCAGGTTGCAGTTGATCACCAGCACCAGGTTGTCGAGTTCCTCGCGCGAGGCGATGTTGATGGTGCCGAGGACCTCCGGTTCGTCGGCCTCGCCGTCGCCGATGAAGCACCAGACCCGGCCCTTGTCCGGCGCCTTCAGGCCGCGCCGCTCCAGGTACTTGGCGAAGCGGGCCTGGGCGATGGCTGAAGGCGTGGAGAGACCCATGGAAGCGGTGGGCATGGTCCAGAAGTCGGGCATGCGGCGGGGGTGGGGGTATGAGCAGAGCCCACCTTCGGACGCTATTTCGCGCCGAAAGTTGGCGAGCTGTGCAGCCGGCAGGCGCCCCTCGAGGAACGCGCGGGCGTAGATCCCTGGCGAGGCGTGGGCCTGGACGTGGATCTGGTCACCGCCGCCAGGCGCGCCGCGGCCGTGGAAGAAGTGGTTGAAGCCCACTTCCAGCATGGTGGCGCAGGACATGTAGGTGGCGATGTGGCCGCCGACGCCGGAGCCGGAGTCGAAGGCCTGCAGGACCATGGCGGCGGCATTCCAGCGGATCAGGTTCTCGAGCCGCTGCTCGAGTGCGATGTCGCCGGGATAACGGGGCTGAGCCCGCACGGGAATGGTGTTGACGTAGGGCGTATTCAGGGCCGCCTCGGGCAGTACGAGGCCGGCTCGCGAGGCCTCCTGCTGCAGGCGCCGCAGGAGTTCCTGGGCGCGCTCGTCACCCTGCTCGCGCAACAGCGACTCGAACGCGTCGAGCCACTCCTGCACCTCTTCCGCCCAGAGATCCTCTGCCTCGCTACGACGTGCTGCTGATCCGTTCATGCCTTTACCTCCCGCCCTGACTGCCGATTATAGATGTAGGGCGCCTGTAACCGAGCGCTTTGATCGTTTGGTTCGATCGAACGATGGGTGCTATAACGCGACTGAGCACCGCGGAAGGGCCCGGACGCAAGGTCGCCGTGGCGAGGGGAGCGTGCATGACCGATTCGACCCTGGACGCCGTTCAGGTCGCGGCACATTTTGCCGCCCCTGAGCCTGCGGTTCGGCGTTCCGGGCGCCGTAAAGGCCCCCACCTGTTGCTGACCCTGGCGGAGGCGCAGCGGACCCTGCTGGAGGTTGGCTCCATGCTCACCCTCGGGCCGTTGCTCACGAGCCTGCCTCGCGGTGACGGCCACCCGATAATGGTGCTGCCCGGCTTCATGGCCAGCGACCAGTCGACAGCCCTGTTCCGCCGGCATCTCAAGCGCCTCGACTACGATCCCCATCCATGGAACTTCGGCCGCAACCTCGGCCCCCGCGGCTCGCTCATGGAGGATATGGTCGCTGCGGTGAAGCGGCTTGCAGACCTCAGAGGCGAGGCTGTCACGCTTATCGGCCAGTCGCTCGGTGGTATCTACGTTCGCGAAATCGCTCGTGTCGTACCCGCTGAAGTCCGGCAGGTGATCAGTCTCGGCAGTCCCTTCGGTACCGAGGACGGCGGGGGTACGAATCCTGGGGTCGCCCGATTGTTCGAACTGTCCACGGGCCGCAGCGCTGCAGAGGCGCGGCGGGAACATGGCTTCGCCGACATGCAGGCGCCGCCGCCTGTTCCGAGCACCGCCATCTTCAGCAAGACCGATGGCATCGCCCACTGGCGGATCTGTATCGAGCGCGACGGGCCCATGACCGACAATGTCGAGATCGTCGGCAGTCACTGCGGCATGGCCTTCAATCCGGTGGTCCTGTGCGTGGTGGCGGACCGGCTCGCCCAGCCCGCGGGGCGTTGGCAGCGTTTCGCCCGCACCGGCTGGCGGCGCTATGTTTTTCCGGGCCCCATATTCGCACCCTGACCGCCACTAGCTGGCGGCGGCTCGGCACCGGGCGGGGGCTTCGGGGTTCCCGGAGGGGCCTCCGGGCCATTGCGGACCTTATTGAAGATGTTCGTGAGCAGGGTCTGATAGGCCTCGATGCCCTGGGTGCCGCCCTTGACGATGGACTGCAGCATGTTGCGTAGCAGCGTACCGTCGAGGCTCTTCTCCACCTGGTCGCGCAGTTTTTCCACGATCAGGTCGTTGACCGGGGCTACATCCGGCAGCCCTAGCAGCCGGCGCATCTCCTCCGGCGTCATCTCGAATTCGACATTGACTTTCATACGGCCTCCGGTTGCGGGCAGGCGGCGAGTTGCGCAATGTAGCATGCCAGCCCGGCCCGCAAGACGCCTGCCGGCATGTATCGCAGGCGCAGCAGGAGCTTCACTGCCTTGAGAGTGCTCAAGAAATACCCCAACCGCCGGCTTTACGACACTCAGAACAGCGTCTATGTGACGCTCGAAGACGTGCGGCAGATGGTGCTCGAGAACGAGAGCATTCAGGTGGTGGATTCCAGGAGTGGCGCCGACCTGACCCGCAGCGTCCTGCTGCAGATCATCGCCGAGCAGGAGAGCGAAGGGCACGAGCCGCTGCTCACCAACCGACTTCTGCAGCAGCTCATCCGCTTCTATGGCGACAGCATGCAGGGCGTACTGGCGCGCTACATCGAGCAGAGCGTGATGGTCTTCCTGCAGCAGCAGGAGCTGTATCAGCGACGCATGCGCGACATGCTCAGTGCCTCGCCGGTCAAGCTCGTTCAGAAGTTGGCAGATCAGAACCTGAGTTTCTGGCGTAATCTTGTGCAGCGCGAGCAGAAGGGGCAGGAGGAGCAGCCGCCGGCCACGCCGCCCGACCAGCCCTACTTTGATGCAGGGCAGCAGGACCAGAGCGCAAGTGAGGATGCTCCACCGTCCCTCCCTGCCGCAGAGGATGCTGCTAAGGGGAAAGATGAGCCTGGGACAAGGGGTTGACAGCCGCATTCGGCACACCTATATTGCACTGCACAAATTGCTGCAGCGCACAACGCGAAGGCAGCTTGAGTAGAGAGGTGTTCGCCATGTCGACCCAAACCCGAATCAAGAGTGTCCTCAAGCCGGTCAACGATCTGGTCCTCATCAACGCTGAGACCACCGGTTCCATCCTCCTGCGGCAGAACGCGTTCTTTGGCGATCTGGTCGAGTCCAGCGTGCAACAGGTCAAGACCCTTTCTCAGGCCGAGTCCCTGCGTGATGCTATGGACGCCCAGCGTGCCTACATCAAGGAAGTGGGCTCCAAAGTGTCCGCGGTCGCCCGGGACAATATCGAGACGCTGCGCGAAGGCGGTAACAGTGCCCGCGAGGTGGTGACCAGCGCCTTCCGTCGTGGTCGCGAAGAAGTGGCCGAGGCGGCGGAAACGGCCGAAGCGAAGGTCACTGAGACCGTGAATCAGGCTCGCGCGGAAGTCGCCGAAGCCGTGGCGCCTGATCAGCCTGCTCCGCAACCGTTTTCGAGCAATCCGAATACGACGTTCTGAGGCATGCGTGACAGGCGGCTATGGCTGAGGAGACGTTCGTCCCGCGCCCATCGCCGCTGCTCGGCCTGACCGAGCCTCTGCGGGCAGCAGCGGACCTTGCGTCCCTGCTGCCCGGTAGTCTCTGGCTCAGGGGAGCCGCTCGCGGCGACGGTCATCGTGTGCTGGTCGTTCCTGGGTTCACGGCGAGCGACCGCTCGACGGTCGTGCTCCGGGAGTTCCTGCGGCGGCAGGGCTTCGACGCGCGGGGTTGGGAGCTCGGGCGTAACCTCGGGTCGCCCGAGCTCAGAGATGCATTGGACCATCTGCTTTCCCGGACTCTCGACGAAACCGGTGCGCCGATAAGCCTGGTCGGGTGGTCACTGGGAGGCGTGTTCGCGCGCAATCTCGCGCGCCGTCGTCCGGAAGGGGTGCGCAACCTCGTCACTCTGGGCAGTCCCATTTCCGGCAGCCCGACCCGGACTCGGGCCTGGCAGCTTTACCGCCAGCTTCAGGGCGAGCAGGATGGGAACGGAAGTCGGCGATTTGCCCGGGGACCGCGGCGGGATCCGCCACAAGGCGTGCCCAGCAGCGCCATCTGGTCCCGCAGTGACGGTATCGTTCCCTGGCAGATTGCCCGCGAGCAGCCTGGTCCGGAGCGCGAAAATCTGGAAGTCCTGGCCAGCCACCTGGGCCTGGGCGTCCATGCTGCCGTGCTTTACGCGGTGGCAGATCGTTTGAGCCAGCCAGCGGGCCAGTGGCGAGCCTTCGATCCACCCTGGTGGCTGCGACCGCTGCTCAGGCCCGAACGTTAGCCAATTGATCGTGTTCCTGGGAGGGAGTCAGGTCATGGAACAGCTCAGTGGAATGGACGCGTCTTTCCTCTACTTCGAGACGCCCAATCAGCCCATGCACATTGGCGCCCTGGCGGTGTACGACCCATCGACCGCACCGGGATCCTTCGTTCGCTTCAAAGAGATTCTCGAAACGATTCAGGGTCGCCTGCATCTCGCGCGCACGTTCCGGCAGCGCGTCGTCCGGGTTCCGCTGGATCTCGACCACCCCTACTGGGTGAACGATCCTGACTTCGATCTGGAGTTCCATGTCCGCCACATCGCCCTGCCGAAGCCGGGGGACTGGCGCCAGCTCTGTATTCAGACCGCACGTCTGCACGCGCGTCCGCTGGACACGACGAAGCCGCTCTGGGAGTTCTACGTCATCGAGGGGCTGGAGCAGGTAAAGGGTCTGCCCCCGGGTAGCTTTGCCATCGTCTCCAAGATCCACCATGCGGCTATCGACGGCGTTTCCGGTGCCGAAATCACCGGCGCCATTCACGATCTCGAGCCCGTGGCAAACGTCCCGCCACCGGAGAAGCCGTGGGCAGCGGATCGTGACCCGCTTTCCGCAGAACTGATCCTGCGGGCCTGGGGCAACAACCTGCGCACTCCGTTTCATTTCGCGCGCGTCATGGCGAACACGGTGCCGGCGATCGGTCGAGTCGCGGCCGGGCTCCGCAATGAGACGTTCAAGGTTCCCGCTGCAGTGCCGCGGACCCGCTTCAACGGCACGATTTCGCCGCACCGTGTAGTCGACGGACGCTCCTTCCCGTTGGCGAAGATGCGCGCGATCAAGTCGGCGGTCCCGGGTGCGACCGTGAACGATGCGGTGCTCGCCATCGTCGGCGGTGCGCTGCGGCGCTACCTGATGAGCAAGAACGAGCTGCCGGTGGAGTCGCTGGTGGCGATGGCCCCGATATCGGTGCGCGGAAAGGATAAGTCCGGTGCGATGGGCAACCAGGTCGCAGCGATGGCGGCCCAGCTGCGCTCGGATGTGGGTGAGCCCATTGCGCGGCTGCAGGCGGTGCACGAAGGTACGCTGCAGTCCAAGGCGCTGACCGAGGCGGTGGGCGCGCGGCTGATGACCGACTACAGCCAGTTCGTTCCATCTTCGCTGGCGGGACTGGCGGCACGCCTCTACACCCGCGCGGGAATGGCCAACCGGATGCGGCCGATCTTCAACTGTGTGGTGACGAACATTCCCGGACCACAGCAGTCGCTTTATATGGGCGGCGCCCGCCTCGTCACCCAGTATGGGCTTGGTCCGGTGGTCGATGGCATGGCGCTGATCCATCCGGTGTTCAGCTATTGCGGCGAGATCACTATCTCCTTCACGTCGTGCCGGGAGATCATGCCGGACCCGGAGTTTTATGCCGAGTGCATCGAGGCCTCATTCGAGGAGCTGGCGGCCGCGGCAGGCGTGCGCGACGAACCGCAGTTCGCGCCGCAACAGCAGCCCGCGCCGGAACCGACCTACACCACCTGAGACGGAGCCCCCGGCCGCGGGCAACTGAGCGCCAGCGCTCGCCGGACGCAGGGGCATTGGCCAGATTGAGCTGGTGGTTGACGGCAGGGGGCGAACATGAGCGGGCGGCTTGAAGGCAAACGCATCCTGGTGACTCAGGCCGACCGCTTCATGGGTCCCGCCATTGCTCGCCGTTTCCGGGACGAGGGTGGCGAAGTCATCGGCGATACGACCGCCCCCCGCGGCATCGATGGCGGTCGCAGCGTCGCCGAGCGGCATGGCGGCGTCGATGTCCTGGTCGCGAATCTGGCGCTGCCACCGCATCCAGCGCTGGTCGACGAGACCCGGGATGCGGACTGGCACGCGCTGTTCGACGCGCTGGTCCATCCCCTCATGGGCCTGGTTGGGACCGTGGCGCGCTACATGAAGGCGTCGGGCGGTGGCCGCATCATCGGCATGACGAGCGCCGCTCCGCTGCGCGGCATTCCCAAGAACAGTGCCTACTGTGCCGCCCGTGGCGCCCAGATCGCGTATCTCCGGGCAGCGGGGCTCGAGCTCGCGCGCAATGGCGTATTGGTCTGTGCGATTGCCCAGAACTACGTCGCGAACGACACCTACTATCCGCCCGGGCTCACCGAGGACGACAGCTTTCTCGAGCGCATGCGCGCAGTCGTGCCGGCAGGCCGCATCGGCGAGCCGGAGGAAACCGCCTCGCTGGCCCTGTTCCTGGCCAGCGAGGCAGGTTTCATTCCCGGGCAGATCATTCCGCTTGCCGGGGGCTGGACCACGACGCTCTAGCCTGCAAGTAAACGCCTTCCATCCGAGCGGGCTTTGTTAGATTCTCTCCTGGCCACATCTGGCCTCCAAGACGATTCCAGGGGAGCAGTCGTTTTATGTCCGTTCGCACTCAACGGTTTTCCGGGTTCCGAGCTACGATCACCTTCGTCGCGGTCGCCGTGCTCGGTCTCGCTGCCTGCAGTCCCGACGAGCCTGCCGCGCCTGCTGCCGTGGCACCAGAGGAGCGCGCCGAGCGCAACGGGGCCCTGACGCCGGAAGCGATCCGGGCGCGTGTTGCGGAGGTGGACGGCGAAGTCATCCGCGACGCTGATGCCCGCCCGGGAGACTGGCTCACGCACGGCCGCACCTATGACGAGCAGCGCCACTCACCGCTTGCGCGCATCAACGTCGACAACGTCGCCGATCTCGGCCTCGCCTGGTACTGGGATACGGGCACGACCCGCGGCCTCCAGGCAACGCCCATCGTCGTCGACGGGATCATGTTCACCACCGGGTCCTGGTCCGTGGTCTACGCGCACGATGCGGTCACTGGAGAACACCTCTGGACCTACGATCCGGAAGTACCGCCGGAATGGGCCAAGTACGCCTGTTGCGACGTGGTCAATCGCGGCGTCGCGGTCTGGAAGGGTCGGGTTTACGTCGGCACTCTGGACGGGCGCCTGGTGGCGCTCGATGCCGGCACCGGTCAGCCGGACTGGGAAACCCTGACCATCGACCCGAGCCGGCCCTATACGATTACCGGGGCGCCGCGGATCGTGAACGGTAACGTCATCATCGGCAATGGCGGCGCCGAGTACGGCGTTCGTGGATACGTCAGTGCCTACGATGCGGAGAGCGGTGAGAAGGTCTGGCGCTTCTGGGTCGTCCCCGGCAACCCCGCCGACGGGTTCGAGGGCGAGTACATGGAGCGCGCCGCAGAGACCTGGCGCGGCGAGTGGTGGAAGATCGGTGGCGGCGGCACCGCCTGGGATTCCATGGCGTTCGACCCGGAGCTCAACCTGCTCTATGTGGGCACGGGCAATGGTTCACCCTGGAACCGGCACGAGCGCAGCCCCGGTGGCGGGGACAATCTTTATCTCTCGTCCATCGTTGCCCTGAATCCCGATACCGGCGAAATGGTCTGGTACTACCAGACGACGCCGGGTGACAGTTGGGACTACACCGCCACCCAGCACATGATCCTCACCGAGCTGGTGATCCACGACGAGACCCGCAAAGTCATCGTGCAGGCACCCAAGAACGGGTTCTTCTATGTGCTGGATCGTACCAACGGCGAACTGATCTCCGCCGAGGCCTACGTCCCGGTGACCTGGGCGAGCCACGTGGACGTCGAGACTGGTCGCCCGGTGGAGAATCCTGCGGCGGACTACCACGAAGAGCCGGTGCTGACCCAGCCCTCCCCTTACGGCGGTCACAACTGGCACCCCATGACCTATTCGCCGGACACGGGCCTCGTCTACATCCCGGCTCTCGATATGCCCTTCATGTTCGGTCAGGACAATGCCTTCCGCTATCAGCCGGGCGAGTGGAACACCGCCATCGAGACTGTGCTCAGCGCGCCGCCTGGGGATCTGAACGAAGAGCTGGCGAACCGGGCTCTGGTGCGCGGACATCTCGCGGCCTGGGATCCGATCAACCAGCGCGAGGCCTGGCGGGTGCAGCACTCCGGCTCCTGGAACGGCGGCCTGCTGTCCACGGCCGGTGGCCTGTTGTTCCAGGG
>SLQW01000086.1 GCA_007131295.1 Pseudomonadales bacterium | reverse complement strand
GGCGCCACCTGTGTTCTGCGCGCCGGTGCATTCGGAGGCGCCACAGACACTCAGAAACTGGCGATGGGCGTGTGAGTTCTACTTCCGGGCCACCCTGAAAACTGGGGGATTAACTTCCCGTGCGTTTTTCATTTGGCACGCCCCATCCTACGGATGGCCGAAACCGCTAAGCCTCTCCCGGGCAGCGCATGGCCAGCGTGAACGGACCGGTCAGCGGAGTTCCGTAATTGGTGCTCCCATACTCCTCGCCCACCTCGAGCTCTCCGAGTGCCGTCACTCGCAGGTCGCCGGTCTCGCCATCGCGGGCAACCCGGAGCACCGGCAGCTCGCCACTGCCCTGGCCCCGAATGGGATTGGCTCCCGGTTCGTCGCGCCATACCTGGAGCCCCGAAGCCGCGTACTGGTCCTGCAACTCGAAGTGGCCGCTCCCGTCGTGCAGCCGAAGAGAGACCTGGTCGAATTCGTACCCCTGGCTGCGTCCCCAGAAGAACTCGTCATTCCTGAGCAGGCGACGGAGCTGGAGGTGGAATGCTCGACCGTCCTCAGACTGCCAGAGGGCCCGAGCCTCGAACCGGTCTTCAGGATTCCCTTCTCTCGCCCAGCAGGTCTCGAGCTCGCCTTCGTGCACCTCGCCGGCAACGTCGATGCGAAAGGTCCCTGATCCCGCGGGCTCGACGTCGTGCAGCTCCTCGGTCAGAAAGTCGCTCAGCGCGGGCTCATCGACCACGGCTTCCGGTGCTGGATCCTGGGCAGCTGCCATCATCTCGCCCGCGACTCCGTCTCTCGGTGACGATTCTGCAGCCACTGCCCCTGATTCGCCTGCGTCACCACCGCACGCGGAGAGGAAGAGGGTTACGAGAATGAGTATGCCGGTACCCTTGAGAGTCATGACGTCATCGTGCCCTTACAGGTGATGGGGATGCACGGCGGACGACGACCCGTAGGTAGCGAACACCCGAGCGCGAAGCATGCCACTCATGGTCGGCGCGGGTCTCGAGCATGTCAAATGCACCCGCGCAACAGTGGCACGGTGACCGCAACACGGCCTCCGCCGCCGGGGCCATCCCCCCTCGAGCCAGGCAAATGGGGGATTACGCTTCTAGCTCGGCCCCGGCCCCGACACCGATGCGGGCGTGAACTTCACGAGCCGATCTCCCCGGAACACGACCTGCTCCGAGGTGAGTTCGCACAGCCAGGACGCCTTGCGCCCAGCGACACGCGACGCAATGCCATGCGGGCTGAACACGCCGACGTTCAGGCCGCGCTGCGGGCACCGCGCCGATGGTGCCTCGAATCCAACGATGCCCGCCGCGCGCATCGCCGCCCCCAGCGCCTGCGTCGCGCGATGGTCCGACCGGTGCACGAGGTCCTCCCGGTGCGTGTCGAAGGGCGCATCCTGAAGCCGGAACCCGGGATTGCAGTCGATGCGAGCCGAGAAGGCTGTGTGCTGCGTCACCAGCACTCCGGAGCGCGGAGGAATCCGCATGCCGTGCCAGAAGAGGAAACGGTAGTAGGCGACTTCGGCCAGAGCGGTGTCCCGTCGCCGCGAGCCGTAGAAGATCGAGGGCTCATGCGCCGTCCCGAAACGGGAGCCCCACCGCAGCGGCGGATACCGGAACGGCGTCGCGAGAAGGTAGTCGAGGTGTTCCGTACCCGTCCTCAGCGGTGGCTTTGCCGCTTCGACCAGCCGCTCGAGAAGGTCCTGCTCCTCGAGGGTGTCCACCAGCGCACGTGTGGCGATCTGCTCCTGGCTCTCGACGACGCGCCAGATGCTTCCGGTCAGTCGGACCCGCGGTGCCGCCGAGACCTCAGCACGCCAGAGATCGCGGCCACTTCCCTCAGACCCGGCCACGAATCGCGTCCAGGTACTCCATGACCCGGACGAGGCCCTGCACGGACTGCACCTGCTCCATCGGAACCCCTCCAGTGTGCGTGTTCTCCGTGGCGAACCAATGCCGCATCTCGTCTTCGTCGCCACCCACGAGCACCGACAGCGCCCGATAGCAGCGAATCAGGTAGAGCGCGAGCTCGCCGGGCTTGGATTCGGGATCGATTCCCCGACTGATGCTGGTGCGATCGCGCCCGATCAGCCTTCCCAGCTCTTCCCGGGTGAGGCCGAGCGCCGACGCGGCTCGAACCGCGGCCTTCGCCAACACGGCCTCCGGATCTCTCTTTCGAACTGCTTCCGCGGGCACCAATGCACTCCTGTTCAAATGCATCGATTATCATCTAAACGATGTAAATGCACAATCTGGCAGCGACCCTCCTGGACCACGCCCGAGAGCGCTTGGGCCGCGGTGACCGGGGTGCGTTCGTCAAGGTAGGTGTCGCCTTATCCGCGTCAACCTGGGTGTCGCAGGGACGGCTGTCGCTGGGCCGGAGCGACGCGGCGTTGCGCGAACGCGATTCCGCGGAATCGTCCTTTCCGTGATGCAAGACAGGCAGACTGCAGGCGCTGCTCATGCGCTAACGCAGCTCGAGCAAGCAGCAGAAAGCGAAGCCGTGAGCGATCGCCCGCTCGTCGGATTGCATCGAGAAACGCAGGGTATTCCGACCTTTGACATTGAAACGGAGCCATTGCCCTGATACTGTACGTTAGTACAGTATCAGGCAAGAGGCCGAGGCCATGGAGAAGGCAAGTAAAGACACGTTTCAAAACCTGAGCGCGCGCATCATCGACCTCTGCGGCAGCATCGGCAGACGGACACGCTCACGCGTCCGAGCGCTGCGCTCGCGGCCTGGAAACATCGGCACCTGGAGTACCGCATCCAGGACGACGGCTCGCTCAGCTTCGAGGGGCGCGTGCCGGCAGAGGTAGGCGCCATGCTGCTGCAGGCGCTGGATCGGGCGCTGGAGTGGATGGATCAGGAGTCGCATGAGCCCGTGGGTCCCGGGAGCGATTCCGCGGAAGCACATCGGGGGTGCTGTGGCGATGCGCACGGTGAGCCGATGCTCGATTCGCTTGGAGACGCTTCCGCGGAATCGTCCTGGCAGCGGGCGGAGTGGGAGGCCTATGTCGATGCCATGCGGTGCTGAGATTCGACTGCTTGAGTCCACCACGAAAACGCGGTCACAGCGTCGCGGAACGGAAAACGGCAACGGATGCGGACCTTCCAGCCCGTTGTTGCGTGATGCGCAACATGCCACAATTGCCTCATGATCAAATCTTTCCGTCACAAAGGACTGAGACGGTTCTACGCGACCGGCAGCACCGCTGGTATCCAGGTTGATTACGCAAGGAAGCCGCGCATGCAGCTCGCTGCTCTTGACACCGCAACTTCAGTGGAAGACATGGATATCCCTGGTTTTCGACTTCACCCATTGAAGGGAAAGGACAAAGGGCGGTGGTCGATTTGGGTCAACGGCAACTGGCGCGTGACGTTCGAGTTTCGTGACGGCAACGCCTACATTCTCGATTATGAGGATTACCACTGATGCCCATGCACAATCCGCCGCATCCGGGTGAGTTCATTCGGGAGGTTTACCTGGAGCCTTTCGGTATCAGCTCCCGTCAGCTTGCTTCCAGTTTGGGCGTTTCGCCTTCCACCTTGTCTCGTTTGCTCAAGGGGGATAGCGGCATCAGCCCGGAAATGTCTCTGCGGCTATCCAAGGTTCTCGGTCGCACTCCTGAGAGCTGGTTGGCGATGCAGGATCGGTACGATCTATGGCTGGCCCGCAGCACGGTCAACCTGGACGGACTTCATCCCCTGGATTTCGAAGCAGCCTGACGCATGCCGGGAGAGCGACGACAGGGTCGTTCTTGATTCCGACAGCAACCACTCAATTGACACTGCGTTCGCAGGCGTCCGCGACCAGATTGCGAGTCCCTCTCAGACCCGCGTCGCTGCATCGACCCGATCCATCCATGCAGCCACTGCTGGATAGTGCTCCGTGACGAGGCGCTCACCCTCGACGGCACCGCGGATGCAGAACAGCTGCGCGAACACGGAGAGATCCGCCACGCTCAGATGATCGCCCACCAACCAATCATCCGCGCCGAGGAGATCCGTCAGCGCTTGCAGGTGGCGACCGACTTCCACTTCGACCTGCACGGGCGACTTGCGGCCGATGCCCTGGTTGCGCGCGATCTTGACCAGCAACCGCTTCAGGACGGGCGTGAGCAGACGGCGCGTGAGGGGCTTCTCCGCCGCCAGCAGTTCGGGAATCCAGCGCAATGCGTTGTGCGGCCAGGTCATGCGCATCGTCAGCTCGTAGAAATAGAGACTTTCGTCAGCCCAATCCTCCAGGACATGCGCCTGCGCCCGCTGCGCGGGATCGACCGGAAACAGAGCAGGCGTTGGCGCGATCTCCTCCAGGTACTGGAGAATGTCGGTCGAATCCACGATCCGCTTGCCGTCATGTTCCAGTACGGGGAACTTGCCGGTAGGGGAAATGCTCCGCCAGCGCCCGGAGGCGGCCTGGCTGAGCGGGATTTCCTCGACGCTGAAGTCCCAGCCCTTGTAGCGCAACGCCCGCCGGACCTTGTCGCAGAATGGCGAAATCTCGAACTGGTAAAGAATCGTCACCGGCCTGCCTCCAATAAGCTTCAAGCTGTGCGGGTTTCCGAGTCGTCAACGCGCGGGTGGTGAAGCGAACTTGCCAGCACGCGGCAGGCACCCGGCGCCTTGAAGATGCCCAGCAGCATATCGCCAAACGACAACAGTGCCGAACCGATCGTGCCCCTTCACTCGGCGTCGCCGCCGAAGAAAACCAGAATCCTGTAGACCATCCAGACACCGGCGATGAATACGAAGAGCGCGCCGCTCGCGAGATACAGCAAGAGGTGTCTCCAATCGCCGTATCCGCTGCCTCTCGCCGCAGTGAGCGCGAGGACGATCTCACGATCTTCCAGAAATGCGTTCTCGCCACTGAGCCTCGCCGTGACGGTGTACCGCTCCAGCGGGAGGGCACGGAATTCCGCCGGCCCATAGAGCATCAGTTTGTCCCCTGAGTGTCTTCTATAGCGCCAGTCCTTCACGACATCCGACGAAGCGTGCCGCAGTACTTCACGGCCGAAGAGGCCCGTCACCCTGATCTCGCTCCTGATGCGACCCTCTCGAAGCTTGCGGTCAATGAGGTTCCGATCAAAACCACCCATCTGGTACCCACGGGAAAACGTGAACACCACCTGATAGCGATCCGTCGGTACCGGCCCGATGCCAGCCGTCAGCGCCTCGGTTACGGCAAATTCAGTCTCGCCGAGAACGGGGGCGAGGTAGCGCTCGCTCCACTGAAGGTGGACGTAAATCAGCACCCAGAACAGCACGAAACCGAGCACAACCCGTATGACCATCCCCCCTCCTCGAAACGTTCGAACCCCAGTCTGGAAGCAGCCGGACTGGTGCTCGTTGCCCGCCTTTTCCGCTACATTCTCTCCCTCACCGTAGGGATCGTCCGACCCGGTTGGCGGCGATGCCCTGGGCCACAGGGCGCGCGACGCATGGACGGCTGGATGCACCACACCACGGTCTTCACTACGGCCTTCAGCGTGCTCTGTTTCCTGGCGCTGTTCGTCGCGTACCAGTTCTTCCTGGTGGAAATGCGCAAGGACCTGGTCTCCCGAGTGGCCTGCTTCGTGCTGCTTGGAGCGCTGATCGCCCTGCAGTTGGAGCACTATCGTTTCCTGATCGACGCCACCACGGCCATCGATGGTCGCGCCTACGCCCTGTTCCTGCTGCTGGTGCCGCCGGCTTTCTACTTCGCTGCCCGCTCCGTGCTGCGCCCGGAGCAATCCGTCCGGCCAGTGGATGCGCTGCATGGGCTGCCGCCACCCCTCCTCGCGGCCCTGGCACCGGTGGCTTGGGTGCCGCCGATCGCCTTTGTCATCGGCGCAGGCTACACCCTCTGGGTCGCCAAGGAGGCCTTCCGCGTCGGCCGCCAGAATCGGCGCCTGCGCTTCGAACGGTTCTTCTTCGGTTTTTTCGCAGCGGGCGCGATCCTCGCCCTGTTCGTCGTGCTGGCACTGCCGCTGCTCGAGACCCGAATCTTCGTCCTGGTCTACGCCAACCTGATCGGGCTGAGCGCCTTTCTCGTGCTCACGGCCCTGGTGTCCTTCCCGGACCTGCTGCGGGACGTCGCCGAGGCAGCCGAACGCGCCTATGCGAATTCCCGGCTCGGTGGCGTCGATGTGGATGCCGCCCTGGCTCGCCTCGACGCCCTCACCACCTTGGAGCGCGTACAGCGCGACGAGGACCTGCGCCTGGAAACGCTGGCCGAACTGCTGGATCTCAGCAGCCATCAGCTGTCGGAACTGATCAACACCCGCTTCGGGGTCGGCTTCTCCCGTTATATCCGCGAGAAACGCGTTGAGGACGCCTGCCGACTGCTGCTGGACCAGCCTCAGGCTTCGGTGCTGTCCATCAGCATGGAGGCGGGATTCCGCTCGCAGTCCGCCTTCTATGCCGCCTTTCGCGAGATCATGAGCATGACGCCAGCGGCCTACCGCAGCCGCGAAGTCCGGAATCATGACTCAGGACAACGCGCAAGCCGCTGATAATAATAGCTTTTACCGAAAACATACTCGCGATGGATAATTCCGGAAGTCGGCATGTATCGCCACCGGGCAGGTTATTCCCTGGACGGACGAAACCGTCCAGATCGGAAACCACTCGGAGGCCATTGCCATGACCATGACCGCATCAACCTACCTGATCTATGTCCTCGCCAGCCTCTGCATTACAGTGTTCGTCGCCCACACCCTGAGCCGCAACGGCAGGTTGTTTCTCGTCAACGCCTTCAAGGACGAGGCCCTGGCCGACTCCGTCAACCATCTGCTCGTGGTGGGCTTTTACCTGCTCAACCTCGGCTTCGTCCTGTTCATGATGCGAACCGATCGGGCCATTGCCGACTTCGAAGGCATGATCGTCTATCTCTCGGGATCGCTGGGCTTCGTGCTGATGGCCGTCGCCATCGTGCACTTCATCAACATGTTCGCCATCCACCGCGTCGGTGCCTACCAGCAGCAGCGTCAGCAGGAGGGCGAGCCGGAAAAGAAGGAGCCCCTTCTGAACGTCGACCTCGGCGGCTGAGGTCACGAACGGCGGGCGCGGTAGCCTGCATGGCTGCCGCACCGCTTATGACCACTGCCCGCGTGCGTGTGCAGCGCGCGAAAAGCTGAAACGTCGTCCGCAATTGAATCAAATGCATACGAGCGCAGGAGCGGGAGAAGCTGCGATCGATCGGCGGGAAAAGTGCAATCTGCACCAAGTTTGGCGAGAAAACTGCACGTTTCTCAGGGGGCCAAATTTTTCATTCCAGATCATGGAGTTGAGGTCGCCAAAGGCGCTCTGTCCTCGCTCGGATGGCAGGCTTCGCAGCGGCCTGGAAAGGGCTCGTACGCTCGCGCAAGTAAGGCGTTGCACTCGTTGATGCCGGCTACGGCATCGGGCCGTTCTCCCGGTGTTGCATCAGACAGCCTGCCATCCCGATGCACCTCGCGAATCGACCTCGATTCCAACAGGTTGTCATGCATCGCTTGCCAGGAGGGTGCAGAAAGGTTCGAAGAATGGGGCATTACCACTCCACCTGTCAGGCGGAGCGCACTGGGTCCACCGTGACCGGGGTGCGCAATGATACTCGGCGTCGGCTCATCCGCCTCAAGCCGAGCATCACCAGACAGGCCGGGCTCTTCCGTCTTCGCCGATGCGCGGCCGCAGTCGATTCGCCCCTTTACAGGGTTTCGAGCAACGCATCCTCGATCGCCTTGGAAAATGCCGGCAGATCGGGCGGAAGCCTGGACGTGATCAGGTTGCGGTCGCGGACGACTTCGTCATCGACATAAACGGCTCCTGCGCCAGTCAACTCGTCGGCAATGTCCTCGATAGCCGTGGCGCGGAATCCATCGATGACACCGGCGGTTACCAGCACCTGAGGGCCGTGGCAGATCGCCGCGACGGGCTTGCCGGTGGCGAAGAAATCGCTGGCGAATCCGACGACGCTCTCGTGTTCGCGGAGAAAAGCTGGTGACTGGCCACCCGGAATAACCAGTGCGTCGAAATTCGCGACATCGACGGCATCAGCGGCCTGCTCGACCAGGAATTGGTAGTCGCTGTTGTAGGCGCCCACGGTTCCAGGCTCGACGCCAACCACCGTCACCGTGGCACCGCGATTAACCAGGTACGCCAGCGGCATGAGGGTCTCGCCGTCATGCACGCCTTCGCCGACGAGCAACGCAACATGCTTGCCGGCCAGCGGGGCGCGGGTCTCGGCTGAAACCTGTAGCGCTGTGCCGGCGGCGAGCAGCATGACAAGGAGGATGGTTACTAGATTCGGTTGGGTACGCATGTCCGTTTACTCCTTAAGCGGGTTCGGGACATGATCAACCTAGCAAACCGGGAGTGCGGTACTCATTGAGGCAGATCAACAAGGTCGTCTCGATGATCCGTTATCATGCCAAAGCTCATCTGATAGCGTCGGCAGCGCTGCCTTTCGATCGGCGGAAGAGCGCTCAGTGCCGGTCTTGAGAGCCAACAAGCCTCAGTGCCTTCGAGGGTTCCACCCGAGCGTCGGCGAGGGGGACGCACGAAGCACGCCGGTTCGCTGTCGATCTCAGGCTACCGGCGCCAGTCATCCTTCAGGCGGAAAGGACCTCTCGGCTCCCCTGTCCGCCAGACCTTAGCGTGACAATAGCCGGATTTCTTCGGCAATGATGAAGCTGCGCAGCTGCTCGTACACATGCTGGTCGTGAATGCTCACCTCGCCTGAGCGCACTTCTTCCGCGCCGGGATGGTCACTGTTCAACCATTGCCAGGTGACCTGGCCCGGGTACATCACCGGCAATTCGGCCCAGCGCAACGCTGCATCGTCCGCTGTTTCGACATCATCGACGCGCACAGCGACGATATCGGCTTCGTCCACATCGAGGCCAAGGGTGTGCGGCAACGACACCTGGTGCCAGCGGGCCCCTACCTGGCCAACATGCACGGCGAAAGCAACATTGTAGATGCCACCCTCTTCGAGTGGCTTGCTGTCTTTCGGGCTGGGCGCCTTCAGGGATCGGGTCAGGCGAATTCGCCAAGCGCCGTTTTCGTAACGGCCTTCCGCGGCGATGGCACCGCGGCTCCCTGAGGGCGCACGCAGGAAGCGCTGCGGTAACGTGTCGCCTGGCTGCCAGTCGTGTTCCGGGTCGAAGGCAAGCGAATTGTCCTGTGAAATGAAGTAGGGATCGTCCTGGCCGTACTCGCGCTTGACGAGCCGCCCCCAGTCCAGCGCGCGTTTGCCGGTGACTTCCGGGTCAAGCATGTACGCCGGCTGGCCGGCGTCGTCATCCCAGTTGGTTGTGTACATCCCCCGACCCTCAGAGGAGAGGCGGTAGTGCAGAATGTAACCGTTGTCGGCAACTCCCATCGGGTGACTGCGGTGCGCGCGCCACTGCCACAAGTCGAGGAAAACGCCATCATTCTGCAGTCCAGCCAGCTCGTCGTCGTTACGAACCGCATCCCATGACATCTCGGCGGGATCTTCAGTGCTGCGAGACTGAGGGATGTACTTGCGCACATCGCTGCGGCCCAGCGCCTCGCCGAGCGTCGGATGGGCCCGTGCTGCATCGGCGTCCACCGCCGAGGTCAGCGATCGCATGCCCTCATGCGTGGTCATCCAGCCACCGTAGCGATCGAAGCCGTCAACGCTGCCGTCGTCCAGAAGCATGGAGATGCGATCTTCGTAAAGACCGTGTTCGTCCGGCCCGAAACCGCTGCCGTAACGCTTCCACTCGCCATCGCCCTGGTAAACCCAGTACTGGTGGTACCAGCTCGGTCTGTCAGTGGCGTACTCGTAGTGGATACGGATGCGCTCGTCGTCGTAGGTTGCGGCTACCCGCAGAGTGCTGAAATCGATGCCAGTCCCGGGGATGTAAACGTTACGCTCCGGGTCGACCATGAGGGGTTCACCGGCCGCCGAGAGGATCGGCAGCAAGGCGGCGGTGGCAATCAGGGTTTGTCGCATCGTTGTCTCTGAAGGTGCGGCTTCGAGCAGCAGAAGATAACAAATCGCCCATAGCCTGATACGTCAGCTCTCGGTCAGCAGCCTTCGAGCCGTTGCCTCAGGCCAGGTCAAACCAAGTCAACCGTTTGATTCACGGCCCTTTGGAGCCTCAAGCACTCTTGCATTCAATTCCACGTCATTGCATCGCTGCTGCCGCGGCAGGCCCGCACACGGCGCGGAAGACGCCCAGCAGAAGACCTCGATGCAGGTCGCGGGTATCGCTACAGTGATCTTGGGAAGGACTGCAACCATCCAGCCCGATACGCAGCCGGCCTGCACCCGGCCAAAACATGACAGCCTGACTGTTTTATGCTGTACTCGACCGTTCCTTGAGGTTCGACAATCGCTGTGAACAGGAGCGAGAGGAGCCACCATGTCCACGAGCAGCAAACCCGCACCGGGCGAAGCCCGTTCCCCCGGCGTCAGCGTCCAGGAACTGCTGGACCAGGAAAGGGTCGCGGTCCCCGACGTTCTCCGCCAGACCCGCTACGACTACATGGGCTCGGAGCCGATTCCGGCCGAGCGCTACACGTCCCAGCACTTCCACGAGCTGGAAATGGACAAGATGTGGACCAAGGTCTGGCAGATGGTCTGCCGGGAGGAAGAGATCCCGAACGTGGGCGATCACATCGTCTATGAGATCGGCGACTGGTCCTTCATCGTCATGCGCAGCGCTGCCGATCGCATCAAGGCCTACTACAACGCCTGCCTGCATCGCGGCCGCCAGCTGCGGACGCAGCCCGGCAACGTCTCCAAGCTGCGCTGCCCTTTCCATGGCTTCACCTGGAATCTGGACGGCACCCTGAAGGAAGTGCCCTGCCGCTGGGATTTCCCGCACATCCGCGACGAGGAGTTCTCGCTGCCGGAGGCGCGGGTCGATACCTGGGGCGGATTCGTCTTCATCAATATGGACGACGACGCGCCTTCGCTTAGCGAATATCTCCAGGACCTGCCGGATCAGTTCGAGCGCTGGGACTTCGAGAACCGTTACAAGCGCGCGCACGTGGGCAAGGTCGTGGACATGAACTGGAAGGTGGGCGTGGAGGCGTTCATCGAGTCCTTCCACGTTCTCGCGACCCATCCGCAGATCATGCCGTCCACCGGGGACACCAACACCCAGTACGACGTCTCCGCTGAGACACCGCACTACAACCGCATGATCACCGCCATGGGCACGCCGAGCCCGCACCTTTCCGATAACGTGGACCCGGATGCCATCGTGCGCTCCATGACCCGGGTCGAGGATGATCTGAAGGTCCCGGAAGGCATGAGTGCCCGCGAGTTCGTCGGCCACGTGCGCCGGCAGATGCTGGAGCAGAACACCGGCCGGGACTTCTCGGAAGCAACCGTCAGCGAACTGATCGATGCGATCCAGTACCACGTGTTCCCGAACTTCTTTCCGTGGGGCGGCTATGGCGACAACTTGATCTACCGCTTCCGGCCCTGGGGTAGTCCGAACAAGGCGCTGATGGAAGTGATGTACCTGGCGCCCTGCCCGAAGGACGCGCCGCGGCCGAAGCCCGCCAAGATGCGCCTGCTCGGCCCGGACGAGGATTGGGTTGAGGCCTTCGACGAACTCGGTCCGGTCGCGGCCGTGTTCCAGCAGGACATGGCGAACATGCCCATCGTCCAGCGCGGCCTGAAGTCCATGAAAACGCCGCGGCTGACCATCGCAAACTATCAGGAAAGCCGGATCCGGCACCTGCACCGGACCCTCGAGAAATACGTCTACGGGGTGAAGCTGGAGGATGCCTCGGCCTGAAACACGACGACGCGCCGCGACAACGTCGCGGCGCGTTCAGGCCGTCAGGCGAGTTCCCGGTAGCGCAGGGCTGCGCGGCGCGACAACCACAGCAGCATGGCAATGCCGACCGGCAGCAGCAGGAGCGCTTCCAGCCGCCCCATGGCCGCACCGGCGGAGCCTGCAAGCAGCACCAGCAGGGCCAGCGCAAAGCCGGCTCCGAGGGGGACCAGGGACCACTCGCACCCATCAGCGAGGCGGATCACGGAACGCGTATCCAGTTGCAGGTCGACCGCCGCCGCCGGCAGCCGGAGGGACGAAGTGCCGATGACGAGCAGCGCCATCGGCAGCACGAGCCAGGCGACGCCGACACCCGCCAGCATTCCGGAGCCGTCTGCGGAGAACAGGGCTTCTGAACCAAAGGCGAGTACGGTCACCAGGAACTTGGCCAGGAGCAGTGGCCCGAGCACGCCCGCGAACAGGGAGCCACTCCAGCGCAGCGAGCGCCGCAGGGACCATGCATCGCCCTCGCGCCCCAGGATGCTGCGCTGGGTACGGATGCTCGGGACCGAAGCGAGCAGTAAAGATCCGAACAGCAGCACGGCTGCCACCAGAAGCGTCGTCACGTCTTCCCCCTCCTCCACTTGCCTCTACGGGCGACTGACGACCCTATGCTAGTGTCCTCTGCCGGAAGTGCGCAAGTCCGCGCAGGTGGGTCCCGGCTCGATCCGGAACCGGGACCAGCGACCTGTCGGGGGCGCCGGAACGCCACGCCAGTTCGCCGTTGGGGACCCATGAATCTAGATCTTTCCGAAGACGACACCCGCTTCCGCGATCAGGTCCGCCGCTTTCTCGATACCGCGCTCGATGACGATCTGCGGCGCGGGGCGGAACGCTGCGGAAGCCTGTTTCAGGACTATGCTACCAACATCCGCTGGCATCGCATTCTGTATCGCCAGGGTTGGGTCGCGCCGGCCTGGCCACGCCGCTTCGGCGGACCCGGCTGGACCCTCGTGCAGCGCTACCTGTTCCAGGCCGAGTGCGCCGCGGCCGGTGCGCCATCCCTCGCGCCGATGGGGCTAGGCATGTGCGGGCCGGTGCTGATGGGGCACGGCACGGCGGAACAGCAGGAGCACTATCTGCCGCGGATCCTGTCGGGAGAGGACTACTGGTGTCAGGGCTATTCGGAGCCCGGCGCTGGCTCCGACCTGGCCGGTCTCAATCTGCGCGCGGAACGCGACGGCGACCACTACCGCCTCAACGGCTCCAAGATCTGGACCACCCACGCGCAGCACGCCAACCGGATGTTCCTGCTGGTTCGGACCCACGCGGGGGACAAGCCTCAGCAGGGGATCACCTTCCTGCTGATGGACATGGATACACCGGGAATCAGCGTGGAGCCGATCATCTTTTCCTCCGGCGATCACGAGGTGAACACAGTCTACTTCGAGGACGTTCGGGTGCCCGTGACGCAGCGGGTGGGTGCGGAGAACGACGGCTGGACCGTGGCCAAGTATCTGCTCGAGTTCGAGCGCGGCGGTGGCGGCGCAGCCAGGCTGGAGGCGCTGCTGCGACGCATCCGCACCATGGCCGCCGCCACGCCCAACGGTGCGGGGACCCTGCTCGACGATCCCGACTTCAGACGACGCCTGGATGAGGCCGGGATCCTGCTCGACGGCGTGCGCATGAGTGAGTTCCGGATCCTGTCGGCGCTGTCGCGAGAGCAGAATCCTGGACCAGCCTCCTCGGTGCTGAAGACCCGCACCGGCAATCTCAATCAGCGGCTCACGGAACTGGCACTCGAGGTTGCGGGGTTGTGGGCGACGCCGCATCAACCCGAGCTGCGCCAGCCGGACAGCCTGGAGGCGCCCGTCGGCCCCGAATCGGCGTTGACCGCCAGCGCCCGCTATCTCAATGCGCGGGCGGTTTCCATCGCGGGCGGTACCGACGAGGTTCAGCGCAACATCATTGCCAAGCTCGTACTCGGCCTTTGAGAGACCCGGCTGCCACTTGACGCGGCTGCCACAGGGACTCGAAGCTGGCCAGGCGTCCGCCATCCGGCCGCGCCCCGCGGAGTGCGCCCATGTCGCAACTACTTACACAATTCGCCGACGATCACAGACGCTTGAAGCGCCTCTTGTTCGTCCTGCGCGCCCAGCTCGATCGCTTCGACAAGGATTTCGGACCCGACTATAACCGCCTTCTGCAAGTGCTGGAGTACGTGGCGGATTACGGCGAGCAATGGCACCACCCCGCCGAGGAGCGGGCCTTCGCGTTGCTGGACCCCGATGCCCTGAACGCTCGTGAAGCGGCCGCGCTGGAACGTGTCTCGGCGCAGCACCGGGAACTGCCGATTCTCGCCCGCAGCGTCACGGAAGACATCGAAGCGGTCTTGCAGGGCGTGGTGATGCCCCGCAGCAAACTCGAGGAAGATGTCACCCGCTATCTCGAGGAGCAGATCGAACACCTCAGACTCGAGGACGAGATTCTGTTCCCGGCCTTGGACACTCAGCTCGACGAAGCCCAGCGGCAGGCCCTCGACCAGGCCATGGACACGCCCGGCGATCCCATGTTCGACGCCCGCGACAGCACCCGCTTCGACCGGCTCTACTACGACATCCTGGAGGCGGAGCACGATTCCGAGTAAGGCGGAGCCCGCCTGCGCAGTGGCGCGGTCGGCGACCTGCGAGCTTTCAGCCGAAACGTTCCGGTGCGAGCGCCTCGCGCGTGAGTCCGAGTTGGCAGAGGTCCTTAGGCAGTTCTGCACCGAGTATGTCCGCTGCCATCCAGCGCCCCGCCGCCGGCGCCGTCTGGAATCCGGTCCCTCCCTGGCCCGCAGCCCAATAGAATCCAGGCGCGAGCGGGTCGAAGCCGTACACAGGCGCTTCGTCAGGAGCGAAGGTACGCAAGCCCGCCCAGGTCGCGACGAAGCGCCGCACGCCGAGCTCTGCGGCCTCTTCCGCACGGGCAACGGCGAGCGCGAGATCCATTTCCTCCGGCCGAGCGTCACAGGGCACCGTGGGGGTCGCATCGGACGGCGACAGCATCAAGGCGCCCGCCTCCGGCTTGAAGTAGAACGTGTGCGCCGCATCTGCGACCACTGGCCAGCCGTCGACGCTCATGCCCGAAGGCGCCGCCACCAGCGCAGCGCTGCGGCGGCGGGGCTCCAGCGGAACGGTGAGGGCACCGGCCAGTTCTCCCAGGCGTCCCGCCCAGGCGCCTGCCGCATTGACGATCACACGGGTCCGGATGACACCGTGATTCGTGGTCACCGTCCAGCCAGCAGAGCTGCGGTCCAGCCGGGTGACTTCGGCATCCAAAACTATCTCGCCGCCATGGCCGCGCAGCTGCCGCAACCAGCCCTGCATCATCGCATCCGTATCGAGCGCGAAGACATCCGCGTCGAATACCGCCCGGCGAGCGTAGTCCGGGATCAGAACCGGCAGCTGCCGCGCAGCCTCGTCGAGGCCGATCTCCTGAATACCCGGGCAGGACGGCTGCCAGTGAGAGATGAAGTCGTCGAGCGCAGCCTCCTGACCTGCCGGCGCGAGGGTCAGCGCACCCCGGGGCGTCGCCAGCGGCACCTCGCTGAAGCCATCCGGCGGTGCGAGCAGAAAGTCCCGGCTGCCGCGCGTCAGAGCGAACACCGGCCAGTTGCTGTAAGGCTCGATGTACAGCGCTGCGGAACGTCCGGAGCTGTGGTAGCCGACAGCACCTTCGCGTTCCAGCAGCAACACGCTGGCCTCGGATGCGAGCTGCCCGGCGAGACATAGACCGGCAATGCCGCCACCGACGATCACCACGTCCGCTTCACCCGCGCTGAGCACCGACTGTTCCACTGCTATCATCCCTGCTGACTTATGGGGAGCGAGGCGATCATGACCGAACTGGTGTTGCGCGAGGACATTGACGGCATCTGCCGTCTGACCCTGAATCGGCCGGACGCGCTCAATGCGTTGAGCCCGGATCTGTTCGTAGAGCTGCGCGAGCACATCGATGACATCGCGGCACGCCCCGATGAAGTCGGCGCCGTGATTCTCTGCGGCGCAGGCCGCTCATTCAGCGCGGGCAATGACCTGAAGGCAATCCAAGCGGGCCAGACGGCGCCCTCGAGACACTTTCAGGCAGAGACGATAGACGCGCTGGAGCACCTGCCGCAACCGGTGATCGGCGCCATCCACGGCCACTGCTACACCGGCTCCCTGGAACTCGCACTGGGCTGCGATTTGCTGCTCGCGGCGGAATCCGCACGCTTCTGCGACACCCACGGTAAGTGGGGCATGTCGCCTACCTGGGGCATGAGTCAGCGGCTGCCGCGCCGGGTCGGGGTACAACGCGCCAAGGAGATGATGTTTTCCGGGCGTGTGGTGGGGGGCCGCGAGGCCGTCGCCATCGGGCTCGCCCTGGAATGCGTTCCGGATTCGGGGCTCCTGAATCGGGCCGAAGAACTCGCCCGCAGCTTCCTCGAGAACTCCTGGTTCACCCTGCGCGCCGACAAGATGCTCGTCAACGCGGGGCTGGACCATCCCGGGCATGCCGGCCTGGCATACGAGCGGGAAAACAGCCCGGGGCGCGGGCCCGATCTCGAGGAGCGGCTGCGCGCCTTCGGCAGCAAGTAAAGTTCGCTCACGCGGGCTGCAGGCGTTCGATCCAGGCAGCGACCGCCGCCGCCACCGCGTCGGTTGGACCATCCGGGTGCAACCGCTGCGGCGCTCGCCAGCCGTGATCTGCGCCAGGAATGCGCACACATTCGGCCCGCTCGAGCGCCGCGACCTTGTCCTCGAGTGCGGGCGTCGGCGCCATCGGATCCCGATCGCCCGAGACGAACAGCATCGGCAGCCCGACCGCTCCGAGGTGGCCGGATCGGTCACCCCGTGCGCTGCGGCGGCGCGGCTGCAGAGGAAAGCTCAGCAGCACCAGTCCGCGGGCACCTTCGAGACCGCCGTCGAGGGCCGCGTGACTGCTGATCCGGCCACCGTAGGAATGGCCACCGGCAAGCAAGCCGTCTGATCCCGCGAGATCCCGACCGTGACCGAAGGCAGCGCGCACCGTGGTCACCGCCAGCGGCAGCGGATCGCGACCGAAGCCGACTCCGCCTTTGCGTTCCATGAACGGGAACTGGTAGCGCAACACCGCAATGCCCGCAGCAACGAAACTGCGCACGATGAGCTGCTGCAGGGGGTGATCGATGCCGGCTCCGGCACCGTGACCGAAAACCAGCAGCGGTGAGCACGACGGATCGCCGTCGAGGCGTGCAGACACGGTCATGTCCGCTGCCGGAACCGGGATCCTGAGACGCTCGGTCACGACGTTGCCACTCAGTTCACCATACGGTCGCGCCCTTCCCAGTAGGGCTTGCGCAGCTCACGCTTCAAGATCTTGCCGGAGGGGTTGCGCGGCAGCTCACTGATGAAATCGACGCTCTTCGGACATTTGTAGCCGGCGATCCGCTCGCGGGCGAAGCCGATGATCTCGTCCGCGCCCGCTTCAGTTCCTGGCTTGAGCACCACGACCGCCTTCACCGCTTCGCCCCACTTGTCGTCGGGAACGCCGATCACGGCAACGTCGGCTACAGCCGGGTGCCCGAAGATCGCGTTCTCCACCTCTGCCGGATAGACGTTCTCCGCGCCGGAGACGATCATGTCCTTGACCCGATCGTGGACGTAGACGTAGCCGTCCTCATCGAGATACCCCGCATCGCCCGTGTGCACGAAACCGTCGATCAGCGTCTTGGCCGTTGCCTCCGGCAGGTTCCAGTAGCCGGACATGTTGCCCTTCGACTTGATGCAGATCTCGCCGACCTCACGCGGCGGCAGCGGTCGTCCCGCCTCGTCCACAACCTTGAGCTCGACGCCCGGCAACGGCTTGCCCGCCGACTTCATCTTCTCGCTGCCGCCGCTGGGGTCATGATCCTGCGGCGGCAGATAGGTGGCGGTCCCGGTGGTTTCGGTCATCCCGTAGAGCTGCACGAAACCGCACTTGAACACGCTGATCGCCTCCCGCAGCAGATCCAGCGGAATCGGCGAGGCGCCATAGAGCATGTACTTGATGCTCGAAAAATCAGTCTCCGCACAGCGCGGATGGTGGAGGCAGAGCCGCATGGCCGCCGGCACCATGAACAGCTTGGTGATGCCGTACTCCTGGATGGTGTCGAGCACCAGACCCGGCTCGAACTCATCGAGGACGATGTTGGTCGCGCCCGCCGTCAGCCCCTGGATACCCCAGCCGGCACCGCCGATATGGAAGCTCGGCATGGCGACCAGGCTGACGTCGGCGTCGGTCCACTCGTTCCAGGCCATGTCGTCGTGCGGGGGAACACGGCGGAGATCGAAGAATGCCCGGTTCGCGAGCTGCACGCCCTTCGGATGTCCGGTGGTACCGGAGGTGTACATCTGGATGGAGACGTCGTCACGCTCGCAGGGCACCTCGGGATCGGTCTTGGGCTGTGCGTCCCGCCAGGCGCTGTACTCGACCCACTCCGCGTGACCCGGCGCCATGGCGACAATGCGCCGGACCGTGGTCAGTTCGGGCGCGATCTTCTCGACCAGCGGGAAGAAATCCGGACCGACGAACATCACTTCGGCGCCGGAATCATTCACCACGTAGGCCACTTCCGGTGGCGCCAGACGCCAGTTGATCCCCACCGAAACCGCGTTCGCCTTGGCCGCGCCGAGCACGATCTCGTAGAAGCGGTCGGAGTTCTTGTCCAGGAACGCGACCCGGGACTGAGGGCCAACGCCCTCGGCAATGAGCCCGTTCGCCACCTGATTGGTCAGCGCATCGAACTCGGCATAGCTGGTTCGTCGATCACCGAACACCAGCGCCGTTTTCGCGCCGCGCTCCCGGGCCTGAAAGCGGCACAGATCGGCCAGCGTTTCGACGTCATCGATGGTGGCAGGCACTCGAGCCATGTGGAGTTCTCCCCGGGAGTAATGGACGTGCATGAACGATCGCGGATGCTACGAAGCACCCGATCGGCGCGCAACTGCAGCGTGGGCGTTGCGCTTCAGGCGCCGGATCCGGCGTCGACGAAGAGGATATGCAGGCGGATCGGACCGTGCGCACCCATCAGCATCGTCATTTCGATGTCGCCGCTGCGACTCGGGCCGGTGATCCAGTTCACCGTGCGCGGCAGCGGCAGGCCCCGCTCCCGCAGCATGGCCCAGAGATCCTCCGGCGTGCCCAGGAGATCGCGCTCCTCCAGCACCACCAGGTGGTTGTCCGGGAGAAAGTTGCCGGTGACCGGATTTTCAGGCCCCGACAGCAGCGCCAGAGTCCCGGTCTCGGCGATCCCGGCCGCCGCCGTGGCGAGTGCCACCGGGTCTCCAGACCGTACCGCACGCGTCTCGACGGCCACGCCGCCGGTGGACCAGTCGAGGTCGGCAAGTGGCGATGCGGGCGCGATGACCGCCTGCGCAGAGAGACCATGTTCCCGGCAGAAGTCGGCCACCGCTGCCGGAACACGTTCGCGGGACGGCAGGCGGACGACGGTGGCCTGAGCGTCAGCGGCCATGCTCAGAAACAGCTCGGTCAATTCCGGCTGCTGGAGCTGGGCCCGCATCGGAATCGTGTTCTGCTGCGGTCGCGCCAGACGCGCAGTAACGGCTTCCGGCTCCGGCGCCTCACCCTTCCGGCCGAGCGCACGCCGCACCGAAGCCAGCACCTGATCCCGCCCCGACGCTCCTGGCGGCATGCCCATCAGCTCATCCAAGATCCCTGGCGTGCTCGAGGATCCGGCCGACCGCGCCGTACTCCTGCGCCTCTTCCGCCGTCATCCAGTAGTCGCGCTCGGTGTCCTGCTCGATCCGCTCGAGCGGCTGCCCGGTCCGGTCGGCAATGATCTGATTGATCCGTGAGCGCATCTTGATGATCTCGCGGGCGTGAATCTCGATGTCTGCCGCCGCACCACCGAAGCCGCCAGCAGGCTGATGGATCAGAAAGCGCGTGTTCGAAAGCGCGAGGCGGTTCTCGCGCTCGGCGGCGAGATAGATCAGAAACGCCGCACTGCCCACCCAACCGGTGCCGATGATGCGCACCTTGGGTTCGATGAAACGGATGACGTCGTAGATGCTGTCGCCGGACTCCACGTGCCCGCCGGGAGAACTCAGATACAGCGTGATCGGATCATCCCCTTCCGCCGCCAGCGCCAGCAGCTTGCCGACCGTACTGCGCGCCGAGTCCTGATCGATCTCGCCAAACAGGGAGATGACCCGCTTCTTGAACAGGGTGGCCTCCACGAGGGCCGATTTCTGGGCGGCGTTAACCGCATCGTCGAGCGGTTCAGTCATGCAAAGTCTCCAAGAGTCCGTGGTTCTGGCTGCCGCTTCCGGCAGGTTGCGGCGGATGATTCTACTGTAACGGGCGGTCAGCGTTCGTGCCGGCGCCGACGCCAGGCCGCATGGAACGTTTCCCCGGCCGGCGCGGGCAGATCCCGCCACGCGGTCCAGCCCCGGCCGAGAGGCAGACGCCGCAGATAGCCGCGGCGGCCACCGGCGATCCTGAGCAGGCGTGCACCGGCCGCCGCAAGCGTGCGGTAGAGTCGAGGTCTGCGGGCGGCAAACCGCCAGATGCCGAGGCCCAGCCGTTGCGTACGCGGGGCCAGCCCGCTTTCGAATTCCCGCTCGCGCCAGTGCCGCATCATCTTCGGCAGCGGAATACGCACCGGGCAGACCGCCTCGCAGGCGCCGCAGAAGGTGGATGCATTGGGCAGATGGCCGGCCGCGTCGATGCCGGCCAGCGACGGCGTCAACACGGCACCCATGGGGCCGGGATAGACCGACCCGTAGGCCTGACCGCCCACCTGGCCATAGACCGGACAGTGATTCAGGCAGGCGCCGCAGCGGATGCAGCGCAGCATCTCCTGGAATTCGCTGCCGAGCATGCTGCTGCGGCCGTTGTCCACGAGCACCACGTGAAAGGCTTCCGGCCCATCCGGATCTTCCGCCCGCCGCGGCCCGGTGGAGAACGTGTTGTAGACCGCAGCCTCCTGACCCGTGGCCGACCGGGACAGCAATCGGATCAGCGTGCTCGCATCCTCTAGCGTCGGCACGACCTTCTCGATGCCGGTGACCGCGATGTGCACCTTCGGCAGCGACTGAGTGAGATCGCCATTGCCCTCGTTGGTGACGATGACGGTGGTGCCCGTTTCCGCAATGGCGAAATTGGCCCCGGTGATGCCGACATCCGCCTCGAGAAAGTGGCGCCGGATCACGGCTCTCGCTTCGGCCATGAGCGAAGCCGCCTCGTCGCGACCGCCCGGCGGCGCCTCGCCATGGTGTTCGGCGAAGGCATCGGCCACCTGAGACTTCAGGACGTGGATCGCGGGCGCCACGATGTGACTCGGGCGCTCGCGGCGCAACTGCACGATGTACTCGCCGAGGTCGGTCTCGAGGCACTCGATGCCGTGGGCGGCGAGGTGCTCGTTCAGTTCGATTTCCTCGGTGACCATGGACTTGCCCTTGGTCACCTTGCGCGCACCCGCCTCACGGCAGATCTCGAGGATGATCGCGTTTGCGGACTCGGCATCGACGGCGAAGTGAACATGGCCACCACGCTCGGTCACCGCCTGCTCGAATCGGAGCAGATAGTGGTCGAGATGGGTAAGGGTGTGATCGCGGATCGCCGCGGCCTCGTCGCGCAGCCGCTCGAACTCGGGCAGGCGGTCCACCGCAGCGCCACGCATGAGGGTCAGCCCGAATTTGAGCCTGCCGAGAGCCTGCTGCAGGTTGCCGTCTGCGCGGGCAACACGCACCTGCTCGGGGAAGTTCCTGCTCTGCGTCGCCAGCGTCATTTGCCCCCCTTCGATTCTTCCGGCGCCAGGATCTCGGCCACATGCAGGGCGCGAACGGGTCCACCGAGGCGCGCGAGCCGGCCTTCGATGTTGAGCAGACAGCCGAGATCACCGGTGACGAGCGTGTCTGCACCACTGCGTTCGATACTGGCCAGCTTGTCGTCCACCATGCCGCCGGAGATTTCCGGGTACTTCACGCAAAACGTGCCGCCGAAGCCACAGCACACCGTTGCCGCGTCCATTTCCGTGACCGCGATGCCCGCCGCCGCGAGCAACGCACGTGGCTGCGCCTGAATACCGAGTTCACGTAGACCCGAACAGGCATCGTGATAGGTCACCGCCGACGCCGACGACGCCTGCACAGGTGCAGGCTCGAAGCTGAGTTCATCGACCAGAAAGCTGGTGAGTTCGAACGCGCGCGCCGCGAGCGCGACAGCCTCGTCATGGCGCGCATGCGCGCTGCCGAGGACGGCAGGGAACTGTCGCAGCATGCCGATGCAGGAGCCCGAGGGGGCGACCACCGCGTCGAGTCCGGTGAAGGCATCGATGACTGCGACCGCCAGCGCCTCGGCGCCCTGCCGGTCACCGCTGTTCCAGGCCGGCTGGCCGCAGCAGGTCTGAACCTCCGGCACCACCACATCGCACCCCGCCGCCTCGAGCAGACGGATGCTCGCGAAGCCGACTTCCGGACGGAAGAAGTCCACCAGACAGGTGACGAACAGGCCTACGCGACGCCTCGCCATTGCGCTTCCATCGTTGCCGAAGCGCGCAGTGTAGCGCGCTGCGAACGGCGCCGTCCCGGGCAAAGGCCGGTTTCACCCTGGCACAGGCCGCGCTCCGCAACGTATCCTTTCGACCAGCCAAAGGGAGAGCAACCATGCCACTGGACCCCGCGACAGCCGCCCTGCTCGATCAGCTTGCCGAAGCCGGAGGGCCGACGATCGATCAGCTCCCACCAGCCGAAGGCCGCGCCATGTACCGCATGATGCAGCCGCCCGCCGACGACATCGTCGTCGGCGCCATCGAGGACCGGCGTATTCCCGGGCCCGACGGTGAGATTCCGGTGCGCATCTATACACCCGCAGGGTCCGGACCCTTCCCGGTACACGTCCACTTCCATGGCGGTGGCTGGGTGATCGGCGATCTCGAGACGCACGATGCCGACTGTCGCGAGCTCTGTCGCCTGGCGGGCGTGATCGTGGTCGCCGTGGACTACCGTCTCGCACCGGAGCACCGCTACCCCGCCGCGGTCGAGGACTGCTACGCCGCCACCGTCTGGGCCGCCGCGAACGCCGAAGGCTTCGGCGGCGTTCCCGGTGCTGTCACCGTCGGCGGCGACAGTGCCGGTGGCAACCTCGCCGCCGTGGTGAGCCGCCTCGCGCGCGACCGCAACGGCCCGCAAATCAGACTGCAACTGCTCATCTATCCGGTGGCGGATGCCGCGATGGATACCCCGTCGTACACCGAGAACGGCGAAGGCTACATGCTGACGCTGCAGGGCATGACCTGGTTCTGGGATCACTACTGTCCGGACGCCGCACGCAGGCTCGAGCCGGACGCAAGCCCGCTACGGGCGGACGATCTCTCCGGCCTGCCGCCGGCGCTGGTGATGACGGCGGAATTCGACCCGCTGCGCGATGAGGGTGAGGCCTATGCCCGGCGCCTCGCAGAGGCGGGCGTACAGGTCACCTGCGAGCGCTACGATGGCCTCATCCACGGCTTCTTTTCCCAGGCGCGTATGGTCCCGGCCGCCCAACCGGCACTGCAGCAGGCGGCGGCTGCCCTGCGCGCCGCCCACGGCGCATAAGGGGCCGCTGCGATGCTGTTCGTTCTGTACTGCCTGGACCGAGGCGATGCTGCAGATCTCCGTCAGGCCAACCGCCCGGCGCACCTAGCGTGGGCCAAAGGCCAGACCGGCATTCGCATGGCTGGGCCTCTGCTCGATGAGCAGGAGCGCATGGTGGGCAGTCTCTTTGTCATCGAAGCCGAGGACCGGGCCGCGATCGACCGCCTGCACGCCAGTGATCCCTACGTACAGGCCGGATTGTTCGAGCGGGTGGAGATCCATCCGTTCCGCTGGCTGCTGGGCTCCAGCCCGGCCTGACCTTGCGGGTTCTCTACCACTATGCGGCAGGTCCTGCTCTGCGCGCACGCCTGGCGCGGCTCGCTGACGAGGGTATCGAGGTGCAGGTCTGCAGCGAGGCGGACGATCAGGGATTCTTCGCCCTGCTGCCCGAAACCGACGTTATCTGGCACAACCTGCGGCCTATCGACAGCTACGTACTCGAGGCCGCACCGAAGCTGAAGCTGATCCAGAAGATCGGCGTCGGCGTCAACACCATCGACCTCGATGCAGCTCGCGCCCGCGGTATCGCCGTGTGTAATCTTCCGGGCAGCAACAGCCGCGCGGTCGCCGAGCATGCCCTGGGGCTGATGCTCGCAGTGCTGCGCCGGATCGTCACGTTCGACGTTCTGACTCGCGAAGGGCGCGGCTGGGATCGACCCGACCACATCGAAGATACGCTTGGCGAGCTTGCCGGCCGGCGGGTAGGAATGGTCGGTTACGGATCCGTACCGCGGCTGCTTGCACCTATCCTCACCGCCATGGGCGCCGAGGTGGTCTACAGCAATCGCAGCGAGCCACCGGACGCCTTGGGCCGGCGCCTGCCGCTCGACGACCTGCTCGCGATGAGCGACATCGTGTCCCTGCATCTACCGCTGGTCCCGGCAACCGAGCACCTGATGAACGCAGAGCGCATCGCACAGATGCGCAGAGGCTCGATCCTTATCAACACTTCCAGAGGCGGGCTCATCGATACTGGGGCGCTGGTCTCCGCACTACGCGGACATCTCGGCGGAGCGGGCCTAGACGTCTTCGAATCGGAGCCCCTGCCGCGAGCGCATCCGCTCACCGGACTCGATAACGTAGTGCTCGCACCCCACGTCGCCTGGCTGACCCAGGAAACGATGACGCGATCGGTGGCAGCCGCCGCGGACAACTGCCGCAGGCTCGCCTGCGGCGAACCACTCGCCCACCGTATCGTCTGACAGGAGGTTCCGTGACGCCCGCCCTGACCCCCATGGACGCCCTGGCAGAACGGTTAGCTGCGCTGATCGAACTGCTCGATGCGGCGGGAGAAACGTACTGGTCGCGTTGGATGCAGCGGGCACTCGCGCGCATCGACGACAATCAGCTCGCCGGAGTCTCCCAGGTCCTCGCCGCCTACGCCGGTGAGGGCTCGTTCAGCGACCTCGAACTCAACCCCGAGCTGGGGGAATCACAGCCCCACCGGCACCGCGCCCGCAACGAACATCTCGCCGAACTGCGCGACGAGATCCACCGCCTCGCCGATACCGTGGCGTCGGGAACGGCGTCGTGATTCAGGGATCGACGCGCGCAGTGGCGTAGCCGGAAAGGACCTCGACCCCATCCTGGTTGCGGGTGGAGACTGCGAGGTCCACCAGCTTGACGCCATCTTCGTCGCGCAAGGCCTCCACCGTCGCGCTGGCGCTGAGATCGTCTCCAGGCCAGACCTGGGCGGTGAAGCGGACGCCGAACTTGGTCAGGCGACCATCACCAACGTAGTCCGTCAGCATGGCGCCCGTCATGCCCATGGTGAGCATCCCGTGGGCGAACACGCTGGGATAGCCAGCCACCTCCCGCGTGAAGAGGTCATCCGTGTGCAGCGGGTTGTAGTCACCCGAAGCGCCTGCGTACTGCACGAGCTGGGTACGCTTGAGATCCTTCACCAGCGTCGCCGTATGCGTGCCGCCGACCTTCAAATCGCTCGCCTTCAGTGCCATGGCAGCGCTCCTCAACCCTGGGTAGCCGGACGTTCGGTACGGACACCGACGCCCCGGGCCGTAACCACCAGTTCGCCGTTCTGGTCGCGATACTCGGTGATGGTCTCGGAGAAAATCAGCTTGCCGGCGCGGCGACCCTCCTTCTCCCAGGTCTTGCCGGGCTTTACGGTGGCAGTCAGCACGTCGCCGACCTTCGGGTGGCGGTGATACTCGAAGTGCTGTTCGGCATGCAGCGTACCCTTGTTGCCGCCGCCTCCGGAGTCACCCTTCTTCACGCCGGTGGGCTCCTTGCCGGATCCGAACCAGGGCTGGCCGACCTTGGGCCGCAGCGAGTAGTCGGGATCGAACTGGGCGGAAGCCTGCATGAAGGTGGGCGGCGCAATAATCGCCCCGGGCTCCGTCTTCGCCGCATGGTCGGCATCGTAGTAGATGGGGTTCGCGTCTCCCACGGATCGCGCGAACATCATGATGTGACTGGCTTCGATGGGAAATCGATCAACGGCCATGGTGTCCCCTCACGCCGGCATGGAGCGCTGAGTATTCCGCATTCGCGACAATGCCGGCAACCGCGGCTCAGCGGCCCTGCCAGCGCGCTGGGCGCTTCTCCAGGAAGGCGCGCAAACCTTCCTTCTTGTCCTCGGTCTCGCACAGCGCACCCTGGGCGAACTTCTCCAGCGCCAGTCCGGCCGCAAGGCTGCCGTCCATACCCGAGTGCACCATGGCCTTCATGAACTGGGGTACGAACGGCGCGAACCCCGCGAGATGCTCGGCCATACGTCGCACCTCAGCGAGCAGTTCCTCCGCCGGAACCACCCTCGTGACCAGCCCGATGGCGAGCGCCTGCCGGGCGTCGATGGGCTCACCCATCAGCAGCATGTGCATGCCCCAGCCCCTACCGACGATACGCGGCAGGCGCTGGGTCGCCCCGCCGCCCGGAATGATCCCGAGCTTGCCTTCCGGTGTGGCGAACGTCGCCTCCTCACTGGCCACCCGCAGATCGCAACCCAGCGCGACCTCGAGACCACCCCCGAAGCAGATGCCGTTGATCGCCGCAATGGTGGGCTTCGGCGTCCGTTCCAGGCGAGCAGCCAGGCCCTGCACGATGGGCTCGAGCGCTTTCTTCAGGTCCCGGTGTTCCACCTCCCCAAGATCGGACCCGGAAGCGAACGCACGATCCCCGGCACCGGTGATCGCAATGACGCGCACCTCGGGATCGTCCGCGGCCGCAGCCACGGCCGCGTGCAGTTCCTCGAGCGTGTCCAGCGAGATGGCGTTGCGTTTCTGCGGCCGGTTGATGGTGATCAGCGCCATGGGGCCCTGCACCTCGTAGCGCAACTCCCGAAAGTCGGTCGTAGTCATCCTCGTCTCCAGTACTCCGGCATCAGCATCTCGGCGGGCATCAGAACGGCGACAGATCCCGCAGACGGTCACGGAGGCTATCCAGCTCTTCCTCCGCACGCTCCCGCAGTTCGCCGCCGCGCTCATCGAGCTCCTGCCGGAAACGACCTTCGGTCATGCTTCGGACCACTGCCTGGACCACCGGCTCGAGCACCTGCTGCAGCACCTGCCCAATGCTGGCGCCATTGGTCCGGCGGCCAACCTCCGTAAGCTCGATATCGGGAATGCTTACCGACACGGCGCCGATGGGCGCCGCGGCAACGCTACCCTGGGTGCCGGTCAGAGACAGGCGCTCGATGATGAATTGACGACCAGGCGCTTCATCGTCTTCTTCCGGCGGCGGGGTCGCCTCGCGCACATTGCGCAGGATCGTCTGCAGGTTGGTGTCGCGCAGCTGCCGGCTCTCCGCATGCACTTCCGCACCCTCGACCTCGATCACGTCGACGATCACCGGGTCATCGAGTACGCCGAGGGGGCGCAGGGCGATCGCCAGGCGACCGACGCGCAGCGCATAGTCGCCTTCGTAGCCTTCGGGATTGGCAACCTCGAGACCGCGGATCTCGCCCCGGCCGGAAAGCAGCGACAGGCTGACGCTCTCGACCGTGACCGGCACCCCCGTGTACTGCGGTCCATAGGTCTCGATTCCATCCTTCACCCAGCCGTCGAGCCTGTGCGTCACCACCACGCCGGCAATGACGGCCACGATGAGAATCAGGCCGAGGAGAATGCCCAGAACTCGGATCATGCTCAGTCCTCCTTGTCGATGACTGCCGGGACCGCCTGCGCGCGCAGTTCGGAGACGACCTCAAGCACAGGCTGTCGCATGCGCCGGCAGTATAACGACCCTGGTCGACGAAAGGGGGGTTCGCGGCCTTGTCGCAAGCACCCCCCGCTGTATAGTCAGCGCGCAACGTTATCCGCACCTCACTTTGAATCGGGGGATTTATGGAAGGAGATATCGCGTCACTCACGGAAGGCACGCTCGACATGGCGGAAACCGCCATCGACGTCGGGATGGAGTACGGGCCGCCGCTGCTACTCGCCATACTCACGCTGATCATCGGCCTTTGGGTCATCAACAGGATCGTCGCCCTCATGGCCCGGGGCATGGAGGCACGCAAGGTCGAAGCGACCCTTTCGGGCTTCCTGAGGAACCTCGCCAGCATCGGCCTCAAAGTACTGCTGCTGCTCTCCGTTGCCGGCATGGTCGGTATCGAAACGACGTCATTCGTCGCAGTTCTCGCTGCCGCAGGCTTTGCTGTCGGTCTCGCGCTCCAGGGCAGCCTCGGCAACTTCGCCGGGGGTGTGCTGATCCTCCTGTTCCGCCCTTTCAAGGTCGGTGAAGTCATCGAGGCGCAGGGCGTATTGGGTACGGTGCGCGAGATTCAGATCTTCAACACGATTCTCAAGACCTTCGACAACCGCACGATCATCGTTCCCAACGGCAGCCTGTCCAACGGCATCATCACGAACATGTCCCGCGAAGATAATCGCCGAGTCGAGTGGACCTTCGGCGTCAGCTACGACGACGACATCCGCAAGGTCAAGGACACGCTGGAGGAGTTGTTGACGCAGGACGAGCGCATCCTCGGCGATCCAGCGCCAACGGTCGTCTTGAGCGAATTCGCGGACAGCTCGGTGAACTTCATGGTCAGGGCCTGGGTCAATGCAGGCGACCTCTGGCCCGTGTTCTGGGACTTGAACGAGCGCGTCAAGCAGGCCTTCGACGAACGCGAGATCAGCATTCCGTTCCCACAGCGCGACGTGCACCTTTATCAGAATCAGAGCGAAGCGAGTTCGAACTGACGCTCGAACAAAGCTTGGTACGAAAAAAAACCCGCCGTGCTCACGCTCGGCGGGTTCATCGACCTATTGTTCAAGGCCTCAAGGGGATTCACAAGCACTTCAGTCCAGGGGAACAGTCGAGACGTGGAGCGTCATCATGCGCCACGAACCAGACTGCACGATCAAGTCTGGTCGCACACGGTTTCACCCCAATTTCTCCCCCCAGAATTTTTGTAACGGATTGTTGCGCCAAACGGCCGCGCTCCGGGTAACGTCCGAGCAGGCACTCAACGGCTGCAGCTCAGGCTGCCTCCGGCAGCAACAATGAGAAGGCAGCACCACCCCCCTCCCGCTCCCTGACGCAGACCTCCCAGCCCTGCGCGTCACAGAGCTGCTTGACGATGGCAAGCCCGAGTCCACTGCCTCCGGTACGCTGATTGCGCGAACGCTCGATGCGGTAGAAGGGCTGAAAGACGCGCGCCCTTTCGGCTTCCGGGATTCCCGGCCCGCGGTCGAGCACATCGATTCTGGTGCCCTCGGGGGTCTTCTGCACCCGCAGCTCCACCGTTCCATCCGCGTACTGCAGGGCGTTGCCGACCAGGTTCGTCAGTACCCGGGCCAATGCACCCGCATCGAGCTTCAAGCAGAGATCCGCAGGGGCCCGCCAATCGAGCTGCACCTTGGAAGCGTCATCTTCACAGAGCAGGGATGCGATCAGGGAACGCAGCTCCACCTCCCGAAGGTCTTCACCGGAAAGGCCGCGGGCGAACTGCAGCGAAACGGACAGCAGTGCGTCCATTTCCGCCAGATTGCGCTCGAAGCGTTCCACCAGCTTTGGATCCGTGTTCTCCGGCAGGAGCTCCAGCGCCAGCCGCATACGCGCCAGCGGCGTGCGCAGATCGTGGGATATGCCGGCAAGCAGCGTCGTCCGGTTGGAGATGAGTTCCGAAATCTCCTGCACCATGGTGTTGAAACTGCGCGCAAGGGTGACCAGCTCGGCCGGCCCCGTCTCCGGAAGCGGTTCGAGCTTGGTCCCGCCGCGGAACTTGCGCGCGGCGGATGCCACAGCGTCGAGAGGCCGGGTGATGCGCTGCACGATGAGCAGGGATGCCGCCAGCACGATCGCGGCCCCAGCGCCGAAGATCACCAGCGCCACCGACAACGGTTCGGTGTCGCGGCGATCCGGGGAAAAACCGATCTGCAGCAGAAATCCGCCCATCGGAATCTCGGCCCAGACCAGATCATCGCCAGAGAGGAGCTGCACCGCCTGACCAAGGCGGCCCTCGAGCTGGGCTTCGAGCAGGTCCATCCAGGGCAACTCGGGGCCGAGCGGCTCGAGGGCACGCACCTCGGGCGAGATGACGAGGCCGTGGCTTTCGAACAGCTCGAGCTCGAAATACGGCCGCGCCTGGGGGGGCAGCTCCACCCAGGTCTGGGCGGAAAGTACCAGCAGCGCAGCCTCGTCGTCCGCCGACTGCTCGGCCAGGGGGGTGGTTACGAAGCGGTCCAGGGCGGCGATCGATACCAGAACGATGGCCAGCGCGCTGACACCGAGGGTAAGGCTGGTGCGCAGCAGCAACGAGGCCGGTCGCACCCGATCAGTCCCCCGTATCGGGACAGAACATGTAACCCTTGCCCCAGACCGTGCGTATATACACGGGTCGTGACGGATCCGGCTCGATCTTGCTGCGCAAGCGGGTGACCCGAACGTCGATACTGCGATCGAAGGGCGAGCGCTCGGCACCGGTGAGCAGATCCAGAATGCGGTCCCGATCGAGCACCTTGTTCGGATGCGCAGACAGAACGGCCAGCAGATCGAATTCGCCGGAGGTGAGCGCCACCTCCTCACCGTCGCGCGTCAGTTTGTGGGCGTCGAGGTCGAGTGTGAACGCGCCGAAGTGACGCAACAGCCGCTGACCGGTAGCGTCGAAATCGCGATTGGCACGCCGGAGTACAGCGCGGATACGAGCAAGCAATTCGCGTGGATTGAACGGCTTGGCAAGGTAGTCGTCGGCGCCGACCTCGAGGCCGACGATACGATCGACGTCATCGCCCTGGGCCGAGAGCATGATGATGGGGACGTGCCCGCCCTGCTTCAGGCGCTTGGCGATGGATAGTCCATCCTCGCCGGGGAGCATCAGGTCGAGCACCACGAGATCCGGGAGCCGTTCCGCAAGGGCGGCGTCCATCTCGTTGGCGTCGGCCACGGTGCGCACGCGAAAGCCCTGCTGACTGAGATAGGCCTCGGTCAGCTCGCGCAGCTCCGCATCGTCATCGACCACAAGAAGATCGGGCGCACTCATGCTCAGTTCACTGCGGAGGCCGCTGTGGGGCCTGAACCTCCCGCACGGGCAGCTGGTAGACGGGTGGTCCTCCCGCGGCCGGAACCGGGCTGTCCCTGAGTTCGAACTCGATGGCAGGCTCGCGACTGAGCGCATCGAGCAGATCTGCCGGCAGATCCTCGCCGGAGCGGCGCTCGAATCCGACTCCGAATGGCTTTTCGGGGTTCACCGTCTGGTAATGCACGAAACCTTCACGGCCCTCGAACTCGACCACGCTTCCATCTGGCTGTTCGACCCGATAGCCGAAGCGACGCTCTGCCCGGATGCGCAGCACCGGGCGCTGGCCCGCACGGATCATGCGCCGATGCACTTCCGTGAGCAGTGCCCGCCGTTCGTCCACGGACAATTCGTTCCAGGCAGCCACGTGCTGCTGGAGCTCCGAGTCAGACACCTGCTCGAAGTCGGAGGTTTCGCCGAGCGCACTCGGCGCAAAGGCGAAACAGAGCGACCCCAGGGCAGCGTAGACACAGCGGGAAAACGTGCGGTCGTAAGCCATTTCAGCCCTTGAACACAGCATACGACTCGAGGTTCCCAGGTAGGAACCTCGAGCCAAACGCCCCGAGCTTAAGTCCGCTCAGGAGTGGTTGCAACCGACCACTAACCTGCTCAAGCGCGCTCGAACAGGCCTGCAGCGCCCTGGCCACCGCCAATGCACATGGTCACCACACCGTAGCGCTGCTTGCGCCGCGCCAGCTCGCGCAGCACCAGACCGGTGAGCCGGGAGCCGGTCATGCCGAACGGATGGCCGATGGCGATGGAGCCGCCGTTGACGTTGTACTTTTCCGGGTCGATATGGAGCGCATCGCGCGAGTAGAGACACTGAGACGCGAAGGCCTCGTTCAGCTCCCAGAGATCGATGTCGTCGATGCTGAGCCCGGCGCGCTCGAGCAGACGTGGAATGGCGAACACCGGCCCGATGCCCATCTCGTCCGGCTCACATCCAGCGACCGTAAAGCCACGGAAGATTCCGAGCGGTTCAAGGCCGAGCTTCTCGGCTCGCTCGGCCGACATCAGCAGGGTCATGGAGGCGCCATCAGACAGCTGCGACGCATTCCCGGCGGTCACCGTACCGTTCTCTTCGAACGCGGGCGGGAGCTTGGCGAGCCCCTCGAGAGTGGTGTCGGGCCGGTTGCACTCATCGCGATCCACGGTCACTTCGTGGATGCTTTCCTCACCGGTCTCCTTGTCCACCTTTTTCATCTTGACCGTCATGGGCGCGATTTCTTCCGCGACCCAGCCCTCCTGCTGCGCCTTGGCATAGCGCTGCTGGCTCTGGAGCGCGTACTCATCCTGCTTCTCGCGGGTCACCTGATAGCGGCGCGCGACCACCTCGGCCGTGTTACCCATAGCCATGAAGATTTCGGGCTTCTGCTCTTCGAGAATGGGGTTTTTCTGCGACTTCGAGTTCTGCTGCCGCGCCCCCATGGAGATCGAGTCCACCCCGCCGGCCATGGCGACCTCCGTCTGGCCGCTGGCGATCTGATGGGCAGCAATGGCAATGGACTGCAGGCCGGAGGAGCAGAACCGGTTGATGGTCTGGCCCGCTGTCGTAATCGGAAGCCTGGAGAGGACGACGGCCAGCCGCGCCACGTTACCGCCCTGCTCACCTTCGTGATTGGCGGCACCGACGACCACGTCCTCGACCGATTCCGGTTCCACTTTCGGATTGCGATCGAGCAGCGAGTCCATGCAGTGCGCCAGCATGTCGTCCGAACGGGTCAGGTTGAAACTGCCCCGGAACGACTTCGCCAGGCCGGTGCGGATGCTGTCGACGATAACGACGTCTCGGCTAGCCATGATGTCTCCCTCATGAAGGATCTGCGATGCAAAGTGGGCGGATGGTACTGCAAGCAGCCCGGGATCGATACCTGCGCCACCTTGCATACCAATGAGCTCGCAAAACCGGTAGCGCCGGGGGCCGGCCAGCCGCAGAAAGCTTCCAGCCGTCATGATCTCGTAACACCCGGGTCACATTGACCGGCTAGCTTGCTTCCCATGCGGGTCAAATCTTTCGAGGCCGCCGGCAGCATGGGTTATCGCGAATTGTTGAAGAACTACATCCGCTTCCTCGAACTGCACGCCGGGGACAACTTCATCGAATCGATCCCGGACGCCCCTGAGCCGATGCTGACGGAACGGGATCTCGGTGAATTGAGAGCCATCGCCGCAGAAATCTTTCGCGAAGCCTGCGGCAGTCTGCCGCGCACGCCGGTGGCCAACTTCAACTACCGCTTCCGCCTGTTGTTGAACCACTACGGGATCGCCATTCGGACGGCCGCAGCGATCGCCGGCGCGTCGGAGGAGGACGTGCGCCGATGGCGAACGCAGCCCCGGTCGCGTCGCTACCTGGCCATGACCCGGGAGCAGTTCGAAGCGTTCGAAGCAAACCTCGCGGCCTATCTCGAAACCGGCCGCATTCCCACAAAGACCAACGGGCGGGCGCGCGCAAGCAAGCGGCGCGTACATGAGGATGCGGCGATGCCGTCAACGAGACGCGGCGCTTCTACCAACAGCCCGTCGTAGCCCGCGCCCACCACACCGATAAGCGCGATCATCGATCGAAAACCCACCGAAAGCGATAGCATGACGCGAGTCGCATGTGTCGTCATCGCCATGGGGGGACCGCATGATCCACACGCTGCGCTGCACCAGATCCGCTGCCGTCGGCCTGCTCCTGCTGACCGCGCAAGCGGCGAGCTCCGAGCCGGGACCGCCCGGCGCCAATGAGCCGGACCGAGGCCAACTCCTGTCGGACCCGCCGACGTTGACCCTGCTCGAGAGCATCGGCATCGCCCTGGAAGGCAATCTCGACCTCAGAGCGGCGTTCGAGACGCTGCGCGCCGACGCCCAACGCTCGCAACAGGAACGAAGCCGGCTGCTGCCGCAAATCGCAGCCGGACTCGAGGGACGCCGCATCGACTCCTCGCGCGCCGAAGCCGGTCTCGGCCGTCAGCCCGAGACCCGCACCAGTGGCATGCTGCGCCTCGATCAGGTGATCTACTCCGAGGAGCGTCTGGCCCGACTGGACATCGAGCGCAGCCTGCAGGCAGCACGCGTCGCACGCCAGGAGGAACGCAGCCTGGACGTGGTCCTTGCCGCGGGCACGGCCTATCTGGAACTGCTGCGGACCGAGGCGTTGGCTCGAATTCGCGCCGAAGAGGTGGAACTGAACAGGTCCAACCTCGAACGCGCCACCGCTCGGCTCGACCTCGGCGCCGCCAACCGCTCGGAGGTGTTGCGCTGGGAGACAGCACTTGCCCGTTCCAGGAGCGCAGAGGCCGCCGCAGCCGCCCGCGTCACTGCGGCCCGTCTGGAACTGAATCGGGTCATGAACCGACCGCTGACGGACCACTACAGGACCGTCGATCCCACCTTGAGCGACCCCTACTTCCTGATTGCGGACGCGGCCGTTCTGGCATTGCTTGAGGATCAGTCCGGACGCCACCGCCTCCGCCGTTTCTATGTCGATGAAGCATTCCGGCACGCGCCTTTGCTCGCACGTCTGCGTGAAGAAGTCAGCGCCCGCCGGCGTGCGCTCGCAAGCGGTGAACGCAGCTTCACCCATCCGACCCTCACCGCAAGCGCAATCGTCGAGCACGAGCTGTCGCGGCACGGCCGCGGCACAGAGGAACTGGACATCGACTTCGCGGAAATATTTCCTGAGCTCCCGAGCGACGGCAGCACCCGCATCGGCGGGCGCACCGACGACCTCGAGTGGACCGTCGCACTGCGCGCGAGCCTGCCGCTCTACCAGGGGGGTATGCGCCGTGCCCAGGTCCAGGAGGAACGCGCCCGTCTCGATGCCCTGCTGCTCGAGCAGGACGGCCTGATGCAGCGCCTGGAAGCGGAGATCCTCGCGCGGGCCCACGCGGCCGAGGCCAGCTTCGACAGCATCGACCACGCCGAGACGGCTGCACGCGCCGGCCGCGCCAACCTGGAGCTCGTTCAGGACGCCTATACCCAGGGCGTCCTCACCATCATCGACCTGCTCGACGCCCAGACCGCGGCGCTCGCAGCCGATCTGGAAGCGGCAAACGCGGTCTTCGACTTCCTGCTCGATTACCTCGCCGTGCAACGCAGCACCGGCCGCTTCGACATCACCGCCAGCGCGGCAGACCTTGCCGAGCGGCGGGCGCGCCTCGCCAGCTTCCAGCAAGGCCAGCGCTGAGCCCCGACGAGCGGCGGGGGTGTTATTCTCGCCCGCCGATCAAACCGGAGGATGTCCATGCACTACCAATCGCCCTGGATGAACGACGAACTGCAGATGCTCTCCGATGCCGCGACACGCTTCTTCGAGAAGGAATTCGTCGCCGAACTGCCGCGCTGGAACGAGCAGGGCATGGTGGATCGGGACGCCTGGCTGAAGGCTGGAGCGGCCGGCCTGCTGTGCACCGAAATGCCCACCGAATACGGTGGCGGAGGAGGCGACTACCGGCACGAAACCGTCATCATGGAAGCCCAGAACCGGCTAAGCCTCGGCGGTTGGGGCAACCAGGTGCATTCCACCATCGTTGCACCCTACATCCTTCACTACGGCAGCGAGGAACAGAAGCAACGCTGGCTGCCGAAGATGGCCAGCGGTGAACTGATCGGCGCCATCGCCATGACGGAACCGGACACCGGATCCGATCTGCAGGCCGTGAAGACCACCGCCCTCCTCGACGGCAACGAGTACGTCATCAACGGCTCCAAGACCTATATCACCAACGGCCAGACCGCCAACCTGATCATCGTCGTCGCGAAGACGGATCCTAAGCTCGGCGCCAAAGGCATCTCCCTGCTCGTGGTCGAGACCGACGCGGTGGAGGGGTTCGAGCGCGGCCGCAATCTCGACAAGGTCGGGCTGCCTGCAGCGGACACTTCGGAACTGTTCTTCAACGACGTCCGCGTTCCCGCAGCGAATCTGCTCGGCCCGGAAGCCGGTCGTGGCTTCGGCATGCTGATGGAACAACTGCCTCAAGAGCGCCTCAACATCGCCCAGGCCGCCGTCGTCGCGATGGAACGGGCCATCGAGGTGACGCTCGACTTCGTCAAGCAGCGCAAGGCCTTCGGCCAGACGGTCTTCGATTTCCAGAACACCCAGTTCAAGCTCGCCGAGTGTCGGACCAAGGCCCTCGTTGCCAGAACCTTCGTCGACAACTGCGTGCTGTGGCATCTCGAAGGCAAGCTCGACGCCACCGTCGCCTCGATGGCCAAGTACTGGTGTACCGACACCCAGGGCGAGATCGTCGATGAATGCGTTCAACTCCATGGTGGCGCCGGGTACATGTCGGAGTACCCCATCGCCGGGATGTACGCCGATGCTCGCGTGCAGCGGATCTACGGCGGCACCAACGAAATCATGAAGGTTCTGATCAGCCGCTCGCTGTGATTCGGGGCGGCTGACCCGGCAGCGTCGCTGCCTGCTATGCTCCACGACCACGGGCACTGACGATCAAGAGGAACGATCCGAGTGCCCGCTGCCCTGCCCCTGCTTCCCGCCTGGTTGACCGAACGCTGCGTGGCGCTCAACGAACATCCTCTACGCAGCGACCGGCCCATGGTCCTGTATTGGATGCGTATCGCCATGCGCGGTCACGACAATCCGGCGCTGGAAGCGGCTTTGCATCTCGCCCATGCGCTCGATCGCCCCCTGCTCGTTTATCAGGGCCTCTCGGAGCGTTATCCCTTCGCATCCGACCGCCACCACCGCTTTATCCTGGAAGGCGCCCGCGATGTCGCAGCGGAGCTCGCCGAGCGCGGCCTGACCTACGCCTTCCATCTCGAGCGGCCGGGCGCACGCGGCGACCATCTGCTGGAGCTGGCGCAATCGAGTGCGGCAGTGGTGACCGAAATTTTCCCCTGGAAACCTCTGGCCCGCTGGACCGAACGCGTCGCCCTGAAGGCGGATTGCAGTGTGCTCACTGTGGATGCCTCCTGCCTCGTACCCATGCCGACCGTGCGGGCAGGCGTCTGCGACCGGGCGTTTCGTTTTCGCAAGGCCACCGAGAAAAGGCGTGCCGAGGCGCTGCGCGAAGCCCTGCCCGGCCCCCTGTCCGCAGTTACGGGCGTGCTGCCGGAGCTGCCTTTTCCAGAACTCGATCTCGCGAGCGCGGATCTTGCGGCTCTGATCAGCGCATGCGAGATCGACCATACGGTGGCACCGGTGCCACACACGCGAGGTGGTACCCAGGCCGGTACCGCACGTTGGGCCGCATTCCGGGATGATGCTCTACACCGCTACCACAAAAGGCGCAACGACCCGCTCAGTGAGGGCGTCAGTCGTCTGTCGCCGTATCTGCACTTCGGTCAGGTTTCGCCGTTTCGGATCGCTCAGGAGGCACTGGAAACAGGCGGCGAGGGTGCGCAGAAGTTCCTCGACGAACTGCTGGTATGGCGGGAGCTTTCGTGGAGCTTCTGCTTTCATAACCCCGAGCACGAGACGCTGGATGCACTGCCTGCCTGGGCACGATCGGATCTCGAGGCCGCGCGGGACGATGAGCGATCGATGCTCTACGACTGGGAGACGCTGGCCCGTGGGCGCACCGGCGACGCGCTCTGGAATGCCGCCCAGACATCGCTTCTGATTCACGGCGAGCTGCACAATAACGTGCGCATGACCTGGGGCAAGATGCTGCCTCACTGGACCAGGGACCCCGGCACGGCACTCGCGCGCCTGATCGACCTCAACCATCGCTATGCACTCGATGGCCGCGACCCGAATTCCTATGGCGGCATCCTCTGGTGCCTCGGCCAGTTCGACCGTCCCTTCGAACCGCCGCGCCCCACCCTCGGCCGTGTCCGCGCTCGCGACACGGCTCAGCACGGCCGCCGCCTCGACGTCGCAACCTATGCGGCCCGCACCCGGCGACCGGCCCTCACTCGTCCTCCGCGTGTGGCCGTCGTCGGCGCTGGCGCCGCCGGATTGATGGCCGCGCGCACTCTTCAAGACCATGGCCTCGAGGTGAGGCTGTTCGACAAGGGCCGCCGGCCGGGCGGGCGCATGGCCACACGCAGCTCCCGCCGGACTCCGGAACTCGCCTTCGATCATGGCGTCGCGGGCTTTACGCTGGCGGATCATCGCCTCGCCTGCCGGATCGAAGCCTGGGCGGAAAGTGGTGTCGTCGCGCCCTGGCGCCCACGGGAAGGAGGTGAGCTCTGGACCGGCGTCCCGGATGCCAACGCACTGGCACGC
>SLQW01000020.1 GCA_007131295.1 Pseudomonadales bacterium | reverse complement strand
TACATCACGCCGTAGGCGATCATGGCTTTGGCGACCTTGTTGAAGCCGGCGACGTTGGCACCCTTGAAATAGTCGACATGGCCGTCGGACTGACGGCCGAACTCGACGCACTGGTCGTGAATCCCCTTGATGATCTCCCGCAGGCGCACATCCACCTCGCCAGCGGACCACTGCAAACGCAGGCTGTTCTGGCTCATCTCCAGGCCCGAGACAGCGACGCCACCCGCGTTCGCGGCCTTCGACGGCGCGTGCAGCAGCGTCCGCTTGCGCTGAATCAGTTTGATGGCCTCTGGCGTGCTTGGCATGTTCGCGCCCTCGGCTATAGCACGGCAGCCGTTGTCGATCAGCAGCTGCGCGTCGTCGACTTCGATTTCGTTCTGGGTCGCGCAGGGGAAGGCAAGATCGCAGGGCACCTTCCAGGGCCGGGCATCAGCCTCGAACTCGGCGCCGAATTCGCGCGCGTATTCCTCGATGCGCCCGCGCCGCTTTTCCTTCAGGTCCATGACCCACTCGAGCTTTTCGGGCGTGAACCCGTCCTTGTCGTAGATGAAGCCGCCCGAGTCGGACAGCGTAACCACCTTCCCGCCGAGTTCGATCAGCTTCTTGGCGCAGTAGGTGGCAACGTTGCCGGCACCGGAGACCACGCAGACCTTGCCGTCGATGTCGTCCTTCTGGTGCGCGAGCATGTCCTCCATCATGTAAACGGTGCCGTAGCCGGTGGCCTCGGTGCGAATGCGGCTGCCGCCGAACTCGAGCCCTTTGCCTGTAAGCACCCCCTCGAAGCGGTTCACGAGGCGCTTGTATTGTCCGAACATGTAGCCCACCTCGCGAGCGCCGACGCCGATGTCGCCGGCAGGAACGTCGGTGTCCGGTCCGATATGCCGGTGCAGTTCGGTCATGAATGCCTGGCAGAAGCGCATGATCTCGAGGTCGGACTTGCCCTTGGGATTGAAGTCGGCGCCGCCCTTGCCCCCACCCATGGGCAGACCCGTGAGGCTGTTCTTGAAGACCTGCTCGAAGGCGAGGAACTTGAGAACGCTCTGCGTGACGCTGGAGTGGAAACGAATGCCGCCCTTGTAGGGGCCGATGGAATTGTTCTGCTGCACGCGGTAGCCGCGATTGACGCGAATGTTGCCCTGGTCGTCCTGCCAGGTGACGCGGAAGCTGACGACGCGGTCCGGCTCCGTCATCCGCTCGAGGATCCTTAGATCATTGTAGATGGGTTTGTCGGCGATGTAGGGGATGATGTCCATGGCCACTTCGTGCACCGCCTGGTGAAACTCAGGCTCACCCGGATTGCGCCGCTTCAGGCCATCCATGAACCGCTCGAGATCGTCCTCGTGATTCCCCGACATAGCCCTTCTCCTGACTCAGATGCGGTGAGTTGCGCCCAGTATGAACGCGCGCTCCCCTTGATAGAAAAGACGAGTACGCAGCCGGCTTCAGCCGTTCAGTACGGCAAGATAGCGGCGGACGGTTCCGAACCAGCCGAGTTCGAGGGCGTCGGCGACGAGGGCATGGCCAATGGACACTTCGGCCAGCCCGGGCAGCGCGCGCAATGCGACCAGGTTGTCGAGGTCGAGGTCGTGGCCGGCATTGACGCCGAGGCCGAGGGTCAGCGCCTGCTCCGCTGCGGCGCGGAACCGAGCAAGACTGGCGCGGCTCTCGGGACCGGCCGAATGACCGTCAATGGCGTAGGCGGCGGCGTAGGGTCCGGTATAGAGCTCGATACGATCCGCGCCGGTTTCGGTGACCGCGGCGATGGCCTCGGGCAGGGGGTCCATGAACAGACTGACCCGCGCGCCCTGCGTCTTGATGCGTTCGATAAGCGGGCGCACCTTTGCGGATTCGGTGGGCAGGTCCCAGCCATGGTCGGAGGTGAGCTGGGCGTCGCCATCGGGGACCAGCGTGACTTGATCCGGTCGAGCCTCCGCCACGAGCGCTTCGAGACCCGGGTAGCCGTCAGCGTTGGCCGGAGCGAAGGGATTGCCTTCGATGTTGAACTCCGCGCCGGGGAACTCGCTGCGCAGCATTCGCGCAAGGACCGGAACGTCGTCGGCGCGTATATGGCGCTGGTCGGGTCGTGGGTGCACGGTGATGCCATGGGCACCGGCGAGCAGCGCGAGCCGCGCGAACTCGACGAGGTCAGGTCGCGCGCCGCCGCGGGCGTTGCGCAGAAGCGCGATCTTGTTGACGTTGACCGACAGCGCAATCACGGCCGCGACTCCGTGGAATCGGCTTCCACGGCTTCAGGCGTCGCCTCGGGTCCGGTCTCGTCGCCGGCGTCGAGGTGACCTGCGCGGGCCAGGTAGGTGAGGGTGATCACCACGTAGCAGAGCGTCAGGGCGAAACCGCCGAACAGCTTGTAGTTGACCCAGACTTCCTCGCTGAAGCTGTAGGCCACGAACAAGTTGAGGCTGCCGGCGAAAAAGAATGCCGCACTCCAGCCCCAGGCCAGCGTATTCCAGGCGCGCCGGGGCAGCGGCAGCTGTCCGCCCAGCATGCGTTCCAGCAGGTTGCGCTCACCGAAGATCTGCGAAAGGGCGAGGCCCGCCGCCAGGATCCAGTTGACCAGGGTCGGGCGCCACTGGATGAACGCGGCATTGTTCAGCGCCAGGGTCAGTCCACCGAGCAGGACCACGGCCCAGAACTGGATCTGCATGGGCCGCTCGAGCTTGCCGTAGCGCAGGAACAGCACCGCCGTCAGGATGACCTGGGCGACGATGAGCACGGCGGTGGCGCCGAGCAGGTCGCGGTCGGTCAGGTAGTAGGCGATGAAGAAGGCGAGAATGGGTGCGAACTCGAGGAACTGCTTCACGGCTGCTCCGTTGGCCTGGCTGGGGGCGACCTCGAGCCGCCGTCGGTAGCGGGTTGAGACCCGCTGCGGCGCACCAGCATAATGCATCGCAGGCCACGCGGGGAGCGCGGCCCTTTCTCCGATCAGCGGAATGTCATGGCGCAGTACTTCAGCATACACCCGGACAATCCGCAGCCTCGGCTCATCCGGCAGGCGGTGGATATCGTCAGGAGCGGCGGTGTCATCGTCTATCCCACCGACTCCGCGTACTCGGTGGCCTGCCGGCTGGAGGACAAGGCAGGCGCCGAGCGTATCCGGCGGCTGCGTGAGGTGGACAAGGACCACAACTTCACGCTGGTCTGTCGGGACCTGAGCGAACTGTCGGTCTACGCGCTGGTGGACAACATGGTCTACCGAGCCCTGAAGGCGCATACGCCGGGGCCGTTCACATTCATCCTGCCAGCAACCCGGGAAGTCCCGCGCCGCCTCGCCCACCCGAAGCGGCGTACCATTGGTCTGCGGGTTCCGGAGCATCCCATCGCGCTGGCGCTGCTCGAGGAGCTCGGTGAGCCGCTGATGTCCAGCACCCTGATTCTGCCGGGCGATGATCTGCCGCAGACCGATCCGGAGGTCATCCGTGAGCATCTGGAGAAGCACGTGGACCTGATCATCGACGGCGGCGCCTGTGGCCCGGAGCCCACTTCGGTGGTGGACCTCACTGGTCCGGTACCGGTACTGCGCAGGCAGGGGCGCGGTGATGCCAGCAAGCTGGTCCCTGACGTTGCGCCGCGCGAAGGGATGCCGGGCTGAGCGTGAACCGTGCTCCCGGGTCAGGCTCTGCTATGATCCGCGCCCTTTCTCGAGGCCGGAGCCGAGGTCAAGCCGGTTCCTGGTCGATCAGATCGTGGAGTTCGTCTTGAAGGCCAATAACGCCGAGCGTCGGATTCTTTCCGGCATGCGCCCCACCGGCCGTCTGCATCTTGGGCACTATCACGGGGTGCTGCGCAACTGGGTGAAGCTGCAGCACGAGTTCGAGTGCTTTTTCTTCGTTGCCGACTGGCATGCGCTCACGACGGACTACGCCGAGTCGCTCGACATCGAACAGAGCGTCTGGGACATGGTCATCGATTGGCTCGCGGCCGGCTTGAACCCGGGCTCGGCGACTCTGTTCATCCAGTCGCGGGTGCCCGAGCACGCGGAACTGCACCTGCTGCTTTCCATGATCACGCCACTCGGCTGGCTCGAGCGGGTGCCGAGCTACAAGGATCAGCAGGCGAAGCTCAAGGAAAAGGACCTCACCACGTACGGCTTCCTCGGCTATCCGCTGCTGCAGAGCGCGGACATCCTGGTCTATCGGGCAGGCAAGGTGCCGGTGGGTGCGGATCAGGTCGCGCATGTGGAACTCACCCGCGAAGTGGCGCGCCGGTTCAACTTCCTTTACGGGCGTGAGCCGGGTTTCGAGGATGCGGCGGAACTGGCCATCGGTCGCATGGGCAAGAAGTCCCAGCGCCTCTATCGCGATTTGCGCAAGCGCTATCTCGAGCAGGGGGACGGCGAAGCGCTGGAGCGGGCCCGCGCATTGCTCGACGAGCAGCAGAACCTGTCGCTTGCGGACCGGGAACGTCTGACGGGTTACCTGGAGGGCGGCGGCCGGCTGCTGCTGCCTGAGCCCGATGCGCTCCTCACCGAGTCGGCGAAGGTACCAGGGCTGGATGGCGAAAAGATGTCCAAGTCCTACGGCAACACCATCAGCCTGCGCGAGGTTCCGGAGGAGGTCGATCGCAAGGTCCGCACCATGAAGACCGATCCGGCCCGCGCCCGCCGCACCGACCCCGGTGATCCGGAGCAATGTCCCGTTTGGAGCCTGCACAAGCTCTATTCCGACGCTGACACCCGCGACTGGGTCGTCGAGGGCTGTACCACTGCGGGCATAGGCTGCATCGACTGTAAGCGGCCACTGATCGAGTCGATCCAGCAGGACCTCGCCGCCATGCGCCAGCGCGCGCGGCAGTACGAAGAGCAGCCGGAGTTGGTTAAGGCCATCATCGCCGAAGGCTCGGAGCATGCCCGCGATCAGGCCAAGGAAACCCTCGAGGTGGTGCGTTCGGCGATGGGACTGGGGTACCGGTGAGCGGTGACGGCGTGACGCCGGAACCGCCACGGCTGGCGGAGCTTCGGCGTGGCCAGCAGGAAGGCGCTGCTCAGGCCGAGTTTCCCTTTGCTATCGTCGAGGGCCGAACGGTCACCGAGCTGCCCCGGGATCTCTACATACCGCCGGACGCGCTCGAAGTATTCCTGGAGGCTTTCGAGGGGCCGCTGGACCTGCTGCTGTATCTCATCCGGCGGCAGAATCTGGACATTCTCGACATCCAGGTGGCGGAGATCACCCGCCAGTACATGCAGTACGTGGAGCTGATGAAGGCACTGCACTTCGAACTGGCTGCCGAATACCTCGTCATGGCTGCCATGCTCGCGGAGATCAAGTCGCGCATGCTGCTGCCGCGACCGAAGGCTGAGGATGAGGAAGCGGAGGATCCACGCGCGGAACTGATCCGGCGGCTGCAGGAGTACGAGCGCTTTCGTCAGGCAGCCGAGGATCTCGACGAACTGCCGCGGACCGATCGCGAGGTGTTCCCGGCCGCGGCTGCGGCGCCGCCCATGGACCGGCAGCGGCCCCTGCCGGAGCTGGATTTCAAAGAGTTGCTGCTTGCGCTGGCGGACGTCATGCAGAGGGCAGAGATGTACAAGCACCACAACATCCGTTTCGAGACCCTATCGACCCGGGAGCGTATGGGCGAGGTGCTGCGACGGGTGTCAGAGAGTCGCGACTTCGTCCCTTTCGCCAGCCTGTTTCGGATCGATGAAGGTCGCCTTGGCGTGGTGGTGACGTTCCTCGCGATCATGGAGCTGGTCAAGGAATCGCTGATCGAGCTCGTCCAGAATGAAGCTTTCGCGCCCATTCACGTGCGCGCCCGCGTCCACGCGGTCTGAGTCTGGAGAGTGCTGAGTTGAGCATCAGTCCCGATATGGTCCGCAACATCGTCGAGGGGGCGCTGCTGGCCGCCGGTGAGCCGGTGTCCTTCGAGCGCCTGCTGGGCCTGTTCGAACCGGAGGAGGGCGTAGGTCGAGCCGAGTTGCGCGCTGCCCTCGAAGCGCTCGAGGCTGCGAACGCCGACCGCGGCAGCTACCTCAAGGAGGTTGCAAGCGGCTGGCGCATCCAGGTCCGGGAAGATCTCGCACCGTGGATCAGCCGGCTCTGGGAACAGCGCCAGCCGCGCTACACGCGGGCGCTGCTGGAAACGCTGGCGGTGATTGCCTATCAGCAGCCGGTCACCCGCAGTGACATCGAGCAGGTGCGCGGTGTGAGCGTATCGTCCAACATCGTCAAAACGTTGCTCGACCGGGACTGGATCCGCATCGTCGGCCACCGTGACGTACCGGGACGGCCGGCGCTTTACGGTACCACTCGCAGCTTTCTCGACTATTTCAATCTGCGCGCGCTGGACGAGTTGCCGCCGCTCGCTGAAATCCGCGACCTCGAACAGATAAACCAGGAGCTCGGTTTTGATGTCCCTTCGGACGACCGTGAAGAGTCGGATTCGGGCGCGGACGATGACATTGAGGCATCGGAGGCTGGCGCGGCGTCCCGGGACGAGAGCGCGGCCGCGCCCAACGATGCGGCGACAGGCACACGGGTGGACGCGGATGCAGACGCAGACGCGGACGCGGACGCAGACGCAGGTGCGGGCCACGGCTTCGATCCGGAGCAGAAGGCCACGACTGCAGGTACCGACCGGAACGGCGGGTCGCCGTCGTGAGCCGTTCTTCGGGCGGCGGTCCACGCCGGCCCCGCAGCGGCGGTCGGTCGGGAGCAGGCGACGAGCGCTCGGAGCAGCCTGCTGCTGCCGATGCCGCTCCCGCGGCGGGCAGTGAGAAGCTGCAGAAGGTGCTGGCCCGGGCTGGCCTCGGGTCCCGGCGCGCGCTCGAGGCGTGGATCAGTGCTGGCAGGGTCAAGGTCAACGGCCTTGAAGCGCGCCTCGGCGACCGCGTAGGACCTGCCGATCGCATCGAGGTGGACGGGCGCGTCCTCGGACGCAGTGCCGACGTCGAACCGCAAGTGCGGGTGCTGCTCTACAACAAGCCTCAGGGTGAGATCTGCACCCGAAGCGATCCGGAAGGACGGCCCACCTGTTTCGAGCGTCTGCCTCGGCTCGCCACGGGTCGCTGGATCGCGGTCGGTCGGCTCGACTACAACACCAGCGGTCTGCTCCTGTTCACCACCGACGGCGAACTCGCCAACAGGCTGATGCACCCGTCGGCGGAATTGGATCGGGAGTACGCGGTGCGTGTTCACGGTACGGTGGCAGACGAGGTGCTGACGCGACTGAAGGAGGGGGTGCTGCTCGAGGACGGACCCGCTCGCTTCAGCGATGTGCAGTTCTATGGGGGCGACGGCGCTAACCGGTGGTATCACGTCGTGCTGATGGAGGGGCGGAATCGAGAGGTGCGTCGCCTCTGGGAATCCCAGGGAGTGGAAGTGAGCCGGCTGAAGCGGGTGCGTTTCGGCCCGCTGGTGCTGCCCTCGACCCTGGTGGCCGGCCGCTGGTTGGAGCTGCGCCCCGAAGAGATCGATGCCCTTTGCAGGCTGGTGGGCCTGCCGGAGCCGCATGGCGGTAGGAACCGCGCACGGCTCGGCGATTCCAAGCTCTTCGTGCCCTATCCCGGGCTGCGATAGCCTAGAGGGCCAGCCACTCCCGGGCCTCGATACTGCGCCCGTGGACGGCGGCGTCGGCGACGCCGAACAGCCACAAATAAAGCGGCATCAGGTCTGCAGGCGTCGGCAGCGTCGCCGGGTCCTCGCCGGGAAAGGCGGCAGCGCGCATGGCGGTGCGGGTGCCGCCCGGATTGATGCTGGCGAAGCGCACCGTTGAGATGTTCTCGCTTTCGTCCGCGAACACCTTCATCAGGGCTTCCACTCCGGCCTTGGCCACCGCGTAGGCGCCCCAGTAGGCGCGCGGCCGCAGGCCGGCGCCGGAGCCGGTGAACAGCACCAGCGGCGATGGCGCGCGCTCGCCCGCCGCTTCCAGCAGCGGCAGCAGTGCCTGGGTGAGCAGAAAATTGCTCGTGAGATTGGTGGCGATGACCTCATGCCACTTGTCCGGATCGTAATGGGCCAGTGGAACCCGCGGCCCGAGGACGCTGGCGTTGTGCAGCAGGCCGTCGAGACGGCCAAAGCCCTCGTCGATGGCTGCTGCCAGCCGGCTGCTGTCCTCCGCCGTTACGCCGGCTAGATTCACGGCCTGGATAACCGGCTCGGGGTTCCCGGCCGCGACGATCTCGTCGTAGACATCGATCAGCTTCGCTTCATTGCGCCCGAACAGCAGCACGGTTGCGCCATGGGCCGCGAAGCTGTGCGCAGCGGCCCGGCCGATGCCGGCGCCGGCACCGGTGACGGCGATCACGCGCCCGGCAAGCAGGTCTGCGGGCGGCTGCCAGTGGGGATCGAAGGCGGTCATCGTGGCCGCACCGCATGCATGAGGTAGTTGACGTCCACATCCGCGTCGATGCGGCAGTCGCGGGTGAACGGGTTGTAGCGCATCCCCGCGATCTCTTTCAGGTCCAGACCCGCCTCCCGCAGCCAGCGCGCCAGTTCCGATGGCCGGATGAAACGAGCGTAGTCATGGGTGCCCTTGGGCAGCAGCCCGAGGACGTACTCGGCTCCGACCACTGCGAGCGCCCAGGCTTTGGGGTGCCGGTTGATGGTGGAGAAGAACAGGTCGCCGCCCGGGCGGACCAGCTGGGCGCAGGCGCGTATCACCGAGGCCGGCTCCGGAACGTGCTCGAGCATCTCCAGGCAGGTGACGGCATCGAAGGCGGCTGGCTGCTCGGTGGCCAGCGTCTCCGCGGAGCGCTGCAGATAGCTGACGTCTACGCCGGACTCCAGCGCGTGCAGCCGGGCCACGGTCAGCGGCGCCTCGCCGGCGTCGATGCCGGTTACCGCGGCGCCGGCTTGGGCCATGGCCTCGGTCAGGAGACCGCCGCCGCAGCCGACGTCGAGGACCCGGCTGCCGGCAAGTGGATGGCGCTCGGCGATCCAGGCGACGCGCGCCGGATTGATGTCATGCAAAGGCCGGAAGTCGCCTTCCGGGTCCCACCAGCGGTGGGCCATGGCTTCGAATTTGGCGACTTCGGCCGGATCGATGTTGCCGGCTTCGCTGCTCACTGGGCACCTCCATCCGCCATGCGGTCGCGCCAGCGACGCGCGCTGGCGAGCACGGCAGGCACATCCTGGCGCAGATGGCGCCCCTGTTCGAAAACGCATTCGCCGTCCACAAGGACGCAGGACACGCTGCTTTCGCCGCCGGCGTAGACGAGCTGGGACTCGGGGTGGAACACCGGCTCGTTGGCCACGCCCGACAGGTCCACAGCTACCATGTCTGCGGCCTTGCCCGGCTCCAGCGAGCCGGTCAGCGCGTCCATGCCGAGCGCTTCGGCGCCAGCCAGCGTGGCCATGCGCAGAACCTCGAGGGCGGGCAGGGCGGCTGCGTCTGCGGCCACGGCCTTGGCCAGGATGGCGGCAACGTGCATCTCCCGGAACAGGGACAGACTGTTGTTACTGGCGGCACCGTCGGTGCCGAGCGCGACCCGCACGCCGGCGTTGCGCAGAGCCGCCACGGGACAGAAGCCGCTGGCGAGCTTCAAGTTCGACTGCGGGCAGTGAACGACGCTGACACCGTGCCGCGCAAGTCGCTCGATGTCACCGGCCTCGAGCTGGGTCATGTGCACCGCCTGCAGGCTGGGTCCAAGCAGGCCGCAGCGTGTGACCGTATCGAGCGGGCGTTCACCGCTGGCGGCACGGGCCTCGGCCACTTCCGCTTCAGTCTCGTGCAGATGTATCTGCACACGCGCGTCGAGTTCCTCCGCGAGTACCCCGATGCGTTCCAGGTGGGGAGCATCGAGCGCGTAGGTGGAGTGGGGGCCGAAAGCGATGCGGATATGTTCCGAATCCCGGTACTCGTCGTGCAGAGCCAGCGTCTTGTGGATGGCATCGTCTGCACTGCTCGACCAGGCATTGGGGAAACGCACCAGTGGTCCGCAAATCTGCGCGCGGATCCCGGCGCGGAGCGCCACCGCGGCGCTCGCCTCGGGAAAGAAGTACATGTCGCTGAACGTGGTGGTGCCGGCAGCGACCATCTCCGCGACCGCCAGAGCGGTGCCGTCGGCGACGAAGGCTGCATCGACCCAGCGTCCCTCGAGTGGCCAGATGCGCTCGTGCAACCAGGTCGAGAGCGGCAGGTCGTCAGCGTAGCCGCGGAAGAGGCTCATGCCCGCATGGCCATGAGCATTGACCAGCCCAGGGATCAGGGCGTGCTGCTCGAAGCGAGTCTCCGGCACGCCGGGATAGCGGGTTCTGGCTTCTGCAGTTGGCAGTACGGCGAGAATACGGCTGCCGGCCAGCACCACACTCGTGGCATCGAGGACCGTGTTGGTGGGTGCCACGGGCAGCACCCAGCGGGCGCTGAGCACGGCGGTGGCGGATTCTGCTGGCATGCTGCGCTCCTGCGTTGCGGCCGCGGATGATAGCAGAGGCCCCGCCTCCCGGGCCTTGGCAGACGCCGCGTGGTCTCCGCAGCGCCCCTGATCAAGGGCCGCCTTGCGCTCGCCTCCGGACGCCCCAGGCGCTAAAATGGCGCGTTTTCCGGACGCGTCCCGCGGGCGTGACTCGATGAAGCCGATCGATTTGGCTTCATGGGGCCTTTGCGCCCGGACTCGGGCGATCATCGAGGACTTCATGGCAGAGATCGGCAGGGAAATCCTTCCCGTCAACATCGAGGACGAGCTCAGGCAGTCCTACCTCGACTATGCAATGAGCGTGATCGTTGGCCGGGCGTTACCCGACGTCCGCGACGGGCTCAAGCCGGTGCACCGGCGCGTGCTGTTCGCCATGAGCGAGCTCAACAACACCTGGAACCGGCCCTACATGAAGTCCGCCCGGGTGGTGGGCGAGGTGATCGGTAAGTACCACCCGCATGGCGACTCGGCCGTGTACGACACCATCGTGCGCATGGCCCAGGATTTCTCCATGCGCTACCTGCTGGTGGACGGGCAGGGCAACTTCGGTTCCGTGGACGGAGACCCGCCCGCGGCCATGCGCTACACCGAGGTGCGCATGGCGAAGCTGGCGGATCTCCTGCTCGCCGATCTCGACAAGGAAACCGTCGACCACGTACCGAACTACGACGAAACCCTGTCCATGCCCGAGGTGCTGCCGACCCGGGTGCCGAACCTGCTGGTGAACGGCTCCTCCGGCATCGCCGTGGGCATGGCGACGAACATTCCGCCGCACAACCTCGGAGAGGTCGGCCGCGCCTGCATCGCGCTGATCGACGATGAGGATTTGTCCATCGACGACCTCATGAACCACATCCAGGGTCCGGACTTCCCTACTGGCGCCATTATCAACGGCCGCGCCGGCATCGTTCAGGCTTACAAGACCGGGCGCGGGCGCATCTATGTCCGGGCCAGGGCGGAGATCGAGACCGACGAGAAGACCGGGCGCGACACCATCATCGTCCACGAGATCCCCTACATGCTGAACAAGGCCCGGTTGATCGAGAAGATCGCCGAGCTGGTGAAGGACAAGCGCATCGAGGGCATTTCGGAACTGCGCGACGAGTCCGACAAGGACGGCATGCGCATCGTGATCGAGCTGCGCCGCGGCGAGTCCGGCGAGGTGGTGCTGAACAACCTCTACAGTCAGACCCAGCTCCAGACCGTGTTCGGCATCAACTGCGTCGCGCTCGAAGACGGCCAGCCGAAGGTGATGAACCTCAAGCAGATGCTCGAGGCGTTCATCCGCCATCGCCGCGAGGTGGTCACGCGCCGCACCGTCTATCTGCTCCGCAAGGCGCGCGAGCGCGGCCACATTCTCGAAGGCCAGGCGGTTGCGCTGTCGAACATCGACGAGGTCATCGCGCTGATCAAGGCGTCGCCGACGCCGGCGGAGGCCCGCGAGGCTCTCTGCGGCCGTGGCTGGGAGTCGGAAACGGTCTCTACGCTGCTGGCGCGGGCCGGCGCCGAAGCCTGCCGGCCCGATGGGCTGGAGGAGCAGTACGGCCTGCGCGACGGACGCTACTGGCTGTCTCCGACCCAGGCCCAGGCCATTCTCGATCTGCGCCTGAACCGCCTCACCAGCATGGAGCAGGACAAGCTCATCGAGGAGTACCAGTCCCTGCTCGGTGAGATCGAGGGTTATCTCGCGATTCTCGGGGACGGCGACCGCCTGATGGCGGTGATCCGCGGGGAACTCGAGGAGGTCGTCGAGGCCTACGACGATCCGCGGCGCACCGAGATCACCGGTTCCTACGAGGATCTGTCCTACGAGGATCTGATCAACGAGGAGGACATGGTGGTCACCGTGTCCAATCGCGGCTATGCCAAGGCGCAGCCGCTCGCCACCTACGAGGCCCAGCGCCGTGGCGGCCGCGGCAAGGCTGCGACCACGGTGAACGACGAGGACTTCGTCGAGCACCTGCTGGTGGCGAATTCCCACGACACCATTCTCTGCTTCACGGACCAGGGCAAGGTGTTCTGGCTCAAGGTCTACCAGTTCCCCCAGGGCAGCCGGACGTCCCGCGGCCGCCCCATCGTGAACCTGTTATCACTGGGCGAGGGCGAGCGGATCACGACGCTGCTGCCGGTGCAGGAGAACACGGACGACGGCTTCATCTTCATGGCCACGGCCAACGGTACGGTCAAGAAGACGCCCATCGACCAGTTCTCGCGGCCGCGCTCGGTGGGCCTCATCGCCATCGACCTCGAGCCGGGTAATCACCTCGTCCGGGCGGCGTTCACCGACGGCAGCCGCGATGTGATGCTGTTCGCCGGCTCCGGCAAGGCTGTGCGCTTCAAGGAATCCGACGTCCGCGCCATGGGGCGGACCGCGCGTGGCGTGCGCGGTATCCGTCTGCTCGGGAAGGATTCCGTCATCGCCTGCATCATTCCCGATGCGGACGGCGACATTCTCACCGCCAGTGAGCACGGCTATGGCAAGCGCAGCGAGGTGGCCGAGTTTCCGCTGCGCGGGCGCGGTGCCCAGGGTGTCATCGCCATGCGTACCTCGGAGCGCAACGGGCGCGTCGTCGGCGCGGCACAGGTGGCCCCCGGGGAGGAGATCATGCTGATCTCCAACCAGGGTACGCTGGTGCGCACGCGGGTCGATGAGGTTCCCCAGCTGTCACGGGCTACCCAGGGCGTGCGCCTGATCAATCTGCGCGACGGAGAGCATCTGGTTGGCCTCGAGCGTATTGCCGAAGCCGATGCGGACGACGACGCGGTCGAGTCGAACGAAACCCACGATTGACGCCGATCGCGAATCGGCAGGTCGTCCGCGCACCTGCGGTCACGACCGTCTGATCCCTGGAGAGCGAAGCGCCATGACGCGTGTCTACAATTTTTCCGCGGGCCCGGCGGCGTTGCCCGAGGCAGTCCTCGAGCGTGCCCGCTCCGAGTTGCTCGACTACGCGGGTACCGGCATGTCGGTGATGGAGATGAGTCATCGCAGTGCTGCGTTCATCGACATCGCCTCCCGTGCGGAGGCGGACCTGCGGGAGTTGCTTGCGATACCGGACGACTACAAGGTGCTGTTTCTGCAGGGTGGCGCCACAGGACAGTTTGCTGCCGTTCCCATGAATCTCTGCGAATCCGGTGACACCGCGTCTTATGTCAACTCGGGCTACTGGTCGAAGAAGGCGATCGTCGAGGCGCGGCGCTATGTGCAGGTCAGCATTGCAGCGTCCTCGGAAGCAACCGGCTTCACCCACGTCCCTTCCGAGCGCGACTGGGAAGTGGTGGCCAATGCCAGCTACGTGCACGTGACGCCGAACGAGACCATCGGCGGGGTTGCCTACGATTTTGTTCCTGACACCGGTGCAGCGCCGCTGGTGGCGGACTACAGCTCCAGTATCCTTTCGGCGCCACTGGACGTGTCGCGCTTTGGCGTCATCTACGCAGGTGCGCAGAAGAACATCGGTCCCGCGGGCCTCACTCTGGTAATCGTGCGCGATGACCTGCTCGGTCGTGCGCGCAGTGATACCCCGGCAATGCTCGACTGGAAGGTCGCGGCAGACGCAGACTCCATGTACAACACGCCGCCCACGTTCGCCTGGTATCTCGCCGGGCTGGTGTTCCGCTGGCTCAAGGATCTCGGTGGCCTTGCGGCCATGGCCGAGATCAATCGCCAGAAGGCGACGACGCTCTACGGGGCCATCGACGCCAGCAATTTCTATGCATCGCCGGTGGCGGAAGCGAATCGGTCGTGGATGAACGTGCCGTTCACGCTGGCGGATCCGGCCCTCGACGGAGATTTCCTGAAGCAGGCGGAGGCACGGGGCCTGACTAACCTCAAAGGGCATCGCAGCGTTGGCGGCATGCGTGCGAGCCTTTACAACGCGGTGACCCAGGAAGCGGTCGACGCCCTGGTGACCTTCATGCAGGATTTCGAGCGCCAGCACGCCTGACTCCGGAGCGAGGGCGCGACCATGACGGAACAGGATGCAAGCAGGATGGAAAGTGCGCT
>SLQW01000090.1 GCA_007131295.1 Pseudomonadales bacterium | reverse complement strand
TTAGCAGATCGGAACGCGTCTGCTGTACCATGTTGCAGCCGTGCCCCGATAGCTCAGCTGGATAGAGCAGCCCCCTCCTAAGGGGCAGGTCAAAGGTTCGAATCCTTTTCGGGGCGCCAGAAAGCCCCGGTGCATACTGAAACGATGCCAGAGTTCCACCCAGAAAACGAAACCGCTGACTTCACGGGCGCAAAGGCAGAACGACCGGCGTCACAGCGCAAGCGATCGGTTTTCGCGGTCTTGCCGACACGATAGCCTTCGAAGCTGCCTCGATATGGCCGGAAGCGGAGGTCGCCATGCGTGGATGGCTCGCAGGTGCCGTCATGATCACCCTGTCAGTTTCGGCACCGACAACGACCGCTTCCGAGCCGGTTGCATCCCTTGTGCTCCCCGATGTGATCCAGACAGGTGGGATGCCCTTGACCCAGGCATTGCACGAACGGCGTTCGGTGCGCAGCTACGGCCGCGAGCCGCTCAGCTTGCGCGACCTTGCGCAACTACTGTGGGCCGCGCAGGGCATCTCTGAGCCGGAACAGGGTTTCCGGACCGCACCGTCAGCGGGCGCGACATTCCCGCTGGAGGTCGATGTGCTGATCACCAGCATCTCCGAACTGCAGGACGGCATCTACCGCTATCGCCCCGATCAGCACAGCCTGGAACTACGGGTACCCGGCGACCGTCGGCGTGAGCTCCAGAGTGCAGCGCTCGGGCAGTCCTCGATAGGCAACGCACCCGCGGTCATGGTGATCTCTGCCGTGATCCCACGCACCGCGCGACGATACGGCCAGAGAGCCGAGCGCTATGTCCATATGGAGGCTGGGCACGCGGGGCAAAACGTGTACCTGCAGGGCACGGCTCTGGGTATCGGCACCGTCGCGATCGGCGCTTTTCAAGAGGACCAGGTCGCTGCCGCTCTGAATCTCGGGCGCTCCGAGGAACCACTGTACATCCTGCCCCTGGGACACATGCGCTGATCGCAGCCGCGCATGCAGGCGGGGGCTGAAGGGAGCCGTTGACCTCGGCCTGCAGCACAAAAGACACGCACGATCTCGCAGTGATCGCACCCCAGGGGCCTCACGACGACGCGTTGTTTCAGAAGCGATACCCCACACCAAGCGTCGCGAAGTGAATCCACGCGAAAGTGAAGACGTTGCTGTTGTCGGCACCGCCTTCCAGAGTGCGCACACCGACGTGTCCAACCCAGTTCGGCGTAAAGGCATGCTCAACGCGCACCGCCAGATCGATTGCGCGTCCCTGCGGCGCCCAGGCGCCCTCCAGGTCCACAACCAGCTCTGTACGTTCGGTGAACCGATGGCGGCCGTGCAGATGCAGGAGCGGCACGAAGCCGAGATCATCATCCTTCGCGCTGAGATCACCCTGCGTCAGCCGGATGCGTGCATCTCGCACCAATACCGCAGCGCCCCCCGACCAGTCCCAGCGCTCACCGCGAAAGAAACGATAGCGCCAGGTCAGGCGGTAGGTGTTGAATCGGTACTCGGCCAACGTGCGCTCACCGGCAGCGAACTCGGCACCAGCAAATTCGATGTCCTCATCTGCAACGGCCGCCCCCTCGATCGAAATGGGCGCCACCGTGAGCCGCAATGCGTTGCGCTCGTTCCACCACCAGGTGCCCTGCAGCCGGAGATCGGACCCGTTCGAGCCCGTGAGATCATCGAGCGCAAACTTTGTCCCGCCGGGATTGGGAATGCGGACATCGTTGCGCGTGAAGTGATACAGGCCGAGTTCGAGATCGATACTGTCGGCCGGCTGCCATCCACCTTCATCTGCGGTCGCGACGCCCGGCAGGACTGCCGCAAGCAGCAGCAGACAAAGCAGCGCCGGAAGGACGCGACCTGCCGGACGCAAACGCAACCCGCCATGAAACTCTCGGGATGGCGTCGAACGAATCATCGGGGTACTCCTGTCTGGGCCCGTGAACGTACTGGCCTGCCGCACAGCGACAGGCCAGTCTGACTGCTGGTACGAGGATTGCTATCATTAGCTTGTGTGACAAACCTGATTTACGGATACCGACATGAAAAAGCGTACCGATTCGGGCCGTCTGCTGACCGCCCTGTTCGCCTGCGCGCTACTCGGCACTGGCGCCGTCGCGGACGAGCCCATGGAACCAGGCGACCCCATGGCCGCGGATGAAGCGGCCTCCGAGTTGCCGGACCCGGAAGCCTGGGAAGACGGTCCCGATCGCGAAACGCTGGTCCGCTTCGCCAGAGCCTGGGGCATGGTGACCGGCACCCTGCGCGAGGAGGAGCCAGAAACGGACCCTCTCGATGAAAGCCTGCGCGATCCAGCTGAACTGTCCGGCACGCTCAGTCGCGAGGTCCGGAGTCAGCTGCGCCAGAACGGCCTGAATCCGGACGAATGGGCTTCGCTGCTCGCCCGCATGGATCGAGACCCGGACTTCCGCAACCGGGTGGAGATGCTCGCGCTCCCCTACCAGACACCGACCAACTGAAGGCTCGCTCGCCTGTAGTCACCTGCCGCTGTCTGCGGCCTCCGGTCGGTCGAGCCAGCGGTAGAGCGTGCTTCGCGTCACGCCGAGAATGGCCGCCGCCTGTTTCTTGTTGCCTCCGGTATGACTCAGAACATAGCGGGCATAACGCTGCTGCAGCGTCTCCAGCGTCGGCATATCACCGAATGGACCCGCTCCCTCGGGAACACCCAGATCACCACCGTCCTCGCCGCGCAGACGCGCGGGCAGATCCTCCGGACGGATCTCGTTGCCGCGGCAAAATAGCACCGCACGCTCGATGACATTGCGCAGCTCGCGCACGTTTCCGGGGAAAGGGTAACGCTGGATCAGGGCCAGAGCCGCCGGATCGAAACCCTCGATCGAACGCTCCTGCCGCGCCGCGAATTCTCGCAGAAAACGGCTCGCGAGCAATTCACGATCATCGCCGCGCTCGCGCAGCGGCGGGATCTCGATAGCGAATGTCTCCAGCCGGAAATAGAGGTCCTCGCGCAAGTCGCCGGCCTTGACCTGACCGCGCACATCACGGTTCGTGGCCGCAACGATGCGTACGTCCACCTCCTCTTCACCGCTGGCTCCGACCGGACGGATGCGACCCTCCTCGAGCACGCGCAGAAGCTTCGCCTGAAGATTCAAGGGCATCTCGCCGATTTCGTCGAGCAGCAGCGTGCCGCCATCCGCCTGCCGGAACAGCCCTGCATGGCTGTTGCGGGCACCGGTGAAGGCGCCCGCGACGTGCCCGAAAAACTCGCTCTCCATGAGTTCCCCGGGGATGCCGGCGCAGTTGACGGCCACGAACGGCCCATCGGCACGGGAACTACCCGCATGCAGCGCCCGCGCCACGAGCTCCTTGCCCGTACCACTTTCCCCGAGCACGAGCACGGCGCCCTCGCCTTCGGCAATGAGCTCGATCTGTTCGAACAACCGGCGCATTCCCGGGCTCGAGCCGTACATGCCGTGGAACGATTCGCCATCGGTGAGGCTGCGGTAGCGCGTCAGCTCATTACGCAGGCGCCGATGCTCCAGCAGGCGCTGCACCGTGAGCAGAAAGTGGTCGGGATCGAGCGGCTTCGTGAGAAAGTCGTCTGCGCCCAGCTTGAGCGCCGCCACCGCATCACGCACGCCGCCGAACGCGGTGATCACCAGCGCAGCGGGCGCGGCATCGTCACCCACCTGTTCGCGCAGGAGCTCTTGACCACTACCGTCAGGCAAGCGCAGGTCGGTGATCAGAAGATCAACGTGGTGGCCGTTCAGCAGTTCCCGCGCCTGCTGCAGCGTCTCGCTGTCGAGCACAGACAGGCCTTCCGCCTCGAGTTCGTCGCGCAGGAGATCCCGGATGCCAGCATCGTCTTCGACGATCAGCACCTGCTCAGGCATGAGCCACCACCTCGTTCGCCAGAACGACTT
>SLQW01000042.1 GCA_007131295.1 Pseudomonadales bacterium | reverse complement strand
CGGCGTCGATCAGCGTTTGCTGTTCGCAGGCGAAGCCACCGACCCGAGCCTGTTCTCGACGGTGGGCGGAGCCTGGCGCAGCGGTGTCCGGGCCGCCGAGCAGTATATCGAAACCCATGGAAAGTGGAGTGTCCCCGCATGAGTCGAAGCTATTGGTTGATGAAGTCGGAACCCGATGTGTTCGGCTTCGACCACCTCCTTGCCTGCCCGGATCAGAGCGAGTTCTGGGACGGCGTGCGCAACTATCAGGCGCGCAACTTCATGCGCGAGATGAAGGTCGGGGACCGCGCGCTGTTCTATCACTCGAACACGAAGCCGCCGCACGTGTATGGCGTGGTGGAGATCGTCCGCGAGGTGGCCCCCGACCCGACCCAGTTCGACCCGGAATCAAAGTACTACGATCCGAAGTCGGATCCGGATGATCCGCGCTGGTGGGCAGTCACCGTGAAGGCGGTGGCGCCGCTGAAGCGTATCGTTTCCCTCGATGACCTGAAGGCGAATCCGAAGCTCGCCGACATGCGCGTGGTGCAGCGCAACCAGCGGCTCTCCGTCCAGCCTACCACCCGTGCCGAGTTCGACGAGGTCCTGCGCATGGGCGGCGGCATGGCCAAGCCCTGATTCGCCCGGCCCGCTCCGAGCCAGGCCCAGTCCGCGATCGCAGCGTCATCACGAGATTCAAAGAGCCCCTTGTGGGAAGTCGTGCCGCCCGCAGGGCGACGCGACGATCGGCGGCGCAGCCGCCGCAAAGCAGCACGCTCCGAGCCAAGCCCAGTCCGCGATCGCAGCGCCCGCTGCGCGGGCACTGCTTCTCACGGAGCCTTCCTTAGTCAGGAGCGGCCTGCTTGCCGAGCGGACGTGCGGCACGGTAGTTTCTCGGCTCCAGCCCCGTGCGGACTGCCCTCATGACCCCAGAGATCGGCGCAGCGCCAATACCTCACGTCATCCTCGCGGGCGACGCCAGCGAACGCGGCTACGCCCATGGCCGCGTTCGCAGGCGCGAGATCGAGCAGGCCATCGACATCTATGCGGAAATCTTCGGCCTGCCCGAAGCCGAAGTGGCGAAGGCCGCCGCCCACTTCGCCGCCGTAACCCGCGCCTTCGACCCGGATCTCGTCGCCGAGATGGACGCCATCGCCGAGGGCGCGGACGTCCCGCGCCACTGGATCCACGCCCTGAACGCGCGCAGCGAGCTGGTCGCGCGCATGCAGGCCCAGGCCAACGAATGCACGGCGCTGTTCTTCACCGAGCATGCCCTGCTCGGCCAGACCTGGGACTGGATCGAGCAGCTCGAGCCGCTGATCGCCGTCCTCGACATTCGCCATCCCGACGGCCACCGCATCCTTTCGCTTAGCGAACCCGGCATTCTCGCGAAGATCGGCCTGTCCAGCGCCGGCCTTGGCGTCGCTCTCAACTTCCTGCGCTCCCCGGAGACCCTTGAAGGGTTGCCCGTGCACGTCCTGCTGCGGGCCCTGCTGGAACTGCGGGACCCGTCTGAGCTCGACGCCCTGCTCGCCCGCGCGGGTTCCGGCCGCTCGGCACACGTCCTGGTGGGCACGGCCACCGGCGAAGGCGTCGGCCTGGAGTTCACCGGCCGGACCTGCCATCGGCTGGAGCCCGAGCACGGCGTGATCGCCCACACCAACCATTTTCTGCGCGAGGATTACGACGCCGGTCCGAATGCCCCCAATTCCGAAGCCAGGCTGCGCCAGGCCTGCGACCGGGCCGGGCGCGCCACCCGGGACTGGCCGGCGCTGAAGGCGATCCTCTCAGATTGCAGCGATCCGACAGATCCGATCAGCGTATCCTGGCGCCACATGCCCGGCTGGGACTTCGGCCGCATGGGGACAGTGTGCGCACTGGCCATGGACCTGCGCGCCGGCATCCTGGAGGTGCGTCCCGGCCCCGACCCGGCTGCCGCCTGGCAGCGCTTCGACCTGCACGACGCCCACATGAAACTGGCGGCCAGCGACAGGTTCGGTACAGCTTGACCGATGCATCATATTCACCGGGCGCGGTAAACTGCAGCCTCTGACACAGGAGAAACAGATGGAACGCAAGCTCAGTCGTCGCCAATTGTTGCGCGGAGCGGCCTCCGCCGCAGTATTGATTCCCGTCGTTCAGCTCGGGACCCGTCCGGCCTTCGCCGACAACAAGGTCTCCGAAGACGAGCCGATGGCCCAGGCCCTGAACTACGTCCACGACATCGATGCCCATCCGGACATCCCTCGGCCGGATCGGTCCGGCGTCGCCGGCGCGGATCAGTACTGCTACAACTGCGGCCTCTACGTCGGTGAAGATGATTGGGGCCCCTGCTCCATCTTCCAGAACCGCCTGGTTGCCGGACCGGGCTGGTGTACGGCCTGGGTGCCCAGAAGCTGACCAGCGCTGTCAGCACAACGAAAAAGGGTGCCTTTCGGCACCCTTTTTTGTTTGCGCGTCAGCCTTCGCCGCCGCGCCGCCCGACATGCCCTGTAGCTGCGCTCAGAGCAGGAATTGGATCATGATGCCGGCGGCGATGGCGGAGCCGATGACGCCCGCCACGTTCGGCCCCATGGCGTGCATCAGCAGGAAATTCTGCGCGTTCGACTCGAGCCCCACCTTGTTCACCACCCGCGCTGCCATCGGCACCGCCGAGACCCCGGCGGCGCCAATCAGCGGATTGATCGGCTCTTTCGTGATCAGGTTCATCAACTTGCCCATGATCACGCCGGCCGCGGTGCCGAACGCGAAGGCGACCATGCCGAGGGCGAGGATGCCGAGCGTGCTCGGAACCAGGAACAGATCCGCCTGCAGGCGCGAACCCACCGCAAGGCCGAGGAAGATCGTGACGATGTTGATCAGCGCGTTCTGCGCCGTGTCGGACAGCCGGTCCACCACCCCGCACTCACGCATCAGGTTGCCGAGCGCGAACATGCCGAGCAGCGGCACCGCCGCCGGCAGCGCCATGGCCACCATGGTCAAAAGCAGAATCGGGAACAGGATCTTCTCGGTCTTGGACACGTGGCGCAGCTGCACCATACGGATCTGCCGTTCCTTCTTCGTAGTGAACAGACGCATGATAGGCGGCTGCACCAAGGGCACGAGCGCCATATAGGAGTACGCCGCGACCGCGATCGCGCCTAACAGGTGGGGCGCCAGCATTCCCGAGACGTAGATCGCCGTCGGCCCGTCCGCACCGCCGATGATGCCGATGGCCGCCGCTTCGGCGAGGGTGAAATCCATCAGTCCGAGGTCGGTGAACACCAGCGCACCGATCACGGTCGCAAAGATGCCGAACTGGGCGGCCGCACCGAGGAAGAGCGTCTTCGGATTCGCGAGCAGCGGACCGAAGTCGGTCATCGCGCCCACGCCAAGGAAGATCAAAAGCGGCATGATGCCGGTCTCGATGCCGAGCGAGTAGAACGCATCGAGCATGCCGCCGGGATCGGTGAGGCCGGTACCGGGAATGTTCGCGAGAATGCCGCCGAAGCCGATGGGCAAGAGCAGCAAGGGCTCGAATTTGCGGACGATGGCGAAATAGAGCAGCAACAGGCCGATGCCGATCATGGCCAGCTCGCCGAGCGAGACCTGATAGAGTCCGGACGACTCCCAGAGTTCGATCCAGTTATCGACCACGCAGAGACCTCCCGGCACACTGATCGTGCGCGCGCCGTACTACCTCACCGACCGCATCATCTGCGCCCAAACTCGACTCCCGAACGCCGTTGTGATCCCAATCCCGCCCACGCTTCCGCGGAAGCGCGCCAGGCTCCGCGCCTAACCCATTGCCGCGACCGTCGGCGCGCTCGCCGTTGGCGAGCACACCTTCCCACGAAAAGCCGGCGCGTCCACTCTCTTTCGACTCCGCGAAGTCGTCGTGGGAAGGAGTGTCGCGCCGCAGGCGCGGCGCTCCGATCT
>SLQW01000193.1 GCA_007131295.1 Pseudomonadales bacterium | reverse complement strand
TCTCGGTGATGACTTTCTGTATGTCCTTGCGCTCCAGAGCCGAGCGGTGCTCGAGCGCCCCGAGTTTGATCCGGTGCAGATGCAGCACTGGCCATTGTTCCTCGAGCTCCCGCAGGTCGCCTTTTACCAGCACCGGCAGGAAAGGGTCATGCGCAGGCCGTTTCGCCATGATGGCGCGGATCCCGGCCTCGAACGGTATCTGCCGCGGGCCCATGCTGCGATCCTTCAGCAGGTTCGTCAGGTGCAGGCCCGGCTTCTCGATCAGATCGCCTGGGATGATGTAGAGCCCCGTCTCCAGCACCGCTTCCGGGACGATACCGAAGAACGTGTCGTGGTAGGCCGTCGGGTCGGGGAGGATGACCATCTTTCGGCCTTCCTCCTCGGGGTAGAAGATGTCGTAGTTGGTGTAGAGCTGCTCCACCGCGCCGGAGTAGACGCACAGCGTCTCTTCGAATATCTGCACGAAGTCCGTGGCCCGGCGCCTGTTGCCGAATTCACCGAGGTCCCAGGCCAGATCCGGGTTGTCAGTTTGCTCAGGTGGATCGAATTCCATCTAGGGAGCTTCCCCGTATATCCCGGCATCAGTGTAGCCGCCGCGCCCGGTGCTGCATACGGCGTCAGTCCGGCAGTTGCGCCGTCAGCCAGCGGCTGAGCGCGTCGAGCTCCTCCATGCAGATTTCGTGGCCCATCGGGTACTCCTGCCAAGTCACCGGGTAGCTGAGATCGGTCAGGGTCGACTTGGCGATGGCGGCGCGCTGGACCGGAATCATCGGGTCCATCAGGCCGTGGGCCATGAAGACCGGCAGCTCGGCGTTGGCGAGTCCGAGGCGTGCGGTCACGTTCGCGTGGTCGTGCAGGTAGGTGGAAAGCGCGACGATGCCGGCCAGGCGCTCGGGGTAAGCGAGCCCCGTCTCCAAGGCGATGACGCCACCCTGGGAGAAGCCGCCGACGACGATCCGCTTCGTCGCTACGCCACGTTCCGCCTCGCGGGCGATCAGGCCGGCGGTGGCAGCTGCAGAGGCCGCGATGTCCCCGCTGCCGCTGTCGGGTCCGGCGGCAGGATCGATGTCGTACCACGCTCGCATGCGCATGCCGCCGTTGATGGTGACCGGGCGGACCGGCGCATTCGGGAATAGGAAACGCCAGCGCGCGCCCACGGGCAGTTTCAGGTGCGGGACTATGCCTTCGAGATCCTGTCCGTCTGCACCGAGGCCGTGCAGCAGGAGGATGCTCGCATCTGCATCCTCCGGCCCAACCTCGATGCACTCCGGCAGTCCGCTCGCCTCGCTCATGCCACCCTCCTGTTGTTCCGCCAGCCCATCATCATAGCCCCCCGCGTAACGCCACGCCTGTGGGAAGGCGTGTCCGCAGCGCGGACGCGCCGATCGCCGACTGCCGCCAGAACCGAGCGGCGTGCTCAACGGCGGCTGTCCCGCCATCGTCCTGCCCCCCTGCGGCCTGTGAGGCCCAGCGCCACGACTTCCCAAAGAGAGCCCTCGACTTCGCGATACGTTGTGGGAAGTTGTGGCCGCGCAGCGCGCGGGCGCACCGATCGCCGACTGCGCTCCGGCTCAGCGTCACGCTCAACGGCGGCTGTGCCGCCATCGTCGTGCTGCACACATCGCACTGACCCTGTGGAATAATCGCGGCTGGCACACGAGGAATTTCATGACGGACATCCTTCCCGAACGCGGCGGCAGCCGCGACGTCCGCAATCTGGCCCCCGTCCTGCGCTTTCTCGCTCCGTATCGCGCTGCGGTGATTGGGGCGACCATCGCGCTGGTGGTGACGGCCGGCGTGACTCTGAGCATCGGTCAGGGCCTGCGTCTGCTCATCGATCAGGGTTTCATCAACGGCTCGCCCGAGCTGCTGCGCAACAGCATCTTTGTCTTCGCCGGCATGATCCTCCTGCTCGCGGCAGGTACGTTCGCGCGCTTCTACCTGGTGTCCTGGGTGGGCGAGCGGGTCAGCGCCGACATCCGCCGCGCCGTGTTCGACCACGTCATCCGCCTGCACCCGGGCTTCTTCGAGGCCAATTTCGCCAGCGAAATCCAGTCCCGGATCACCACCGACACCACGCTGCTGCAGACGGTTATCGGCTCCAGCGTATCCATCGCCCTGCGCAACCTGCTGATGTTCGTCGGCGGTGTGATCCTGCTGTTCGTCACCAACCCGCGCCTGTCGCTGTTCGTGGTGCTGGCGGCACCTGTGGTGGTCATCCCCATCATCGTCTTCGGCCGGCGGGTTCGCGCTCTGTCGCGTGCATCCCAGGACTCCATCGCCCACGTCGGCAGTTTCCTGTCCGAATCGTTGCGGCAGGTGAAGACCGTACAGGCCTACAACCATGAAGACGTGGACCGGACCCGCTTCGCTGCCCACGTGGAGGTGGCGTTCGACATCGCCCGGCGCCGGATCATGCAGCGCGCTGTGCTCATCACGCTGGTGATGATCCTGGTCCTCGCCGCCATCGCCGCCATGCTCTGGACCGGCGGCCAGGACGTGCTGAGCGGCCGCACCACGCCCGGCGAGCTCGCAGCCTTCATCTTCTACGCGTTCATCGTTGCCGGTTCCGTCGGCGCCATCAGCGAAGTGGTGACCGATCTGCAGCGGGCCGCGGGTGCCACTGAGCGACTGATGGAGCTGCTCGCCGCCGAGAGCGCGCTGCCGCGACGGGCGTCGCCGCGCAGCCTGCCGGAACCGGTGCGCGGTGCCATAACCGTGCGCGATCTCGTGTTCGCCTATCCGACCCGGCCGGAGCCTCCGGCGCTGGCCGGAGTGAATTTCTCGATTCGCCCCGGCGAGAACGTCGCTCTGGTGGGCCCTTCCGGGGCCGGTAAGTCGACCCTGTTCGATCTTCTGCTGCGCTTCTACGACCCGGGCAGCGGTGCCATCGAGGTGGACGGCATCGATATCCGCGAACTGGATCCGGAGGCATTGCGGCGCCATGTCGCCCTCGTCAGTCAGGATCCGGCCCTGTTCACCGGTAGCGTCGCGGACAATATCCGCTACGGCCGACCTGATGCGGACGATGCGGCAATCCGGGATGCCGCTGCTGCAGCGTTTGCGGATGGCTTCGTCGCGCATCTTCCCGAGGGCTACGAAACCGATCTCGGCGAGGCCGGACTGCGGCTGTCGGGCGGTCAGCGCCAGCGCATTGCCATCGCTCGGGCCGTACTCAAGGATCCGGCCATCCTGCTGCTCGACGAGGCCACCAGTGCGCTGGACGCGGAGAGCGAATATGCGGTGCAGCAGGCGCTCGCACGCCTGGCGGAGAATCGGACGACGCTGGTAATCGCCCATCGGTTGGCGACGGTGATTCGGGCGGATCGCATCCTCGTCCTCGACGAGGGCCGGGTGGTGGGCGAGGGGACCCACGCGAGCCTGCTTGCCGACAACCCTCTTTATGCGCGTCTCGCTGAACTCCAGTTCGGTGAGCACAGCGGCCTCGACACCGCTGCCCGCCTCAGCGCCAGCCGCGCCTGATCAGCCTTACGTGTGTGGGAGAGCGTGCAGCGCAAAGCGCTGCGCGCCGACTGGCGGCGCAGCCGCCGCCAGCGTGACGCGAGGATTCGCCCGCAGTCCGCGCTCGGCGCGCCCGCATGCGCGGCCACGCCTTCCCACATGACACCGCGCAGCGAAGGATGAATCACACCGCGGAGCGAAGGATGCTTTGTGGGAGAGCGTGCAGCGCAAAGCGCTGCGCGCCGACTGGCGGCGCAGCCGCCGGCCGCGTGACGCGAGGATTCGCCCGCAGTCCGCGCTCGGCGCGCCCGCATGCGCGGCCACGCCTTCCCACATCACACCGCGCAGCGAAGGATGAATCACACCGCGGAGCGAAGGATGCTTTGTGGGAGAGCGTGCAGCGCAAAGCGCTGCGCGCCGACTGGCGGCGCAGCCGCCGGCCGCGT
>SLQW01000116.1 GCA_007131295.1 Pseudomonadales bacterium | reverse complement strand
CCCCGGGACGACATCGCCACGGTCATCGCCAATGCGAAGATCGACGGCAAGCCGATCCCGGAACTGGAGGAGGCGGGCTACTACATCATCATCGCCACTGCAGGCCACGACACGACTTCGTCGAGCACGTCCGGCGGTCTGCTGGCGCTGATGGAGAATCCTGACGAGTTCGCGAAGCTGCGCTCCGATCCCGCCGCCCACGTGGCCGGCGCGGTGGAAGAGATGATCCGCTGGGTCACGCCGGTGCGGCACTTCATGCGCACGGCGACCCGCGATCAGGAAGTGCGTGGCACGAAGATCGCCGAGGGCGAGTCGGCCATCCTCTGGTACCCGTCAGCAAACCGCGACGAGGAGGTGTTCGAAGCGCCGTTCGAGTTCCGCATCACGCGCCCCGCCGCGCGCAACCTGGCCTTCGGTTACGGCGCGCACGTCTGCCTCGGGCAGCATCTCGCGCGGCTGGAGATGCAGGCGTTCTACCGGGAACTGCTGGCGCGGGTGGAGCACGTGGAACTGGCGGGCGAGCCGCGCTTTGCTCAGGCCGCGTTCGTCGGCGGCCTGAAGAGCCTGCCGATCCGCTACCGCATGAAATGATAGGGAGAAGGCCGCCATCTTGTCGGAACTGACGACGGCGCTTGCTGCATTCGTCGCGGTCCCCCATCACCAGCTCCTCATCGGGTTGGGTGCCTTGTTCGCGCTCGTCGCCGCGTTCTGGATCGTCAGCGCACGGCGGGCGCGCCTCAGCGCCGAGGAACTTCATGCACGGCTGCTCGACGCGCAGGTGACGCTGCTCGGTCCGGTGGTGCAGCGCATCGAGGCCATCGAGGAAGAGGTGGCGCAGGACCTGAACCGTGCCCGGCAGGAATCCGCCGCCCAGGCCGCGGCGCTGCGCCAGGAAGTCATGCGCTCGGTCACCACGCTCGGCGACAGCCAGCGCGGGCAGCTCGACAGCTTCGCGCGGCGTCTCGGCGAACAGCAGCAGGCCGGTTCCCGGCAGCTGGCGGAGAGTCAGCGCGAGCGGCTCGCGGCGTTCGAGTCCCGGCTCACCCAGTTGACGGCCACGTTGGAGGCGCAGCTCGACAAGCTGCGAGCGGAGAACAGCGCGCGCCTGGAGGCCATGCGGCAGACCGTGGATGAGAAGCTGCAGTCGACGCTGGAGAAGCGCCTCGGTGAGTCGTTCACTCAGGTCAGCGAACGGCTGGAGGCGGTCTACAAGGGTCTCGGTGAGATGCAGCAGCTCGCCACCGGCGTCGGCGACCTCAAGCGCGTGCTCACCAACGTCAAGTCGCGAGGCACCTGGGGTGAGGTGCAGCTCGGTGCGCTGCTCGCAGACGTGCTCACGCCGGAGCAGTACGGCCGCAACGTCGCCGTCCGGCCGGGGAGCAGCGAGCGTGTCGAGTTCGCGATCCGGCTGCCCGGCCCGGTGGAAGGCGGCGAGCCGGTGTGGCTGCCGGTGGATGCGAAGTTTCCGAAGGAGGACTACGAGCGACTGCTCGCAGCCTCCGAGCTTGGCGATTCCGACGGCGTCGAGCAGGCAGTGCGGGCCTTAGAGCAGCGCGTGCTGGCAGAAGCCAAGGGCATCGCCGAACGCTATCTGGCGCCGCCGCACACCACGGACTTCGCCATTCTCTATCTGCCCACCGAGGGGCTCTACGCAGAAGTCACCCGACGGGTCGGACTCGGGGAGCGCATTCAGCGCGAGCAGCGTGTGGTGGTGGCGGGGCCGAACACCTTCAGCGCGCTGCTCAACAGCCTGCAGATGGGCTTCCGGACGCTGGCGATTCAGCAGCGCTCCGGCGAGGTCTGGCAGATCCTCGGCGCGGTGAAGGCGGAGTTCGGCCGCTTCGGCGACACGCTGGACAAGGTGAAGAAGAAGCTGCAGGAGGCGAGCAACCACATGGACGCAGTCGACCGGCGGACGCGGGTGATGACGCGCACGCTACGGGACGTGGAGGCGTTACCGACCGCGCCGCTGCTTGCGCTTTCGGACGAGGATCTCGGCGCGGACGACGCCTGAGGCGGCGGCGCTCGGGTGGCGTTGTGCGCATCCAGGATGCTGGCCTCCAATAAAACTTAACAGAATCAGTCTATTGGGCATTTCATGCGTAGATTGGGCTCTTTATTATACGCAATATCTGCGTATTTTATTGACGCCCGCGCCGCATCCGGCTCATAATCTACGCGTGGGGTGCGTAGATTATGAAGTATATCTGGCAAAGCGATGGCTGGCCTGAACTCACCTGGGACGCTGCAAAGCTGCTCCCGCTGCTGACCCGCGTCGCGCGGGCGCAAGGGCGGCTGCTCGGCAAGATGGAAGGGCTGGGGTTCGAGGAGGCCAAGGACGAAGCCCACCTCAATGCGATGACCGACGATGTCGTCGAATCCAGCGCGATCGAGGGTGAGCAGTTGCCGCAGGGCGAAGTCCGCTCCTCGATCGCCCGCCGTCTCGAGATGAAGCACGTCAAGAACCTGGTCCCCTCGTCCCGCGACGTGGACGGCATCGTCGAGCTCATGACTGATGCCACGACGAATTACGCCCTGCCTCTGACCCGAAAACGGCTGTTCAAATGGCACGAGTCCCTGTTCCCGACCGGCAAGAGCGGCCTTGCAAACATCACGACCGGAAGACTCCGGGACGGCCCAATGCAGGTTGTCTCCGGTGCCATCGGCAGGGAGAAGATCCACTACGAAGCCCCGCCGGCAGACAGGCTCACCGAAGAGATGGCGCGTTTCCTCGACTGGTTCGAAGAACCGGACGCCGACACCGATCCGCTGCTCGTCGCCGGTCTCGCGCATTTCTGGTTCGTTACCATCCACCCGTTTGATGACGGCAATGGAAGGATCGCGCGCGCCATTGCCGATATGGCGCTTGCCCGCGCCGAGCAAAGCCCACGGCGCTACTACAGCATGTCCAAACAGATCCACGCTGAGCGAAACGAGTACTACACGATGCTCGAGCGCAGCCAAAAAGGCGGCTGTGACATCACGGCCTGGCAGGAATGGTTTCTGTCATGTCTGCACCGCGCCATTGAAAGTGCCGATGCCTCGGTCGACGCAGTGTTGCAAAAGGCGCGTTTCTGGCAGCGCTTTGCAGAAGCACCGTTGAACGAGCGCCAGACCAAGATCCTCAACCGACTGCTGGACGGCTTTGAAGGCAGGCTCACGACCACCAAGTGGGCCAGGATGACCCAATGTTCCCATGACACGGCGCTGCGCGACATCAAGGACCTGATCGAGCGTGGCGCACTGATCCGGGAAGCAGGCGGCGGCAGAAGCACAAGCTATGCATTACTCTCTACCTGAGCCTGCGAAGAACGCTGTCGGTGACAGCAATGCTATCATGCGTCCTCGATAGGCCTGTCTCGAGGGTCTGACCATGGCCGCACTGACCATTCGCAATCTGCCCGACGACGTTCGTGACCGCCTGCGCCTGCGCGCGGCCCGCTCGGGGCGCAGCATGGAAGCCGAAGTCCGCGACATCCTCACCCGTGCCAGTCTCGAACCGCGCGACATGCTGGATGCCGGCGAGCTTCAGGAATGGGTGGATCGCCTGTATGGAGACCGCAAACCCGACCATGTCGTCGACGACCTGCTCGATGACCGGCGGCGCGAGGCCGCGCAGGAAGGTCAGAACGCATCGTGAACGTCCTTGACGCGTCTGCCCTGCTGGCCTTCCTGTTCCGTGAGCGGGGGCAGGAGGCCGTGGAGCGGGTCATCGCCGAGAGTTGCATCAGCACGGTCAATCTGTCCGAGGTGCTCGGTCGTTTCGGTCGCGACGGTCACGATCCACATGCGGTGTTCCGCAGAATCGAATCGAGCCCGGTCGAAATCGTACCGTTTACTGGCGAGCAGGCCGTGCTGGCCGCGGCGCTTGCGCCGCAGGCTAAGGCACTTGGCCTGTCGCTTGCCGACCGCGCCTGCCT
>SLQW01000180.1 GCA_007131295.1 Pseudomonadales bacterium | reverse complement strand
GCGAGTTCGAACACCCAGGTCGGCTCCACCGACCGCACCGGCCCGAAGCGCTCGCGGGTATGGCGGCGGATCCAGCGGTCCAGCTCGGCGATCTCGGCATCGCTCAGACCCGAATACGCCTTCGCGATGGGAACCAGTTCGGTCTCGTCCCAGACTGCGAACGTGTAATCGGTGAACAGGTTCGAGCGCCGGCCGTGACCGGCCTGGGCGTAGATGAGTACCGCGTCCACCGTGTGCGGTGTGACCTTCCACTTCCACCAGTCGCCGCGGCGGCGCCCCACCTGATAGCTCGACTGCCTGTGCTTGAGCATCAGGCCCTCGGTGCCACGGCCACGGGCCTGCTCGCGGGCCTCGCTGAGGGCCGTCCAGTCGTCTGCCTCCAGCGTCGGTGAGAGCAGGATTGGATCGGCGGCATCCGCGTCGGCGCGACTCAGCAGCTCGACGAGACGGCGCCGGCGTTGCTCGAGCGGCGCCTCCCGGATGTCGACCCCGTCCGCTTCGAGCAGGTCGTAGGCCATGAGCCGTACGGGCGCCTTTGCGAGCATGGTCGCCCCTGGCGCTTTGCGGCCGATGCGCCGCTGCAGCAGCGAGAAATCGAGCGGCGCGTCGTCGCGCCAGGCGAGGATTTCGCCGTCGATCACGGTTCCATCGGGTAGTGTCATGGCGGTCGCTTCCACTTCGGGAAAGCGGCCCTGCATCAGCTCCTCGCCCCGGGACCAGACGAAGCACTCGCCAGCGCGGCGCACCACCTGCGCGCGGATACCGTCCCACTTCCACTCTGCGTGCCAGTCTGCGGCCGCACCGAGGGTGGCCGGATCCGCTTCCAGCGGTGATGCCAGAAAGAAAGGATAGGGACGGGATACATCGGCCTCGCCGTCATCAGCGGCGACGAGGCGCAGATAAAAGTCCGCTCCGGGCTCCCACTGACCCATGAGGCGATGCGCCAAGACCTTGTCGTCGATGTCCGATGCCTGCGCGAGCGCCCGGACCAAAAGGCGCTGGGAAACACCCACGCGCAGTGCCCCGGTGACGATCTTGCTGAACACGAACAGCTGCTCAACCGGGATCTGGCGCCAGAGCGCCGTCACCGCCTGTCTGCGCGTTGCCTCGTCGCGGCCGCGCAACGGTAACAGGTGCTCTTCGATCAGCTCCGACAGGGATAGCGTCAGGGGCTCCGCCATCGGTACGGGCTCCGCAATGAGCAGCGCGGCGGTTTCGGCCAGATCGCCGACGTGCGCATAGGATTCCTCGAACAACCAGGGAGGCGTTCCGGTGTGATCGGCGATCCATGAGCGCAGTTCGGCGGCGCCGATCAGGCGCTTCAGGCGTCGGCCGGAAAGCAGGAAAACGGCCCAGCCCGCGTCGGCCGCAGGCACTCGCGCGAAGTATTCCGCCATCGCCGTCACCTTCGCCAGGGTGGACGTGGTGCGGTCGAGAGATTCGAACAGCCGGGCGAAGGCCTGCATCAGCGCGAGCCGCGGGGCTCGGACGTCGCCGCGCCATCGTCATCATCCGCGTCCTCAGGGGTTTCGTCATGGACGTCACCGTAGGGCGTGCGCAACGGGCCGGCATCGATTCCGTGTTCGCGAAGGTGGCGCACCAGCAACTCCGTGTGGCCATGGGTCGCCAGCACGCGCTTTGCGCCGCACTCCGTCACCGTGCGCAGGAGCGAGGGCCAGTCGGCATGATCGGAAAGTACGAAGCCTCGATCGTAGCCGCGTCGCCGACGATTGCCACGGATCTGCATCCAGCCCGAGGCGAAGCCCGTCGAGGCATTGCGGAAGCGGCGCAGCCACTTGCTGCCCGCGGCGGACGGCGGTGCCAGCACCAGCCGGCCGGCGAAGTCGCTCTTGCGGCCGAGATCCGAGACCGGCGTGGTGGGCAGCATGGGGACGCCCGCATCGCGGTAGATCTGCACCAGATCCACCATCGCGCCGTGCAGCAGCACGGCGGCGTCGGTGAAGTGAGTGAGTTCGGCGAGAATCCGCTGCGCCTTGCCGAGAGCGTAGCTGAACAGCACCGCTGGCCGTCCCTCGGCTGCACAGGCTTGCCACCAGGCGTGGATCTCTGCGGCCACGCTCCTGGTGTCGGGCCAGCGGTAGACTGGATAGGCGAAGGTGGCTTCGGTGACGAAGGTGTCACAGGGGACCACCTCGAACGGCGCGCAGGTGGGGTCGGGGTCGCGCTTGAAGTCTCCCGACACCACCCAGACGCGGCCGTCGTGCTCGATGCGAACCTGGGCCGAGCCGAGAATGTGGCCTGCCGGGTGCAGGCTGACCCGGACGTCACCGAACCGGAGCGTCTCGCCATAGGCGACGCCCTCGAGCGGTGCGTAGCGGCCGAGGCGCTTGCGCAGGATGGGCAGGCCGGAGGCCTCGGCCCAGTAATGTCCCATGCCGGGGCGGGCGTGGTCGCCATGGCCATGGGTGACCACGGCGCGCGGCACCCGCCGCCAGGGGTCGATATGGAAGTCGCCCGCTGGACAGTAGAGGCCGTGGTCGTCGAGATGGATGAGGTCGGCTGCGGCCGTCACCGGTGACGGGTCTCCAGAGTGCGCGTTGGGGCCCGTGTCGCACCGTGGCGGGCAGGGTAGCGGAAGCTCGGGGTCTGGCAAACCTTTCGCGTCGCTGGCGCCGGAAACAGCTGCGTAGTTTGCGCGGGACGAACTAGACTTCGTTGGCGGCGTAGTGGATTGGTCGCTTTCTCGAATCGCATCCGGGGCGCTTCATGCAGGCACGCACTTCCGACTCCGGGCTCACTGCCCGACGCGAGCGGCCTACAACGCGCATTTCCCTGTACCGGGCGGCGGCCGTGTCTGTGGCCATCGCCCTGGCAGGTACGCTGGCAGCCGTCTGGCTCTACCAGGATCGCCAGCGCGTGCTCGAGCAGGGTGTAGCCGTAGTCACTCAGCAGGCAGGCTCCCATCTGGCCGCCTGGGTGGATGCGCGGGTCGCGCTGGTGGAAGTGCTGGTGGATCAGCGCCCCAGAGACGGGGAGGTGGATCTGGAGGCGTTCCGGCGCGACGCGCAGGCCCTGCTCGCACGGACGCCTGGGCTGTTGGCGCTGAACTGGGTGGAGCCAGACGGACGGATTCGCGTCGTGGTACCCGATGCCGGCAATGAGGCCGCCCTTGGGCGCAACCTTTTCGCTCATCCGGAAGCGGATGTCGCCCGCGCCATCGGAGAGGCACAACAGCAACGGGTCATAACCCGAACCCGCAGCATCGAACTGTTCCAGGGTGGCAGCGGCTTCGGCATCTACTGGCCCGTGCAGGCGAGGGACGGCTCGCTCCTGGGATTCGTCAACGGTGTGGTCCGGGCGCGCGAGCTGGTGGAGACCTCGCGCCTGGCTGCCGAACTCGGTGTCGGCCACTGGATCGCGCTGAAGGATGTGGACGGTGCCGTGGCCTGGAGCAACGCCCCCCAGACACCCGACGCATGGGCGCTGGCGGCGCAGCAGCGGGTGCCGGTTCCGGGTCTGGATTGGGTGCTCACCGTGGCACCGAATCCCTCCAGCATCGCAGCGGTGGTGGCCTGGCCGCAGCTCATCCTGCTGCTGATCGGCAGCTATCTGCTTGCTGCCTGGGCGGGGTTCGTCGTGTGGCGCCACGGGCGCGAGCGGGAGCAGCTCTTCGAGAGCGAACGCATGCTGAGCAGACTCCTGGACCTGCTGCCCCATCCCGTCTATGTCAAGGATGCTTCCGGGCACTTCAGCTTCGTCAACCGGGCGTTGGCCGAAGCCTGCGGCCAACCGGCGGCGGCCATGCTGGGCGCAGGTTGGGAAAGCGTCCCGGGGAAGGAAGCGGAACGTCGGCTCGCCCAAAAGGCGGATGACGCGGCGCTGCACGGCGAAGATACCGAAGGCAGCACGACGCTGATGAGCACGCCAGTCAGCGAGATCCCGCTCACCGATCTGCGCGGCCGCCGGCGCTTGTTGCAGATGGCGCGGATACTGTTCCGTGATCCGCTGACGGATGCTCCGGCCCTGCTC
>SLQW01000093.1 GCA_007131295.1 Pseudomonadales bacterium | reverse complement strand
CGTATTCCCTCGGGTGCGACGGTCGAGCGCGAGGTTCCGAGCGCCTTTCATCAGGGCGACAGCCTGGTGCTGAATCTCAACCGCGCGGATTTCACCACTGCGCAGCGCATGGCCGACGTGATCAACGAGGCCCTGGGGCAGGACATGGCGACCGCCATGGACGCCACTTCCGTACGGGTCGTGGCGCCGATGGATCCGGGCCAGCGGGTGGGCTTCGTTTCGGTGCTGGAGAACCTGCGGGTGACGCCGGGTGCGCCGCGGGCGCGGGTGATCGTCAACGCCCGCACCGGAACGGTAGTGATGGGAGGAGACGTCAAGGTGTTTCCCGCCGCCGTCGCCCACGGCAGCCTGACCGTGACCATCACCGAGAGTTTCGATGTCTCCCAGCCGGAGCCGTTCGGGCGTGGCACGACCGTGATCACACCGCGCACCGACATCGAAGTGGATGAGGTTGGCTCGCGCATGTTCCCGTTTGGCCCCGGCACGAGTCTCGATGAAATCGTACGCGCCGTGAACGAGGTCGGGGCTGCGCCGGGTGACCTGGTCGCCATCCTCGAGGCCCTGCACAGTGCCGGCGCGCTGCGCGCCGAGCTGATCGTGATCTAGGGGACGCGGGTATGACTGCACCAGTCAATGCTGCGGCCACCTTCACCGATCTCCAAGGCCTTGCCGCGCTGCGCCGTGAGGCCGCAGGTGATACCCCGGAGGTAAGGCGGGCGGTGGCCCAGCAGTTCGAGTCGCTTTTTCTGCAGATGATGCTGAAGCAGATGCGCAACGCCAACGCCATCGACGGCGGCCTGATCGATCAGGACCGCATGCGCTTCCATCAGGACATGCTCGACAACCAGCTTGCGGTGAGCCTGTCCCAGGGCCGCGGCATCGGCCTCGCCGATTCGATCCTGCGTCAGCTCGACGGCAACGGTGTCGGCACTTCCCCGCTGGAACCGCTTGCGCCACCGCGAGCCGCCCCGTCCGCCGCAGCGGAGCTGCCGTTCTCCGGTGACGACCCGGAAGCGTTCGTCGCGGGCATCTGGCCGCATGCGGAGCGCGCGGCTCAGGAGCTCGATGTGCCTACGGAAGTGATCGTTGCTCAGGCTGCGCTTGAGACAGGATGGGGCCGCAGCGTGATTACCGACGAACATGGGCGGTCCAGCTTCAATCTGTTCGGCATCAAGGCGGGTGCAAGCTGGGATGGTCACAAGGTGTCCGTTTCCACCCTGGAGTTCGTGGACGGTGTCCCGGAGCGCCGGCGGGAGCCATTCCGGGCCTACGGCAGCTTGGCGGAAGGCTTTGCGGACTACGTCCGCCTGCTCGCGGGCAACGAACGCTACCAGCGCGCGGTAGCGGCCCGGGATGTGGAGGGCTTTGCGCGGGGTCTGCAGGCCGGCGGCTATGCCACGGATCCAGATTACGCCGACAAGCTCATCGGCATCGTTCGGCGCGGGCTGCCCGGTCGCGATGCTCAAGCGCTGCTGCGAGCAGCCGATACCAACGATACGGAACCCGGCGCGCGCAGTAGCCGGGCCGGCGGAGATCAGGCATGAGCGGAGGTGGCATTCTCGGAACGGGGACATCGGCACTGCTGACCTATCAGCGTGCGTTGCAGGTCACCGGCCACAACATAGCGAACGTGGGCACCGAGGGCTTCAGCCGCCAGCGGCTGGAACTCGGCGCGCGCGTCAGCGGTGTCGGCGGCATGGGATCCGGCGTGGAAGGCCTCGGCGTCAGTCGTGTGGTCGATCAATTCGTCGACAAGCGCCTCGGCATGAACATCTCCGCCGAGGCGTATCACCGGACCATGGCCGAATTCTCCGGCCAGCTCGACAATCTGCTGGCAGATCCGGCAGCAGGTCTGACGCCGGCTCTGAGCAACTTTTTTGCTGCCATCGAAGACGTCGCCACGGATCCGACTTCCACCGCGGCGCGCCAGCAGTTGATCGCCCAGGGGCAGGCCCTGGTGGACCGCTTCGCCCAGATCGAAGGCCGCATTGATGACCAGCGGTCGATCGTCAACGGACGCATCGGCAGCTCGGTGGAAGAGATCAATCAGCTCAATCGCGGCATCGCCGAACTCAACCGCAGCATCATCGAGTCGCGCGGTCGCAGCGGGGCGGAACCGAACGATCTGCTCGATCAGCGTGACGAGCTCGTCCGCCAGCTCTCCGAGCGCCTCAGCGTCAGTACGGTCGAGCAGTCCGACGGCAGCATCAACGTCTACGGTGGCCGCGGGCAGGCGCTGGTGGTCGGGCAGGAGCCCACCGAGCTGCACGTGCGGCCGCAGGGGGCTGATCCCAACCGCCTCGAAATCGGTGTCAGGAACGGCAGTACGTTCGTACCGGTGACCGGCAATATGTCCGGCGGCAGCCTCGGTGCCCTGCTGGAGACCCGTGACAGCCTGCTCGACCCGGCAAGCAACCGGCTTGGTCGGGTCGCCGTTGCGCTCACCGATCAGTTCAACGAACTGCACCGGGCCGGCATGGACCTCGATGGTGAGCTTGGTGAGGCCTTCTTCGCGCGTCCGGAACCGCAGGTGCTCACCGGCGTCGCCAATGTCGCGGAAGGCGAGCCGGATCTCGTCATCAACGACATCGGTGCGCTTTCGGCGAGTGACTACGAGCTGCGCTTCGACGGCAGCGACTGGACGTTGCGACGGCTGGCAGATGGCCGCGTCCTGGGCAGCATCCCTCCGGGTGGGTCGTTCGAGTTCGAAGGTCTGTCCCTCGATCTCGCAGACGTCAGCGGCGCCGAGCGCGGCGACACCTTCCTGCTGCAGCCACTGCGGGTCGCTTCCGGGCTCGAGGTGCGGATCGACGATCCGCGCGCAGTTGCGGCCGCGCTGCCCATTGAAGTGGACTCGCATGCCAGTAACGGGGGCAATGCCCGCGTCCGCGCACTCGGCGTGGACGATCCCGGGAACCCGGCCTTGCGCGACGCGGCCACCATCGAATTCGTCGACGGCGAGTACCGGGTGGGCGGAGAGAGCTTTCCGCTGGACCCCTCCGGCGACACCCGCATCGAACACAACGGCTGGTCGCTGACGCTGCGCGGTACGCCCGCAGAAGGGGATCGTTTCGAGTTGCGCGACAACGCCGGTGCGGTCGGCGACAACCGCGGCGCGCTGGCCATGGCGGGATTGGCCACGGAGCGCAGGCTCGCGAACGGCTCTGCCACGCTCAGCGAGAGTTACTCCGAGCTCGTCTCCAACGTCGCGGTCCGAACCCAGACTTCGAAACTGAACGCGGAGGTGCAGGGGCAGCTGCTGGCTGACGCCCGCGCCCAGCGGGAAAGCATTTCCGGTGTGAATCTCGATGAGGAGGCGGCGAATCTGGTCCGCTTCCAGCAGGCCTATCAGGCCGCTGCACAGGTGGTCGCCGTGGCGGGGACCATGTTCGATTCCCTGCTTGCCGCCGTAAGGCGCTGACGCCGTTTCGCCTTCAGGAACCTGACCATGCGCATTTCCACCGCACAGATATTCGGCAACGGCATCGGCGCCATCAATGATCGCCAGGGTGATCTTTCGCGGACGCAGCAGCAGCTCGCCACCGGGCGGCGCATGCAGAGCCCCTCGGACGATCCGTCGGGCGCAGTGCAGGCGCTGAAGTTCCGTGAGCGGATCGCCGCGGTAGAGCAGTACGCGCGAAACGCGGACATGGGGGCGAATCGGCTCGAGCAGGAGGAAACGGTGCTCGCGCAGATGGCCGACAGCGTCCGCCGCGTGCGCGAGCTGACGCTGCAGGCTGCCAATGCGACCCAGACCAACGAGTCCCGGGCCGCCATCGCCCGGGAGATCCGTGAGGTGGCCGATGGGCTGCTCGATCTCGCCAACAGCAGGGACGCGAACGGCGAGTATCTGTTCGCAGGCAATCGGTCCGGCAGCCGTCCGTTCGTCCAGAACGCGAGCGGTGGCGTCGACTACCTCGGTGACGGCGCCCAGCGCCGCATTGCGCTGTCGCCCGATCGCAGCGTCGCGGTGGGGGACAGCGGCGATATCTTCATGACCGTGCCGGAAGGCAACGGCCGCTTCACCG
>SLQW01000126.1 GCA_007131295.1 Pseudomonadales bacterium | reverse complement strand
GGCCGTGCGTGAAGTTCGGTGACTAAGGAGCACAGCCGGGGCGTGCAGATCAAGGCGCGGAAGCGCAGGAATAGCACCGCTATTTCAAGCTTTCGCAACGCAGAGCTGCGCGTTCCGGCGCAGCGAACAGTTACCGCATTTTGCGCATGTCCCACTAGCTCAGGTCGTGGGGCTTCATGCCGTCATCGGCAAGAGGGGCAGCATTCGGCTCCGCGAGATCGGGATAGAGTTCATGGGTACACGCCGGACAGATGCTGTGCGAGAAGTCGGCCTCCGAATGCGCCCTCACATAGCTCTCGACCTGATGCCAGTAGCCGTCGTCATCGCGGATCTTCTTGCAGCCCGCGCAGATCGGTACGATCCCACGCAACGTCTTGATCTGGGCCTGGGCACTTTCGAGTTCACGCACCCGGAGCGCGAGGGCATCCTGCATCGTGAGCAGACGCTGCCCCACCGCAATGCGTGCCCGCAATTCACCGGGGTGGAAGGGCTTGGTCAGATAGTCGTCGGCGCCGGCATCCAATCCCTCGACGATCTCGAGCTTTTCGTCCTTCCCCGTGAGCAGGATAAGGTAGAACGCCTGAGCGCGGTCCAGCCGGCGACAACGCCGTATGACCTCCAGGCCATCGAGGCCGGGCATCATCCAGTCGAGAATGGCCAGTTGCGGCGCCTCGGACCCGTGGAGGACCTGCCAGGCATCGCCCCCGCTCGTCACCTCGACGACCTCATGCCCGCTTGCCCGAAGCAGTCCAGACAACAAGGTTCTCGAAGTAGCCTCATCGTCCGCGATAAGAATCCGTCTGCCCGTGTTCAATGCGTCCTCCCTGAAGCAATGCGCGCAGTTACGCCCGCCTGCACGCTCTATACTCCATCCAAATGCGCGAGCAACGCGCTACGCAGCGCATCGAAGGTCGTCTCGACCAAGGCAGCCGCATCTGTCATGGCGACCGGGTCCTCACCACGTGCTGCCGCCTCGAGACGAATCGCGACCGAGCGCAGCGCCTCACCGCCGATATTCGCAGCAGCGCTTTTGACATCGTGTGACCGTGCAGCCACGGCTGCATAGTCATTGGCTCCTACACCATCGAGCAACTCGCGGAGTTGACGCGGCATTTCCGCCAGGAAGGTCTCGATGATCAGCCGTTCGAGGTCCTCGTCGCCGAGCACCCGGGCACGCAACGCAGGCGCGTCGAAAGTCCCCACCGGATCGCTTGCCGATGGCCGATCTACAGGCCCGGCCGCGGGCAACCACTTGTCGAGGATGGCTTCGATACCGTCGGGCGTCACAGGTTTGGCGAGGTAGTCATCCATACCCGCCGCAAGGCAACGCTCACGATCTCCCCGAAGCGCATGAGCCGTCAGCGCAATGATCGCGACCGAGGGGTCGGCGACCCCGGTCGAACTGTCACGGATCCTCGCGGTCGCTTCGAGCCCGTCCAACTCGGGCATCTGGACATCCATGAAGACCAGATCATAAGCCGACCTTTCCAGCGCCCGAATCGCTTCGGCACCATTGCTCACCACATCCACGGTCAGGCCGAGTTTGTCGAGGATGCCCCTGGCCACGAGCTGATTCGTCGTGTTGTCTTCTGCCAGAAGGATGCGTCCGCTGCGAGCGGTCCGCAGAGGCTGTCCTCTCACTTTCGTCGCGTCGACCAGGCATTGTGGATCGTCGCTCTGCAACAACGCGCACACGGCGTTACGGAGGTCGGAGTATCTGATCGGTTCATTGATACGGCGCCATTGCGCCAAGCCGTCTTCGGCCACCGCCTCGACCTGGCTGAACGGAACCACTTCGATGATTGCGATAGGGCTTCGCGCACGAACCTCGCGCACCTCGGCGCGTGCACTCCGATTCCCGGACCCGCCCTGGACGAGGACCAGCAGGTCATACACCACTGCGGCGTCACCCGCCGCAAGCCGCGCCTGCAGCCGGGCAACGTCGTCCACGATCTCCCCTTCCAGCCCCAGATCCCGCAGCATGGCCAGCGTGGCGCGCGCACGCTGCGGATGGGCATCGACGATCAGCGCCTTGCGGCCTGCGAGACCTTCGGGCGGCATCGCGGCGGTCGCCTCGCCGCCGTCTGCATGGTCGACCGGCAGCCGGAAGCAGAACGTCGAACCCTGTCCCGCTTCACTGACGAAATCGATCTCACCGCCCATCAGGCCGAGCAGACGCTTGCAGATCGCCAGCCCCAGGCCCGTACCACCGAACTGGCGCGTCGTGGAAGGATCGACCTGACTGAATGCCTCGAAGAGCCGACACTGCTTGTCACTCGGAATGCCAACGCCGGTATCGCGCACGGCGCACGTCAGCCTCAACGTACCGTCCGCTTCGACATCAAGCCCGATCGTGACCTCGACCTCGCCCTGATGGGTGAACTTGATCGCGTTACCGATCAGGTTGACGAGAATCTGGCGCAGGCGGCCCGGGTCACCGCGAACGACGCCGGGCACTTCCCCCTTCACCTGCCCGACCAGCACGATGCCCTTGCTCTCGCAACTGCTCGCGAACATCGCCATGACGTCATCGAGCAGCGCCCGAACGTCGAGCGCCACGACCTCCACTTCCAGTCTGCCCGCTTCGATCTTGGAGAAGTCCAGGATGTCGTTGATCAATGCCAGAAGCGACTCACCGCTGCTGCGAACGATCTGGGCAAAGCGCGACTGTTCACCGTTCAAGTCGGTATCGAGCAGGAGATCGGTCATGCCGATGATCCCGTTCATGGGTGTGCGAATCTCGTGGCTCATGTTGGCGAGGAAGTCGCTCTTGGCCCGGTCCGCCGCCTCCGCAGCCTGGGCCATCTCCCAGGCGATCCGGGTCTGCTCCTCGAGCGCGCTCATCATGTCCCGGAGTTCCTCGTTCCCCCGCTCCGCCTTCGCACGTGCCTCGCGGAGCGATTGTTCACGCTCGACCTGCTCTGTGACATCGGTGTGCTGACCGACGAGTCGCCGTGGCGCACCTTCGGGCGTTGAGTCTGTGACCATGCCGACAGCCCGCAGCCAGCGATAGCTGCCGTTGCTTGTCCGGAAGCGGCAGGTGTGGTCGTAGCGACCGTCGCCGAACCTCATGTGGCGGGAAGCCTCCACGAATCCCTGCCTGTCCTCAGGGTGAACGCGATCCATGAAGTAATCGGCGGTCACGGGTCCTTTCGGTGGCGCCTCGCCGAGTACCCGATGCAGGGCCGCTTCGGTGTAGACGAGGCCTTCCTTGAGGTCCCACTCCCAGAGCCACGCGCCGCTCGACGCGTTCGCCAGTTCGAAACGCTGATTGACTTCCTTCAGCTCGCCGATGTTCACGTGGCAGCCCATGACCCGCCGCGGTTCGCCGTCAGGCGCGTGCTCGACGACTTCGCCATTCGCCCGGACCCAGCACCACGATCCATCCTTGCACAGCATGCGATGCTCGCTGCTCCAGCTCGGCGCCTCGCCCTTGTAGTGGCGCCGCAGGCGCATCAGTGCCTGACGCCGATCGTCCGGGTGGCAGAGCCGTTCGACCGTGTCGATGGTCATCGGCAGCTCACCCGGCAGATACCCGAGCATGGTGAAGAACGTATCGCTGAGATAGAGCTGCCCCGAAAGCAGATCGAGATCCCAAAGTCCGACTCCCGCCGTTTTCATGGCTATAGACAGCCGTGACTCGGCTTTCTCCAGGGAGTCCTGAACCCGGGTGACGTCGGTGATGTCCGTTACGATCGCGACGAGAGCGTCGAACTCACCGGACAACCCCTTGAGCGGAATCTTGTCGGTCCGCACCAGACGCTGTTCGCCGCTACCGGTCGTGTAGGGCTCGATGATGCCGAGCTTCGGCTCGCCGCTGCCCAACACTTCAAGATCATCGCAAAGGTATGCGGCAGCTTCCTCCGCAGGAAAGAAGCATTCAGTCGGCTGACCGACAATGGCTTCCACCGGGAGACCGATGGACTCGGCCGCCTGACGATTGAGCTCGAGAATCGTGTTCCTGGAGTCCTTGTAGAATACGACGGCGGGAATGGCATCGAGGATCAGCCTGAGCTCTCGACGCTGACGTGCGAG
>SLQW01000154.1 GCA_007131295.1 Pseudomonadales bacterium | reverse complement strand
GGACAGACGATACAGGGCCCGTCGATTCTCGCTCGCAAGCAGATCGGCGCCAGCGTGTCGGTGTCCGCCAGCTACAACGTGGATTCCATCAGCGGCGCGTCGATCGATGTGGTGACTCAGGCGAGTCCCTATACAGAGACGAGAAGAGAAATCGGCGCCGGTATCGACTATCTGCGCAATAACACCATCTTGAGCTTCAACTACACGAACAGCGACGAGAATGACTACACCGCCAACACTTTCGGACTGAACATCAGTCAGGAGATCTTCGGTGGCATGACCACCGTGAGCATGGGCTACGTGCGCGGCTTCGATGAGGTCGGCCGTAGTGACAATCCGGATTTCTCTGCCGACATCGACCGCCACTCGTGGCGGCTGGGGCTGACCCAGGTGGTTACCAGGAATCTGATCGCGGAAATCGCTTTCGAGACCATCAGCGACGAGGGCTTCCTGAATCTACCGTATCGCCAGGTCCGATATGTCGACCCTGATTCCGCAACCGGGTTTTCGTGGGAGCCCGAGGTCTATCCGAACACCCGAACGAGCAATGCGGTGGCGCTGAGCAGCCGCCTGCACCTGCCTTACCGGGGAGCCGTACAGACGGACTACCGCTACTACGAGGACACGTGGGGCATCAAAGCGCATTCCGCGGAGGTCGGCTACACGCACGGTGCTCTTGACCGTTGGACTTTCGACGTGGGCTACCGCTACTACCGGCAGAGCGGAGCAGATTTCTTCTCCGATCTCTTTCCGTTTCGGGAAGCGCAGAACTTCCGCGGTCGCTGGAAGGAGATCAGCGCTTTCGACAGCCACGCGCTGCGCCTAGGCGTCAGCTACGAGCTTCTCAAGGAGCGCCTGGGGTTCGTGGAGCGCAGCGTCATTGGCCTTTCTTTCGAGCGAATTCTTTACGACTACAGTGACTTCCGTGACGTGCGCGTGGAAGCTGAACCGGGGGATGAACCCACATACAGCTTCCAGGCAAACGTGATGCAGTTCATGTTCTCGGTGTGGTTCTGACGGGACAGGGATGATTGCTTCGTCTGCGTTGCACAGGCTCAGCGACTTGAAGAGCTTGCCGCTGGTTCTCCTCTCCATTGTCTCGGCCTCTCTCGCCTTCGCGGAGTGGCACGGCGATGAGCAGTCCAAGATGGGCACGCGCATCGAAGTCCAGCTCTGGCATCCGGACCGCCATGAGGGTGAGCGTCTGGTGGCGGCTGCGATGGCGGAGTTCGATCGCATCGAGGCCTGGATGAGCACTTATCGTTCCGATTCTGAAATTTCCGAAGTGAATCGTCGGGCTGCGAGCGAGCCGGTCGCCGTATCGCAGGAGTTGTTCGACATCGTTGCCCGGTCCATCGATGTCTCCCGCCTTACCGGCGGCGCCTTCGATATCACCTACGACAGCGTGGGCTACCTCTACGCTTTCCGGGAGGCGCAAGCGCCGTCCGACGAAGAGATCGAGACGCGCCTCGATGCGGTCGACTATCACCACGTTCTGCTTGATCCGCACGCGAACACGATCGCGTTTGCTGTGGAAGGTGTGCGCATCAATCTCGGTGGCATTGGCAAGGGTTACGCCTGTGATCGCGCGGTGGAGTTGCTTCGGAACTCAGGCGTGCAGCATGCGCTGGTGAGCGCTGGAGGCGACACCTGTTTGCTCGGAGATCGGCGTGGCCAGCCCTGGGTCGTGGGGATAAGGGATCCTGATGATGGCGCAGCGATGGTTACGCGCCTGGCGTTGGTCGACGAGGCGATCTCGACGTCCGGAGATTACGAGCGCTACTTCGAGGAGGCTGGTGTCCGCTATCACCACATCCTCGACCCGGCGACGGGCAGACCCGTGGAGGGGGTGCGCAGCGTGACCGTTATCGGCCCGGATGGAACGCTGACCGACGCCCTGTCAACAAGCGTATTCGTCCTGGGAGCGGTTGCGGGCATCGAATTGATCGAGAGTCTTCCTGACTACGAGGCCATCGTCATCGACAGTGTCCGTGGAGTGCGGCTGTCAGCAGGCCTGGCGGAGCCCTGATGACGGAGGGCTTTGCCAACACGATGAACGTGAACGCCGTCACAAGCGGCTTCGGACACCGTTATCTATATTGAAACAGAGGTCGGCCCAATGCCGGCCTGAGATTCGAGGGCAAGTGCACATGGGCCGCGAAGCGTATGCAAGGAGCCTCGCACTCCTGCTGCTGCTCGGCACGCTGGCCGGTGCAGCCGCAGAGTCCGCACCCGACTTCGCTTTGCCGACCGTAGACGGCCACAACATCCGACTTTCCGAGTATCGCGGAGAGGTAGTAGTGGTCGCCTTCTGGTCGTCGCGGTGTGGTGACTGCGACCGCCACGTGGCGTACCTCGCCGAGCTCGTGCGTCGCTTCGACGACCAGGGTGCCCGGCTGCTCGTCGTGAGCATCGATCGTCAGCCTGAGGCCGCCCGCGAACTGGCGTCCCGGCTGGGTTCAGCGGTCGCGTTCGATCTCGAACGTGAGGTCGCCGGACTCTATGACCTTGGCCGACTGCCGGTCGTACATCTCGTCGATCATCACGGCCGTCTCCGTAGCGCCAGAGGGGGTGCCCAAAGCCGGGATCTCTCCGATTACGAACAGGCGTTGCTGGCGTTGTTGAACGAGTGAGCGAGGAAGGAACGTCATGAAACGACTGGAGTTGGCCCTGATGTTCACTCTGGCCCTTGCGTACCTGCCGGCGGCGGCGGATCAGGGGCTGGATACGCGCATGCAGGACCTCAGACAGGAGATTCTCAACCTGAATCGGGAGCTGTTCCTGCTGGAGGAGGAACTGCTGTTCCCGGCCAACACTCAGGTCGCGGTTTTCCTGTCCGTGGACGTCGGTGAGTTCTTCGCTCTCGAATCGGTGGAGCTGAAGCTCAATAACCGAGTCGTGACCCGTTACCTCTATACGCCGAGAGAGGTGGAGGCGCTGCACAGGGGCGGTGTGCAGCAGCTATACCTGGGCAATCTCAGAACGGGTTCCCATGAGCTTGTGGCCGTTTTCACCGGCAAGGGGCCTCGCGATCGCGATTATCGGAGGGCCACCAGTCTCGATTTCGAGAAGGGGATCGGCGCCCAGTTCGTCGAGTTAAAGATTTCAGACCGTGTCAGCAGGCAACAGCCCGAGTTCCTGGTCCGGGAGTGGGATTGAGCCCGTGTTTACCCGACTCAAGGGTTGGCTGCTCGCATCCTGCGCGCTGTCGGGTCTGATCCCGCTGGCAGCTCCGGCTCAGCAGCTGGCAGCCGGGGAAGTGCGCGACCTTCATTTCGGTGAGGCGCTCTTTCACTTCTACCAGGACGACCACTTCATGGCACTGAGCCGTCTGCTTACGGCCCGTGATGCCGGCCGGATCGTGCATCACGAAGCCGAAGCGGAACTGCTCGCAGGCGGGCTCTATCTGCAATTCGGTATGCATGCCGAAGCGGAGCGCGCATTCGAGGCGCTGCTCGCAGATGGCGCTGACCCTGCCCTCCGGGACCGAGTCTGGTTCGAAATCGGGCGTGGACACTTCCGACGCGGCGCTCATACGGCCGCACTCAGGGCACTCGAACAGGTTGGGGCTCGCCTGAGCCTTGATGCAGCAGCGGAGCGTTCGTTGCTGATGGCGCAGAGTTATATGGCGCTTGGCGAGTATCAGTCTGCGGCGGCCGTTCTGGACGCTTGGCAAGGTCCGGAGGACTGGCTCCCTTTCATGCGCTACAACCTCGGGGTGGCGCAGGTACGCATGGGGGAGGAAGCCGCAGGGATACGCCAGCTGGAGATTGTCGGCGGCGCATCGGCTCACGACGAAGAGACCAGGGCGCTTAAGGATCGTGCAAATCTGGCGATCGGTTACACCTGGCTGCAGCATGGTGAGCCAGAGTCGGCTCTATTCGCACTGGAGCAGGTGCGCGTGGACGGCGCCAGCGCCAACCGCGCATTGCTTGGCGTCGGCTGGGCGCGCGCAGCGCTGGACGACCCAGCCGGGGCGCTCGTGCCATGGAAGACACTCTGGACGCGTGATCGCCTGGACGGCGCCGTACAGGAGTCG
>SLQW01000158.1 GCA_007131295.1 Pseudomonadales bacterium | reverse complement strand
TTCTCGATCCTGGCTGCCTGATCTCGTCGCTGTCCTCCATCGCCATTGGTACGGGCGAGACCAACCAGATGCTGCACTCAGACGACCAGGTCATCGGCCTGCCCCGCCCCCATCCGGCGCTGGTGTGCAACACCATGTGGGCGCTGACCGACTTCACGGCGGCTAACGGGGCCACCCGCGTGGTCCCAGGATCCCACAAGGCCGGCCGCTGCCCCGACCCACGCGGTGATGCCGAAGCCGAGGCCGGGGCGATTCCCGCGGAAATGCCCAAGGGCAGCGTGCTGATCTGGCACGGCAGCCTCTGGCACGGTGGCGGTGCGAACCAGACCGCCGAACGACGGGTCGGAATCGCCATGAACTACTGTGCAGGTTTCATTCGTCAACAGGAAAACCAGCAGCTGGGCATCCCCCGGGACATCGCCCGCGGCTTCTCGCCACGACTGAAGGAGCTCGTCGGCTACGGCGTTTATCGTGGGCTCATCGGTCACATCGACAAACGCAATCCGGCCGGCCTGCTCGGAGACGACGACCGGTTGCGAACCGTCTGGGATGTCTAGTGGGCCCCATCTAGCCGGCCCCATCTATCTCGAGCAGCTGCTTGCCCCGGTTCTGGCCCGTGAACAGACGGGTAAGGGTCTGCGGAATGTTGTCGAAGCCGTGCTGGATATCCTCCTCATGGACGAGTTCCCCCGATTCGATCCAGCCGAGGAGCTCCTTCACGGCTTCGCCGAAGCGCGGCAGGTAGTCCAGGACAATGAAGCCTTCCATACGTCCACGCATGATGATCAGGTTCAGCAGATTGCGTGGCCCCGGCGGCGGTTCGGTGGCGTTGTAGGCTGAAATCCCACCACAAAGCACAACCCGGGCGTGCATCGCGAGATGATCCAATGCCGCTTCGAGAATGTCGCCACCGACGTTGTCGAAGAAGATGTTGACTCGGTCGGGGCAGGTTTCGGCGAGCCGCGTCCGGACGTTCTCATTGCGGTAGTCGATGGCCGCATCGAAGCGGGCGGGACCGGTCAGCCAAGCGCACTTCTCCTGCCCGCCCGCGATTCCGACCACTCGGCAACCCTTGATGCGCGCGATCTGACCTGCAATCGAACCGGTCGCTCCGGCAGCCCCTGAAACCAGTACTGTCTGGCCGTCTTTCGGCTCACCGAGATCGAGCAGGCCGAAGTAGGCTGTGAGACCGGTGACGCCGAGCACGGAAAGAACGTAGGTGGGCGGAACGCCTTCGGGCACTTTGGACAGCGGTACGGCACCCCCACCGTCACTCACGAAGTAATCCTGCCAGCCGCCGGTCCCCTGAACCCAGTCACCCTCGGCGAAATCGGGGTTGTTCGACGCTACGACGCGACCGACTGAACCCGCCCGCATTGGCTCACCGATCCGTACCGGCGGCATGTAGCTCTCGCGATCCTCCATCCAGCCCCGCTGGGTTGGATCGAATGAGAGATAGTGATTCCGAACCAGCACCTGACCCGGACCCGGCTCCGGAATCGGAACCTCTGCGTACTCGAAGTTCTCCCGGCCGACCATTCCCTGTGGCCGCTTCGCGAGCAGCCATTGCCGATTCCTGCCTGTCGCCATGTTCGTGTCTCCTTCATGCGTGCCGAAAATCGAGCGCCCGAGGACGGCATTGAATACTGTGTTCGGCGCCATGGCCACCCCGGTCGGGCTCGCCAGGCCCGCGCGCCACTGCTTCTGGCCCACTCGCTTCGGTGAAGCTATTCTCCGCGGTTTACCCGCTTCGAGGGTTCCTCATGACCGTACGTCACCATGCCCTGCTGCCCTACGTGCTCGGCTCAGCGCTCATTGCAGCTGCCGCCAGCAGCGCCGCCCAGGCGCCTATCGTTCAGCCTGGCCTTCCCGGCGAGCCGAGTCGACAGATCACGGCCGCTGAGGCGATCGCGATCGCCACCACCCGGTTCTCAGCTCACGACGTCCGTTTCATGCAGGACATGATCGTGCACCACGAACAAGCACTGGACATGTCGGAACTCGTCGCTGACCGGACGGCGCGCAGCGACATGGTCGATCTTGCACGTCGCATCGACGCCTCGCAGCGCGACGAAATCGAGTTCATGCAGGGCTGGCTGCGCGAACGCGGGCAGCATGCCCCCGAGATCGGCGGCCATCATCATCATCACCATCACGAACATCACTCGGAAGCCATGCACGGCATGGCAACCCCGGAACAGATGGCCGCACTCGCGGACGCGCAGGGTGAGGCCTTCGATCTCATGTTCCTCGAACTGATGATCCGTCACCACGAGGGCGCTCTGATCATGGTCGAGGAACTGCTCCAGGCGTTCGGTTCAGTGCAGGACACCGCGCTTTTCGAATTCACCACCCATGTCAAGAACGATCAGGAGGCCGAGATCGAGCGCATGACGGCCATGGCGACCCAGTTCTCACCCGACCCCCGGGTGGGTCTCGCGGCGGGTTTCCTGGATGCCGGCGAAGCGCTGCACAACATGGAGCTGCTGGTCTCCCTCCCCAAACCCGACGGCTTCGTCGACCCGGAGAATCCGGCCGACCTGCCCGCAAGCCGGCGTCGCGCGCTTGCTGCCGCGGCAGCACAGGACGACACCGAGGCAACGGACGAGGAGGCAGACACAAACGACGAGCCCGCAGATCGAAGGCCCTTTCTCGACTTCGCCCTGACCGACATCGCGTTCTTCGACAAACTGATGGCTGTCGGCAGCTATCACGGTTTCCTGCTCTACGACATAGGCAATGGCGAGGCGCCGGAACTGCTCAGCACCGTCGTCTGCCCAGGCGGTCAGGGCGACGTATCGATCGTCGACGACCTGCTGATCATGTCCGTCGAGCAGAATCGCGGCCGACTCGACTGTGGCCTTCTCGGCGTTGCCGAGAAGATCAGCGAGGAACGCTTCCGCGGCTTGCGCATCTTCGACATCAGTGACCCGCGGGAGCCGCAGCAGGTGGCCGCTGTCCAGACCTGTCGCGGCTCCCATACCCACACGGTCGTTGCCGGGCCTGGCGAAGACGGCAGGCTCATCGTCTACAACTCGGGCACCGCCCCGGTGCGCGAGGAAGAGGAACTCGAGGGCTGCCGCGACGAGTCGCCCTGGCGGGACGAGGAGACCGCACTATTCCGGATCGACGTGATAGAGATCCCCATGGACCGCCCCCAAGAAGCTCGCATCGTCGACAGTCCGGCGGTGTTCGCAGATCCGGAAACCGGCGCCCTCGCCGGCCTCTGGGATGGCGGCGACCACGGTCCGCGCACTCAGACCACCCGCATCACCGATCACTGCCACGACATCACGGTGATGCCGGAGCGCGGCATTGCCGCCGGCGCCTGCTCGGGCAACGGCATCCTGTTCGACGTCAGCAACCCGCTCGAACCCGAGCGTATCCATGCCGTCGTGGATCCGGCATTCGCCTACTGGCACTCCGCCACCTTCAACAACGACGGTACGAAGGTGATCTTCACCGATGAGTGGGGCGGCGGCGTGCGTGCGCGTTGTCGCGCTTCGGACCCCAAACACTGGGGCGCCAACGCCATCTACGACATCGTCGACGACGAGCTGGTGTTCCGCAGCTACTACAAAATGCCCGCAACCCAGACCAAGACCGAGAACTGCGTCGCCCACAACGGTTCCCTGGTGCCGGTCCCCGGCCGGGACATCATGGTGCAGTCCTGGTACCAGGGCGGTATTTCCGTGTTCGACTTCACCGACTCTTCCAACCCGGTGGAGATCGCTTTCTTTGACCGCGGTCCCATCGACGAGGAGGAACTGGTGGTCGGCGGCTTCTGGTCGTCCTATTGGTATCAAGGCCGGATCTACGGCACCGAAATCGTCCGCGGCCTGGACGTGCTCGAACTGCTGCCCAGCGAATATCTCAGCGCGAACGAGATCGCCGCCGCCCTGCTCGCGGACAAGGGCGATGCCTTCAACCCTCAGCAGCAGTTCCAGGTCAGCTGGCCCGCTGACCCCGTCGTGGTTCGCGCCTATCAGGATCAGCTGCTGCGCGACGATCGACTGCCGGAGGCGCTCTCGGGCCGACTGACTGCAGCGCTCGATCGCAGCTCCGAAGCGCTTGCCAACGGGCGCCGCGATCGAGCCCTGGG
>SLQW01000028.1 GCA_007131295.1 Pseudomonadales bacterium | reverse complement strand
TTGCCGAAGTCGTTGCTGCCCTGCGTGAATTGGGTCGTACCCTCCTCCAGTGCAGTGGCGGAAGCGGGGATGTTGTAGAGCACCCAGTGCACGAAACCGTACTTGTCGCCCTTGATCAGCGGCGCATCGGGATCATGACAGATGACCGCGAAGGCTTTTGTACCGTCAGGAACGGCGGTCCAGGCCAGGGGCGGCGACGTATCCTCAGCCTCTCCGGAATGGCGTTTGGGAATGGCGCCGCCCGGCTCGAACGCGGAACTGGTCAACTGCATGTCGGACAGGGCAAAACCCATGATGGTCCTCCTCTTTGGCGATCAGGGTCGGCAACATCGCGCCTGCGGCTGCAGATGGTACACGATGTGAGCGTGCGGTCACGGAGAGTCGCTCGGCAAGCCGTCCAGGATCCCTGTCTCGGCCACCGCGGCGATGAACCACGGCGTGAATGCCTGTGGTTCTCGCCGCATCCAGTCGTGCAGCGAACCCGGACGTACCCACTGAACCTGTTGGACTTCTGAGGCGGCCGGACGCAGATCCTCGTCGCAGCGGACCCGGAAGCTGCGTGCCAATTCGCGGTCGCGAATACCCAGACGCGCGTCCTCGGTAACCACCCGCCTCAGGCCGCCAACCGCAGCGAGGACGACGTCACACACGCCGAGCTCCTCATACAGGCCACGCTTCGCACCCATCGGAAAGCTCTCACCGGGAAGCAGGTGCTCGCCGACACTGTAGTCCCAACGTCCGGCGTAAAGGTCCTTGTCCCGCGCGCGTTGCTGCAGGAGCAGCGCGCCGTCGGAGCGAAAGAGCCAAACGTCAGCGGAGCGATGCCACCAGCCGCTGCGATGCACTTCGTCGCGCGCCATCCTGCCGCAGAGATGACCGCGGTCATCGAAGATCTCGAAATACTCCACCGCCGGCCGTACCGTCACGCAGCCGAACGGCCGCGACCGAGTGCCGCACGCATCGCACCCTCCAGCTCAGGGTGTTCGAAAGCATAGCCGCTTGCCAGGGCCCGGTTCGGATGAGCTCGCACGCCGGAAAGCAGGAGTTCCTCGGCCATGTCGCCGAGCAACGTTCGCAGCGCGAAAGCAGGTACCGGAAGCAGCGTCGGCCGTCCGAGAACTCGCCCCAGAGTCCGGGTGAACTCGGCGTTGGTAACGGGGTTCGGGGCAACTGCATTCACCGCACCGGTCATGCTGGTCTCCATGACCGCGGTCTCGATCAAGCCGAGCACGTCATCGAGGTGCACCCAGCTCATCCACTGCCGACCGTGACCGATGCGTCCACCCAGACCCAGGCTGAAGGGTAGCTTCATGCGCTGCAGCAGCCCTCCCGGACCAAGCACGAGACCGATCCGCAGCCGTACGACGCGGGTACCGAGCCCAGTGAATGCCTCGGCGCTGTCCTCCCAACGCCGGCACAACTCGGCCGCGAACCCGGATCCAGGACCGTCCTCCTCGGAAAACTCTCGCGATTCCGAAACCCCGTAGTACCCAACTGCCGAAGCGTTGACGAGGACGCTGGGCGGCGCTTTGGCAAGGCTCGTGCGCAGAGCATCGGTAAAGGCCACGCGGGAATCGAGCAACACCTTGCGCCGCGCTCGGGTCCAGGGCCGTTCCGCAATCCCGGCTCCGGCAAGATTGATTACGATCTGGGGTGCGTCGGCAGCCAGGCGATCTGGCTCGCGTTCGCAACGAACTTCAGTGCCGAAAGCACGCCTGGCCCGTTCCGGGTCGCGACTCAGCACACTTACCCGGGCACCCACTCTCAGCAGTCGTGGCAGCAGATGAGAGCCGATGAAACCGGTTGCACCTGTCACCAGAACCGACGCCGAGCGCAAATCGAGAGTCGTCACGTTCGCAGCTCCGTCAACATGCTCGATCGCCCGCTGCTCCCAGCATAGCGAAGCCTGCACCAATCGGCATCCAGCCTGCATCTCTCACCGATTCATGGCCGCGAACGTGGATCTAACGGAGCCGCGGACGAATCCGTTTTCGAGTGGTACCGTTTCCTGTGGCTTGGATGGAAAAGTCGAGGCGGCAACATATGACGAGCACTAAACCCACTGCGGCGCTGCGGGATCTGCTGAATTCAGCCGAGCGGATCGTCGTCTTCACTGGGGCGGGAATCAGCACGGAATCCGGCATCCCCGACTTTCGCAGCCCTGGAGGCCTGTGGAGCAAGATGAAGCCGATCCAGTTCCAGGACTTCATCGCCTCCGAAGCCGTCCGTCAGGAGTCCTGGCGGCGCCGCTTCAGCGGCGATCGCACGCTCGAGAGCGCCAGCCCCAATCGTGGTCACCGCGCGATCGCCCACCTTGTCGATCAGGGCAAGGCTATCGCGATCATTACCCAGAACGTGGACAACCTGCACCAGCGCTCCGGCATTCCCGACGACCGCGTTATCGAGCTGCACGGCAATGCTCACTTCGCGACCTGCCTGGCCTGCGGGCTGCGCTACGAACTGCAGGATCTGGAGCGGCAGTTCGCGGAACTCGGACGCGTCGAGCCCTGCACGGCCTGCGGCGGGATCATCAAGACGGCCACCATAAGCTTTGGTCAGGCGATGCCCGAAGAAGCGATGCAGCGTGCGGAAGCGGCAACCATGGCCTGCGATCTGTTCCTCACCATCGGCTCCTCGCTGCAAGTCTATCCGGCCGCCGGCTTCCCCCGTCTGGCTGCCAGTCGCGGGGTTCCGCTGGTGATCCTCAATCGCGAACCCACGCCGCAGGACGAACTGGCAACACTGGTGCTGCATCAGGAGATCGCCGAGACCCTGGGTACAGCCGTGGGTGTGAATTGAATCAGTCGCCGAGGAGGTCGCGCGCGCGATCGACCGCAGCGATGATTTCCTTCATCGAGGCCACCACCCGCTCGGGAACATCGTCCATCGAGGTCATCTCGGCGCGACCACGCACCACTGCCAGGACGTTGGCCAGGTCGTGGACCAGGCGACGATCCATGGCAGTGCCCGGGTCCCCGGAACCGACGATGAGACACACGCCGTCTTCGTGAGGCACGGAGAACATGGGCCGCTCGCCGGAAGCAACGTGAGCGCGCACCAGGCCGCCGCGTAACGGATCGCCCTCCAGAACCACCAGATCCCCCAGCAACACCTGCAGCGCGTCCGTTTCCAGACCCAGCGCCGCAGCAGCCGGCTTGGTGATCTCTACCACGCGGCCTTCTTCGTCCAGCGCCAGCCAGGGGACGCTCCCGGGCAACCGCGGCGCAGCTTCACCAAGTTGCCGTTCCAGCTCGGCAAGAGCTTGGCGGATGCGAGCGAAAGCGTTTTCGGGAGCACTATCCATGAGCGCATTCTGGCACAGCCATGCTGAGCGAGGCATGCGCATGCTGGCGCGGGCAGCAGCTCGCTGTGACAATGCTGATCTGCGAAGGGAGGCAAAGTCGATGAGTGCTCAGATTCTCCTGCCGGCACGGATCCACATCGGCGGTGGCGTCGTGCGAACGCTGCCGGAAATGCTGGATCAACTCGGTGTGCGTCAGCCGCTCCTGGTGACGGATCCCGCGATGGTGGCCCTCGGACACGCTGCGCACATCGAGGCGCTGCTTGCGGAGGCTGGCGTACCGTTGCGTCTGTTCAAGGACACCGAGCAGGAACCGAGTTCAGCGTCTATCGAGCGCGGCGTCGATGCCTTCCGGAACGGAAGCTTCGACTCCCTGATCGCGCTTGGCGGCGGCAGCGTCATCGATAGCGCCAAGGCGATCGGCGTCCTTGCCCATCACGGTGGGCGCATGCGCGACTTCGCCGTACCCAATGACGCGGAGACCTCGGGGATCCCTTTGATTGCCGTGCCTACCACTGCCGGAACGGGTTCAGAGGCCACCCGCTTTACCGTGATCACCGATTCGGAAACCCAGGAAAAGATGCTCTGCCGCGGCAGCGCCTATCTGCCCACCGCCGCCATCGTCGACTACGAATTCACCTTGACCGCGCCTGCACGCTTGAGCGCCGATACGGGCATCGATGCACTCACCCACGCCATCGAAGCTTATGTCTCGAGGCGAGCGAGCCCCTTCACCGATGACATGGCGCTCGCCGCAATGTCACACCTCGCGCGCAACATCGAACGCGTCTGTTCCGAGCCTCGCGACAGCGATGCGCGGGAAGCAATGATGCTGGGGGCATTGCAGGCCGGAATCGCTTTTTCCAACGCTTCTGTTTGCCTGGTTCACGGCATGTCGCGCCCCATCGGCGCCCTGTTCCACGTGCCGCATGGACTTTCGAACGCCATGCTGCTCCCGGCCGTGACGCGGTTTTCCGCCGTCGCGGCACCCGAGCGCTACGCGCGCTGCTGCCGCGCGATGGGCTGGTGCGAAGCGGACACACCGGTCGAAGTGGCGGTAGCAGCACTCGTGGATGGGCTGGAGGAACTCAATCGGCGGCTGCAGGTTCCTGATCCGAAGCGGTTCGGGATCGCGCGCGAAGCCTGGTTTGCCGCAATGGAGCGCATGGCGCAGCAGGCCGAGACATCGGGGTCACCTGCAAACAATCCACGGATACCGTCGCGGCAGGAAATGGTCGCGCTTTACACGGAGGTATGGGGCAATGCTTGATCGCCCGCCACAAACGGGGGCACGGCCCGCCGGGCAGCGCTGACCGATCAGTGGCGGGTGCGTGCTGCCGACGCGGTCCGCGGCCAGTCTTCCGGCGGCAGAATCTGAGCGTGTCCGGGCTCCGGCAACGGATCATCTGCTCGCGCACGCTCAATGTGCAGCAGGGGGTACCCGTGCTCGAAAGGCACCAGCGGTGCACCGCTCAAGGCGGCTTGATCGACAGCGTCGTCGAAGTATGGAACGAATACCTTCACGCAAGACTCCAATCGTTCGGTACTGGCTTTATAAGCTCAGCACGGCATCCGGGACTCTGCCGCAATCGAGCATGGAAGCTGCCGCAGAGATAGTGAAGGCAATCTTGAGAACCTATCCCTTGCGCCTGATCGTCATCTGCAGCGCGACGCCCCTGGACGAAGTCGCTAACATGTTCCGGGTGTTGCTGCCCGACGGATTGGCCGGGAACGCCGGATCCTTCGAGGAAACCTGACCCATGCCCAAGAGCATTGCCATCGTCGAAGACGATGCCGACCAGCGTGAGAACTATCGCGACGCGATCACCAAGAAAGGCTACGCCGTGCGTGCCTACGGAAATCGCCGCGAAGCGCTGTCAGGATTCGACGAATCATTACCCGATCTGGTCATCCTCGACATCATCCTCGGCGAAGAAGTGGATGCAGGCTTCGAGCTCTGCCGTGATCTCCTGGCTCGCTCGCCTTCGCTGCCGGTGATCTTCCTTACCGAGCGTATCGACGAGATCGACAAGATTTCCGGACTGCGTCTTGGTGCCTGGGACTACCTGCCGAAGCCCATATCGCTGGAGTACCTTGCCGAACGTATCTCCTCGCTGCTGCGGATCAACGAAGCGCGTTATCAGAATACTGCGAAGGGGAGTCAGGAGAGCGAAAGTGCACGCAGGATAGGTGATCTCATGCTCGACCAGGAAGCCCTGCTGGTATCCTGGAAAGGTGAGTCCATCGATCTGTCCGGAACGGAGTTCCGCATGCTCGCCAAACTCGTTCGAGTACCGGGGCACGCGGTCAGCTATGAAACGCTGATGCATGCGACCATGCAGTCTCTGGTAACGAACAACACCATCAATACCCACATGCGCAACATCCGCAAGAAATTCGAGCGCGTCGACCCGGAGTTTGCCTCGATCAAGAGTGAGTATGGGTACGGCTACAGGTGGGTTTCAAAATGACCATCCGCGGCGGCAGGGGACCGCGGTTGAGCACCAAGCTCATGCTCCTCGGCCTTGCCCTGCTTATCGTTCCCTGGTTCAGCTTCCGTCACCTCGTACAGATGGAATCTTTCCTCATCCAGGGGCAGTCTCAGGCTCAACTGCTCAGCGCGGAAGGCATCGCTACCTTGTTGAACGGTCGCGAAGATCTGTTCAATGACATGCCGCTGAGCCTGGACAGCTATGAAGCGCTCTACGCGCATCCACTCCCGGGCCCAATCCGCATAGACGGTCGCTTAGGGGATTGGGCCGCACTGTCCGATCGCTGGCAGGTCTTTGGAGTGGAACGAGGCCCCCGCCCGATCGCGCCGGAGGACCGTGCGATCGAAACGCTTCCGGACGGAGCCTTCCACCTCCTGCTCGGGGAGCGTGGCAATCAGCTCTACGCGTTCCTGCGCGTGCGCGACGATTCACTGATCTGGCGCAACCCCAATTTTCTGAGGCTGGACAATGCGGATCACATCCGACTCAGCTACGTCACCGATCAGGGCGAGGAAGGCCGCCTGCAGATCATGATGCAGGGCCCGGGCATCACCACCGCCTATCATATGGATGCAGAATGGAAGTTCGCAGAACACGGGCTTCCGGAGAATCGCGTCCAGGGGTTCGTTGAAGAAGCCGACTACGGCTACAACCTCGAATTCCGCATGCCCATGAGCATGCTGGGAACACACCGCTCGTTCGGACTCGCAGTGGTCGATGTCGACGATCCGACGACGCGACAGATCCGCGGCATAACGCAAACGCTACCCAAGTCCGGCCGGGAAAATTTCAATCTCGTTGTCCTGCGTTCGCCCGAAGTATTGAACATAGTGCGCGGGCTCGGATACTCAGGTGCGCGCGTACTCGTCATCGACAGCAAGCGCAGGGTGCGCGCGGAAGCGGGAACTTCGATCGAGGCCAACGGCGAGGCTACGGCTACACCGGGATGGGTCAAGAACCTGTTCGACGCGCTTCGACCCAGAGTGCGGACCAGTGCCGACCTGACGCCGGAAGATACCGACGATGGGTTGATTACTGTCGGCGGCCAGGTGATCGATGCCGCTCTAGAGGGACAGGCTACGGCGATCCGCAGGCGGCGGGAAGATGGTCTCGAAGTCATCATGGCGGCACATCCCATCGTGTCGAGGGGCTCCGTCATCGGAACGGTGGTCGTGGAACAGAATACTGACGACATTCTCGAACTGCAGCGTGATGCCCTCAGCCGTATCGTCCTGGTGTCGGCCACCAGCCTGCTAGCTGCATTCGTTGCGCTCCTCGCTTTCTCTGCCCGCCTCGCCTGGCGCATCCGTCGCGTCGGCACCGAGACGACCAACGCGATCGACCAGCACGGTCGATTGAAGACCAGCGAACTCGAGCATGAAATCAGATCAGGGGACGAGATTGGGGACCTGGCCAGGAGCGTTTCGGGCATGCTGACCAAACTCCACCAGCACAACAAGTTTCTCGAAAACATGCCTCGTACCCTGCGTCACGAAATCAACAACCCCCTCAATGCCGTCTCGACATCCCTGCAAAACCTGGAGCAGGAAGTCAGCGAATCCGAAGCTAACAAGTACCTCGAGAGTGCCAAGCGCGGCGTTATGCGGATCGGTGTGATCGTGCAGAATCTCGCAGATGCCGCCAATCTCGAGGATGCGTTGGAGGCGGAAGAGCTCGAGGTGGTGGATCTTCAGGAGCTGCTGAAGAGCTACGTCGGCAATTGCCACAACGCGCATCCGGACTGCAAATTCGTGTTTACCGGGTGCCAGGGACCGGCGCCGGCCAGAGTAGCCGATTACCGCATCGAACAGATGCTCGACAAGCTGGTGGACAACGCTGTGGACTTCCATTGGCCTGGCAGCCCGATCCGGATTCAGCTCGATGTGGTCCGCGACAGGATTCAGATAACCGTCGCCAATCGGGGGCCTCTGCTCGCCGAAGAGATCGAACACAGTCTGTTCGATTCCATGGTTTCCCAGCGCATCGCAACACGAGACAACCGTCTTCATTTCGGCCTCGGTCTCTACGTGGTCCGCGTCATCGCCGAGCATCACGGCGGCGCCGCTCGAGCTGCGAACCTGCCCGACGGATCGGGCGTTGCGGTCACGGTGACGCTGCCGCTCGCGAGCATGGCACCACGCCTGCGCGCAACGGGCTGATCGATGGCCCGTACTCAAGGCGAAGGCGGAACCGCGCTGGTATTTGGCGCCTCTGGCGGCATCGGCCGTGCATTCGCCGATGCACTGCTCCAGAAGCCCGAAGTCACTCGTGTGCTCGGCACCAGTCGCGACCCGGCCCGTCTGGCGGAGAGCGTCGAGCCGATCGCACTCGATGTCGGCGATCCCTTGAGCATCAGCCGTGCCGGCGATGAGATCCGTCAGATCGCCCAGGAGCTCGATTTGGTGCTGTACTGCATCGGCATCCTCCACGACGACGAGCACGGCCTGGCTCCGGAAAAGCGCGTTGAAGACGTCGACCCAGCGGCCGTCGCGCACAGCTTCGCCGTCAACGCCCTTGCGCCTCTGCTGCTTGCAAGAGAACTCGCGCACCTGCTGCCGAGGCGTGCGCGCTGTATCTGGGGCAACCTCTCGGCGCGCGTCGGAAGTATTGGCGACAACCGCATGGGAGGCTGGTACAGCTACCGCGCAAGCAAAGCAGCTCAGAATATGGTCACGCGCAACCTGGCGATCGAGCTCGGTCGTCGGCACCGTGGGCTCGCCTGCATCGCCCTGCATCCCGGGACTGTCGCGACGCCGCTTTCGGCGCCCTTCCGCTCCGCCGATGCAGAAGGGGTCGTGACGCCGGAGGAAGCGGTCGAGAACCTCCTCGCGGTGATCGACGGTCTCACCGCTAAAGATACCGGCAAATTTTTTGCCTGGGACGGCAGCGAGATTCCCTGGTGACAGACAAAAGGAACCCGTCATGAGCGGCGATGTGCCGCTCGCGGAGTTATTGGATGAAGTACGAGCGTGTACGGTCTGCACCGACCTGCCGCTTGGCCCGCGCCCGGTGCTGCAGGCTGACGCAGCGGCTCGCATTCTCATCATCGGCCAGGCACCGGGTACCCGCGTCCATGCCACCGGCATACCTTGGAACGATCCCAGCGGAGCCACCCTGCGCCGATGGCTCGATGTGGACCGTGAGACGTTCTACGATCCAAGATGTTTTGCCATCGTGCCGATGGGTCTGTGCTACCCGGGGCGAGGACGCAGCGGCGACCTGCCACCGCGTCCTGAGTGCGCCCCGCGCTGGCACCCTCGCCTGCTCGGAGCCCTGCCGAACGTGCAGCTCACTCTGCTCGTGGGCCGCTACGCACAGGATCGGTACCTTGGCTTGCGAACCGACAGCGTCACCGCACGGGTGAAACGCTTCAGAAGCTTTCTGCGGCACCGCCAGGCGCCCCTACCCCACCCCTCCCCGCGCAATCGGCTCTGGCTGCGCGAGCGACCGTGGTTCGAGGCGGAAATCATCCCGGAACTGCGCAGTTACGTCGGTGAGATTCTAGAGCAGAGCAGCCGCTGATCAGGCCAACCTGAAGCGGGCTTCGAGGTCGAGCGGTCCGTCGCACTCGAGCCGACCCTGCTCCACGAGATAGACCACGGCGGCATAAACAGAACGCGCTGCAGCTGGATACATGAACTCGGGGTAATCCACATACATGCGTGGGACCATCTCGCGAATGCGATGCACGCCATCAGAAATGCACGCGATGATCTGCCGTTCACGATCGCGGCGGTGTTCCATATAGGCACGGACGAACGGATGTGGCTCTTCCACGGCCGGACCGTGCGTCGGCCAGTAGCGCACATCGTCGCGGTCGAGCAGCAGCTGCAGGGAATCCATATAGGCGTGCATGTCACCGTCAGGTGGCGAGATAACGCTCGTCGCCCATGCCATCACGTGATCGCCTGTGAACAGCGTGCGTTCCTCACGGAGCTGATAGCACATGTGATTGGAGGTGTGTCCGGGAGTGTAGACGCATTCCACCGACCATCCGTCACCTTGAACTATCTGTCCGTGCCGAACCTCATGGTCGGGCACGAAGTCACGATCCGCACCTTCTTCCACCTGAACCTCTTCGCCTTCGGCGTCCGTGACACTCCTGCCGGACCCGTGCGGACCGAAAGCATAGGTCGGCGCATCGGTGAACTCCCGCAATCTTCGGCAGGCCGGAGAGTGATCGAGATGACAATGCGTGACCAGGATATGGCTGATTTCTTCCTCACCCAGAGCAGTGCGCAGGGCGTCGATGTGCTCAGGCAGGTCGGGACCCGGATCAACGACGGCTACTTTGCCCTCGCCGATGATGTACGTGCCCGTGCCGTGGAAGGTGAATGGGCTCGGATTGTGAGCAACCAGCCGGCGAATACGCGGCGAGAGTCTGTCCACGACGCCGTATTCGAACTCCATCTCCCTGGAAAAGGGAATCTTCACCGCCATCGCACAACTCCAAAAGCAAGTGACGCGCCAGCGCCACGATGTTCTGTCGGCAGCCGCGGATTAAGGGCGCGCAAGGATAGAAATCACCGCACCCTTGGTCAAGGAACCGGGCGCTGGCTCCAGCACCTGATGTTGCGACGCCTGGCCTGAGCCGAGCCTGAATGGGTAGATGCGCCCCCTAGTCGGCGCCGGGCGAAGCAGCCTCGCTAAAGGCTCAAAGAACGAAGATGAAGAGACCGGCGAGGATGGCGCCTGCTCCAGCGAAACCTACAAGCATCCATACCCACGGCGGCAGCCCTTCGGCATTCTGAGTAAGGCTCTGGACACTGCCATAGACGAATTCGGTATTGCCGAAGGTTAGCACGTCGCCAGGCAGCAACTCGGCATCGCCAACAGGGTTGCCATTTAGCAGTGTTCCCGTGGCGCCCTCGATCTGACGAAGCCGGCAGCGGTCAGCCGAAAGAATCAGTTCCGCATGCTGGCGCGACACCGCCGGATGATCGATGCAGATGTCGCAATTGGGCGAACGACCGATCAGTACGCGTCCCGAATCGAGTTGGATGAGGTGACCTTCGAGGGAGCCCACAGTTCCGAGCAGCGCAGGGGCATGCAGATCCCGCGCGCCCGAAGGCTGGGCTGGCGTTTCCGCAGGGTCCGCGAGGCCCGAAGGCATCACCTCTTCACTTTCCTCCAAAGGCATCGCTACGCTTGCCGCAAAAGGCTCGCCTGCCACTCGCGCGGACTTGGACGGGACGGCCCGAGTTTCACCCTGTTCGGAATCGAAATCCACGTCACGTGCGGAAACACGTTCGGCACCGGGAGAAACGTCTTCGTCTACTTCTTCTATCTGGGTGAGGTCGAAATCGGGCTCGCTCACAGATGGTAGCGTAGGCTCGGCGCTGGCGGTGCGCACCGGACCTGCCTCGGGTTCATTGGCGTCGGCTTCATCGCGTTCGAAGCGATCTGGACCGGTGATGTCGTCCTCTCCGGCCATAACCTCGGCCGGTCCATCAGCGACATCACCGGATGCCTGAGGCTCGCGAGGAAAAGCCTTGGGGTGGGAATCGTCTACCCGGTCTTCGGAAGCGTTCGCTACAGACTGGCTACCCGGTGTCCTCCGCGGTGACACTGCCAACGCCGGTGGTGAAACAGCTGCACTTTCCGCCGAAGGTGCAAAGAATGCCGCCGGTGCCGGGGTTGCGTCATCTTCCTCCGCGCCTTCGAAACCCGTGAGGTTTGGATCATCCTCGGGGCGCGGTGCCAATGCCTCAACCTGATACTCGAAGGCGTCGAACGTCACGCAGTCTCCCGACCCTAGACGCGTTGGGCCACGGACTTTGGTTCCATTGACGAAGGTCCCGTTGGCGGAACCGAGATCCTCCACCATCAACACGCCAGACTCTACCCAAAGCCGGGCATGGCGACGGGACACGTAGCCTTCATCGATACGGAGGTCAGCTTTCCTGCTGCGGCCGACAATGGCGCCGCCGCGAACCTCGAAGGGCGTATGCTCCCCCTCCCGTATCAGTCGCCAGCTAGCGCTCGATGCCATCCGTCGCCCCATGACCCCAGGCAGCACCTACCCCCGCAAGGCCTGCCCAAAGAGGCATCCTTGCCCGGAAGCGCAAGCTATGCAAGTCCACTCGGACGGCGGAAAAAGTCCGCTCGCCAGGCTACCTCCGACGCACGCGGCAATGGCGCGACGGATTCCGGGACCGTTTGCCCGCGGGCTCCGAAATCATGGGCTTTGGATATGTAGTACATGGCCACGGTGGCCGCGAAAACGGCCAGGATGATCCCCGCAACGAGCCAACGTACCGCCGCGCTGCGCTGACTTCCACGCAGCGTCGATACCCGGGTAACGTTCAATCGGCCGCGGCTCGCCGAGTCGAATACTTCTCTATCTGGCACCTCGGACCGTTCGGCGCTGCTGAGAACCTTCCCCACGGTGTCGTATTCGGTGATTTCACTCCGTGCCACAGAGTCAGGCAATGGCTCGTGCCGTTCCGCTGCCTCGAGCGCACGCACGATTTCCGCACCCGTCTGAAAGCGGCGTGGCGGCGCCTTTTCGAGAAACTTGTCGATCAGGGACTGAAAACGAGAGAGGTGATCAGGAAGGCGCGGGACCGGATCCTTGATGTGGCGGATGCCGATATCCAGTGCGGTCGGCCCATCGAACGGTACGCTACCCGTTAGCGCCTTGTAGAAGACGACACCAAGGCTGTAGAGATCCGCCCTGCCGTCGAGGCGGTCACCGGTCACCTGCTCAGGGCTCATGTAGAAGGGCGTCCCCACCACCGACCCGATAGTTGTTATCTGAGTGTGACTGTCGACGCCACGGGCGATGCCGAAGTCTGAAAGTACGGCGGAACCTTCCTCACGGAAGAGAATGTTCTCGGGTTTGATGTCCCGATGGATGAAGCCCTTGTTATGCGCAAAATCCAGCGCACGGGCGATTTCCTTGATTACGCGGAACGCTTCTTTAAGAGGCAGCCCCTGCTCGAGACGTTCGTTGAGTTCGCCTCCTGTCAGAAGCTCCATGGCCAGATAATGATGGCCCTGGTGCAGACCGACGTCGTAAACCTGGACGATGTGAGGATGGCTCAGTTTACTGACGATGCGGGATTCGCGCTGGAAGCGTGCGCAAAAAGTCGCGTCCTGTTCGACCTCCGCGTCGAGAATCTTGACCGCAACCTCGCGATCAAACTTCTCCTGAATGGCGAGGTAGACGGTTGCCATGCCACCTCGGCCAAGCTCGCGAACGATGCGAAAACCCGGAATCTGCGGGATCGGTTCTCTAGTCATGACGCGACCATGGCCATGCGCCGGATGGCTTTGGGGCCTTCCGCACAAGTAACTCTGTCCGCGAACCACCTCGCTGGTCGTTGCAGAGTCAAGAAGCCCCCGTTTCCAAAGCAGGCAGACCCAGCGCCTTCACTCTTTGCACTCCTGACCGCCGGCCTTCCGCGGCGAGCCCAGACACCCGGTCAGCAGATGGTTCGATCATGAAATCCGCGGCCTCGCGCACGTCTCGGTGCCTGACCGGCAAAGAGGCCGCACGATCGCGAAGGCTTTAGACAGCCCGCCCCCTTGACCGTAGAACACTATCGCAAGGCCTGCCGCCCTGGCCCGGCCCCGCGGAGCTGTCGTGAGTCATCAGGAGAAGCTGCTAAAGCGCGTCCGCGTAGTGCTTGCGTAGAATTGCCTTCTGAACCTTCCCCATGGCATTGCGCGGCAATTGATCGATGCGCATGACCGTTCTTGGGACCTTGAAGGCGGCGAGACGATGCCGGAGCTTGGCAATCACGGCTGCTTCGCCTGGCCAGTCGTCACGCGTTACAACCAGTGCGACCACTGCCTCACCGAAGTCAGCGTGAGGTACGCCAATGACGGCAGATTCCTCGATGCCGGGAAGCTGATCAAGCTCGAACTCGATTTCCCGCGGGTAGATGTTCAAGCCACCACTGATGATCAGGTCCTTGTGACGCCCGACAATACTGATCCTGCCGTCGGCAGCCTGGCTCGCAAGGTCGCCGGTGATGAACCAGCCGTCGCGGAACTCTTCTGCCGTGCGTTCCGGCTGGCGCCAGTAGCCCTGGAAAACGTTCGGTCCGCGAATCTCCAGTACGCCTATCCCGCCCGACTCGACCGTATCGCCGTCGGGTGAGCGCAGCCGGACATCGACATCGGGTAGCGGGTATCCGACCGTCCCGGCGACCCGCTCGCCCTTCAGGGGATTGGAAGCGATCATGCCCGCCTCGGTCATGCCGTAACGCTCCAGGATCCGCTTTCCGGTTCGGTTCTCGAATGCTGCGAACGTCTCCGGCAGCAGGGGCGCTGAGCCCGAAATGAACAGCCGCATGTGGGCACACTGCGCCCGGTCGAAGCGAGAATCAGCCAGGAGTCGCACGTAGAAGGTGGGCACGCCCATGAGTACCGTTGCCTGCGGCAACGACGCCAGCACCGCATCGATGTCGAAGCGCGGCAGGAGCAGCACCGGTGACGGTTCCAACAATGCGCAATGCAAAGCCACGAACAATCCGTGCACGTGATAGATCGGCAGCGCATGCAGCAGCACGTCGCCCGACTCCCAGCCCCAGATCTTCCGCAACGTGGCCGCATTGGCGAACAGATTGCCGTGGCTCAGCATCGCGCCTTTCGAACGGCCGGTGGTCCCGGAGGTGTAGACGATGGCGGCCAGATCAGCGTTGGCGCGCTGCACGATCGGGGCGTCCGCGGTTGCGCCCCCCATCAGCTCCGTCAAGCTGCCGCTACCGTCGCCTGCCAGCGTCAGCGTGCACGCGACATTCGCCCCTTTCGCCAGGGGCTCCAGCTCTGCATGGCGCGCCGGATCGCAAACCAGAACCCGAGGTTCCGCGTCGTCAAAAAAATACCCGAGTTCCGCGCCGGTATAGGCGGTATTCAACGGCATGTACACCGCGCCGGCGCGCAGCACCGCCAGATAGAGGACGACGTTTTCGAAGGACTTCTCGACCTGAACCGTGACCCGGTCGCCCGGCTCGACGCCTGCTTCGATGAGCACGTTTGCGCAGCGGCCCACTGCATCATGCAGTTCCGCATGGCTACGCACTCCTGCGTCCGGCATATGGAACGCGACAGCATCTTGATGCGGCCCTGCCGCGTCGAGCATGCGCTGGTATAGATTCATCTCGTACGTCCTGCGTGCGTTTTGAGTAGTGCCTTAACGGTACACTTCGCGTTTACCGGGAGACCGCATGGACCCCTTCGACCCAGCCCTGCTTGCAGCCTGTACCTTCATCGGCCTCGTCGCCGGAGTCCTTGGTGGGATGCTCGGCATTGGCGGCGGCATAGTGATCGTACCTGCGCTGCTCATGCTCTTCGACGCTCGCGGGCTCGAACCTGCCATCGCGGCGCCCCTGGCAGTCGCCACATCGCTCGGCAGCATCGTGTTCACATCCATGGCGGCGGCCTATGCGCAGATCCGGCGCAAGGCGGTGGAGTGGACTGTGGTGCGTCGCTGGGCCCTGTTTCTCATCCTCGGCAGCACGGCCAGCGGTCAAGTGGCCGTGCTTTTTCCAGCGGGCGCGCTTCCCGTGTTCATCGGCGCCTTCCTCACCCTGGCCGCACTGGTGATGTTCGCCGATTGGCGTCCGGCGCCTCACCGCGCTTTCCCGGGGACCGTACCCGGCGCCGGCATCGGCTTCGGTGCCGGGCTCGTCTCCGGTCTAGCGGGCATCGGCGGAGGCAACGTGATCGTGCCCACGCTCGTCTACTTCAACGTTCCGGTTCTGCGAGCAGCCGCCACCGCCAGCACCCTCGGTGTGCCCATCGCCACTTTCGGCACTCTGGGATACGTGCTTTCAGGCTGGAACAATCCCGAGTTGCCGCATGCCACGGTGGGCTATCTCCACCTTCCGGCCGCACTCGCCATCGTGCTCCTGTCGGTTTTCGGTGCCCCGCTGGGCGTGGCCATGGCGCACCGCATGCCGGCCCGCCTGCTGAAGCGCACCTTCGCCATCGTGCTGATCGCGGCCGCCGCCAGGGTTCTCTACAGCGGCCTGACAACGTTGGGGTGGATTTAGACGGCTGCCGCTGTTCTGCCGGCCAACCTGCTCAGGGCACGCTGCGCACCTGGATCGCGTCGACCCCCTGGCCTACGAGCACATCCGAAAGCACCACCACCTGGTCGCCGGAGTTGAAGCCCTCGCGCTCTACGAGCACCGCCATGGCCGTTTCCAGCGTTTTCTCGGGGATGCGGCTGAATGCCGTACGATGGGAGACCAGATGACGGTTGAGCATCAATCGCCGGCGCGTTCCGCTGTCGTTGGTAAATGCGAAGATAGGCACCTTGTTCGGATGGCAGGCCGTAACGTGATCCGCCATGATCCCCCGCCGCGTGATTACCAGGATGCCCTTCAGCCCGATCGACTCGGCGAGATCCACGGCGGCCTTCGCCAGATGCCGCTTCTCGCTGTCCATGCGCAGGTTGCGGACGAATCCGAGACCGGGAAAACGCTCGCTCGAGCGAGCGATGGCATCGAGATACTCGACGCAGCGCACCGGGTATCTGCCGACGGAGGTTTCACCGGATAGCATCACGGCGTCGACCTCTTCGTATACCGCGTTGGCAACATCGGTGACTTCGGCACGGGTCGGAATCGGATTGGCGATCATGGACTCGAGCAGGTGGGTCGCGACGATCACGCGTTTGCCCGCCTCCTGACACAAGCGGACGATGCGTCGCTGAACATTGGGCAGTTCCGCAAGGTCGATTTCGACGCCCAGGTCACCACGCGCAACCATCACGCCGTCTGCCACCCGGATGATCTCTTCGAGGTTGGCCACGCCCTCGGCATCCTCGATCTTGGCGATGACCTTCACCTTGTTCGCCTTGGACCCAAGAACATACCGCAGCTGGGCCACGTCGTCGGCACGACGGACGAAGGAGAGCGCGATGTAGTCAAGCTCCTGTTCGATTCCGAACGCGATGTCCGCGGCATCCTTGTCGGTGATCGCCGGCAGATTCACGCGGATACCGGGCAGGTTCACGTGCTTCTTCGAGCCTAGAACGCCGCCGTCGAGCACCTTGCAGGTGAGATGCCCGCCATGCTTCGACAGCACTTCGAGATTAATCAGGCCATTGTCGACCGTGATGCGGTCACCGACGTTCACCGCCTCGACGAGATCAACGTAATTGACGTGGATGGAGGTTTCTTCCACATCCTGCTGGTCACGCACCGAGACCGAGATGACATCGCCGGTTGCCAGATTGAGGTCATTGGGCAGGTCCCCGGTGCGAATCTCCGGCCCCTGCGTATCGAGCAGAATCGGCACTGGATAACGCACTTTCCGGTTCAGCGTACGAATCCAGTTGATCACCTTGCGTGCGGACGCGTGATCGGCGTGGGACATGTTGAGCCGCACCACGTTCATCCCCGCCCGGTAGAGCTTTTCCAGCATGGGATAGCTCGCCGTCGCCGGCCCGATGGTGCAAATGATCTTCGTCTTGCGCATGGCAGTCCCGTCGCTCGCTGGTTGCGGCATGATCGGCCCAAAATGCCTGCACCCGTTCTGCTACCTCCGCCGCCGCGATCTCGGAAACGATCCAATTCGAGGGCAAACGGCGACGGTAGCCGGATTGCGCCAGGCGATGATCCACGAGGCAGAGCGTGCCCACATCCCGCTCACTGCGGATGAGGCGGCCGGCAGCCTGCAGCAGGCGGGTAATGGCGGGTGTTCGGAAGGCAATTTCGAACCCTTCGGGACCATGATAATCGCCAATCGCTTTGCGTTCGACATCCGGTGGCGGCATCGGCAGGCCGGCAACCACCACGCCCAGGAGTTTGTCGCCGATCAGATCCACCCCCTCACCAAAAAGCCCACCGCTGATCGCAAATGCAATACGCGTGCGGCCATCCGGGTCGGACAACGTGCGCAGGAACGATGCACGCTCGTCATCGGTCATTCCGGGTCTTTGCACCAGGCACTCGGCGTCCGGCAGGACTGCACGCAAGCGTTCCGCCACCTCGGTCCGAACCCGCTCGAGGAAGGCATAGGAAGGCAGGAACACGAGGTGGTGACCGGGGCGGGACGCAGCGAGATCCACAATCAGACGCGCCAGGGCCGGGGTCGAGCGCTCGCGCGCTGACATGCGCAGGTCAAGGTCTCGCACCAGCAGCACCTGCTGGCGCTCAGGAGGGAAAGGACTGCCAAGGCGCACACTGCGGGCCGTGTCGGGTAGACCCAGGACCTTCTGCATGTGGCAGGCCGACGGCAGCGTGGCTGAGAACAGCACCAAGGCCTTCGATCGTGCATGGTCACGCGCAAGGGCATTTGCCGGAGCGAGACAGCGCAGAAGCAGAATGTGGTCGCCGCCCGTCACACGACGCCCGTGCGCCCACCACGCGTCGGGCGAAGCAAGCGCCTCCTGCCAGATGAGCCAGAACCGCAGCAGACAGCCATAGGTTTCACGACTGCGACCGTAGAGCCCTCCCGCCGGCGCCCGGCCGAGCCAGTCGTTCAATTCCGGCAGCACCCGTTCCAACGCCACGGCCACAGGCTCGAGCGCCGCGACCGTCGTGCCGCCATGGCAGGCGCTGATGGCATGCGCGAGGCGCAGGAGCCGCCGCGCCAAGGCCACCGCACTCGTCCGGACACCGACTGCCAGCTCTCGCAGGGCTCCAGCCTCGAGGCGCGCTGACAGCATGTCGCGCGCTCGCTCTTCCAGGTTGTGCGCCTCATCGATCAGGATTGCAGCACCGCCCTCCTGGGGATCGAGCAGCACACGCTGGCGCGCGATGGGATCGAAGCCATGGTTCATATCCGCCACGATCACGTCGCACCAGCGCGCCGCATCGTGCTGCAACGCCACCGGACAGACGCAATGCCGACGCGCTACGTCACGCACCCGCGCAAGATCGATAATGCCGGGTGTCGACTGCTCTTCTCCCCAAAGCAGCGCCTGCAGCGCGTTCCGGCGCCGATCGAAATACCCACGCGCATAGCGACACGCCTGTCCGCTGCACGGGGTATCGGGCTCGAGGCACAACAGGTCTCTCGCACGCAGATCGAGCACACGCAAGGCGGCACCAGAGCTGATCAGACGGGCGGAAGCCGCGAGTGCGCTGGCTCGCCCCGGTCCCCGAGCCGTCAGATAAAGCAGGCGAGTGCCTTCCATCTCCGGTAGCCGACGCAGGGCGCCGAACAGGACGGCAATGGTCTTGCCGATGCCCGTTGGCGCTTCTGCGAGCAGCGGCTTGCCATCGCCAAGCGCGCGCCAGACCGCTGCCGCCAGCGGGCGTTGCCCGGCACGAAACCCACCGTACGGAAAGCTCAACTCGGCCAGCGACGCATTGCGCGCCTGCCGCCAGCCTGCCTCTGCCTGCAGCCAGCGGACGTAAGCGCTGCACGTGGTCGTGAAGAACGTCTCCAGTTCGGCGCTCGACCAGCACCGTTCTACATCGCTCCAGCTATCGTCGTCCGCATGCACATAGCGGACTCGGGTCTTGAGCGTGTTCTCCTTTCGACCGCGGCTGAACAAAGCTCCGTAGAGCGCTACCTGAGCATCATGGACACCGCCACGTTGGGCGCGCAGGGACTCGAGGTCGCCGCGATAGGTTTTGATCTCTTCGACGACCGGCTCGGTTCCGGACAGATCGATGCCATCGGCCCTGCCTGCAAGCACCAACTCAATGTCGTCCTGACGCCAGCTAGCTTCGAGCGCCACCTCACGCCGGTGATCCTTGCCGTAGCGCGCCTGATGAGCCTGCTGGCGACGCAGGCCTTCGATGGGCCTTACCATAGGTCCGCCCCGCCCTCCGAGGTCGCCGGAGGCATGAACGAAGTCGGCCACGTGGCCTACCGAAGCACGAAAGCGCGTCGACTTCATGCCCAGCGAACTTCGAGCACGTGAACGGGTAGGCGCGCATTGGCCATGGCACCGAGCCAACGCCTCTGCTCAGGCCGCAGTACGTCGCCCGGCCCCTTGACCTCGATGAAGCCGAAATGGCCCGGAGCGTCCCCAAGCAGTATCAGGTCCGGGAACCCTCGCCGCAGCAACGGGGGGTGTTCGAGTGCCGTTTTGCACAGGCATGCCAGAACGGGAGCCGGCAGCGCCTCCAGGATCCGTTGCACCTCCCTGGCGCTGAAACGATGCCAGGGAACCAGGGCGTTGACCGTGCCAAACCGCGCCTGCCACCGGTCCAGAAGCTGCTTGCTACCTGAACTTCCGTTGGCGAGTTCACACAGGCGAGCGTCGATGGCCTCGGCGCGGCGAGAGCGAAAACCGGCCTCGAACAGGTCGAGAGGCGCGCTCTGGAACGGATGCACGAATGCGCCAGGGAGCGGCGCAAAGACGATGTCCCAGAATGCAAGGCCGACAATCAGACCGATCAGGGCATTTTCTACGTGGAGCGCCTGGCCCCCGCCCTGAGCAAGGGTATGCATAACGACCTGCTCGATCCGCTCAGTTGGATCCATGCGCACCAGCGTCAGGCGCCGACTCCGCCACGGCCCGGTACGACCTAGGGGACGGCAGCGCCCCCGGTCGGGCTCGAAGCGCTTGGCGAACTGCACCTCTGCGTCGCCGTCGGGGGCGGCCATCAGCTGCGCCTGCAGGCGTTCCGCTGCCTCCATCTCACCGCATGAAGCGAGCAGGCGACAATGCGCTTCCCGGGCCGGCGCCCCCGAGGCATGCGCCAGCACGGCGAGCGCGCGCCGCTCATCACCATACTCCAGCCAGCAACGAGCAAGACGCAGCAGTGCCCGATTGCGGCGAACCTCGACCCGGGTCGCAGTTGCGGGCGACTTCAATGCGGTCTCCAGGCGCGCGAGAGCGCCCCACTCCGGAAGCGCCGCCGCTGCCGCGAACGCGGAAAGCTCGTCTGCCGCGTCGAGACAGCGAAGGTCGCGCCGCACCTGTGACGCTTCACGCCACGGCAGGACCGGCTCCACAGAGACCGGCTCGAAGCGCAGAATGCCGAGATCTGCGAGGATGAAATCCACCAGATCCTGGCGGTCATTAGCGAAAAACAACAGCTGCAGGCAAAGGACCTGTTCGGCACCAAGGAGTGCCAGCGCCTCCGGAACGCTTGCCAGAGCCGTTGGCTCCAGCTCCTCGCAGGCTGCCAGGCGGTCATTTTTCCGCGCCTCTCTTATCCAGCCGTCGGCAGCCTGACCGTCCAGCAGATCCGCGAGTTCGTCGCTACGCAGAAGCGCGAGGCGCTCGCGCGTACGATGAGCGCCCGCCAGTTCAGCGAGTCCCGCGAGACAGAGCGCAAGCACGGCCGGTGCCGTCGGCCCGACTTCCGGATACGCCAGCCGGTCGACCCGAAACCAGGGACCGCGACGCATCAGCAGACGGACATACAAGCGCTGGGCATGGACCGGCAGCCGTCGCAAGCGTGTGACGAAACCAAGCAGCGGCGCATCCACCAGGTGCCCATAGTGGGACTCGACCCAGTGGATGATCCGCTCCAGGTTGGCACGGTAGTAGTCGGGCGGTGGCATCGTCACCCAGCGCCATGTGTTTGTTCGTACAGTATAGAAAAGTGTACAGCATCAGGCGCGGACAGCCAGAACAAGATCACGCTGCGTGAGCTGAAGGCCAGAGCACGTTAGGCTGCGAGCCACGCACTCTCGTTTAGAACCTGGAGCAGGCGTGCAAGCTCATCCCTACTGTCTGGCCGTCGCCGTGCACGAAGGCGTTTTGAAGCGTCTCTTGGAGGAAGGCGACGTCGGTGCCTACCGCGACGCCCACCCCTGGTACGTGGCAGCAGACCTGTTGCAAGACGCCCTCGAGCAGGAGCAGCGGCTTTATCTGCTGTTGGCCACGGGCTCACCGCTGCGCCTCACCCACTGGGCAGAGATCACAGACATCGAGGTACACAGTATGGCGACAACGCGCGAGACGCGGGTGCGCCTCGGCCGGACCGGCGCGGTCAGCCCGCTGTTCGAGGAGGCAGAATCCGTAGCCTTGGCGCCGTCGCAATGGCAGCTGGAAAGGGAACGCCGAGAAGGGCTTCGGGTCAGACGCGTCCATTTGGACGCGTCCTGGCTCAGGCCCTACGCCGTCTGTGAGACGCCTGCCTTTCTGCTGCAGGCGCCAGCACAGGCGGCGAGCCGGGATTGATCAGGCGGCCCGAACCGCCATGCCTTCAGGCGCACTCGCAACGGGATCGGGCTGCAGGACCGGAACGGGTTCCACGCCCGCCGCGCGCTGCAGTTCTTCCCAGGCATCGTACATCGCATGCCGCAGCAAATCCGCGTCCGGCAGTGCATCGAGGCATGCCGTAATGCTGAAATCCATGCGGTCCTGATAGGACTGCAGCGTAATGTTGAGCGCCGTCCCATGCGCCGGGATCGATACCGGATAGTGGGTGAGCATGCGCGCGCGATTCAGAAACACAGGCCGACGCGGGCCAGGTACGTTCGAGATGACCACGTTCAGCGGCATCGGAAGGAAGTCGCCGAGGCGCAGGCGATCTGCCGCTGCCATCACGCTTCGGAACGCAGCCGGCAGGCCCGGAAACGACATGTTGTCGAAGCCTCCCACTTCAGCCAGTTCCGCGACCACGGCCTTGCCGACGTTCGCCGAATCGCGGATGGCCTGCATGCGTGCAACCGGATCTGCGATGTGCGTCTCGAGTGACGTCAGCAGCATGCTCACCTGATTGCTCATCGACTGGTCACCCGCCTGCCGCTGGGACACAGGTGCCCCGGCGATCAGCGGCCGTTCCGGCATCTCACCGCGTTCTTCGAGGTAGCGCCTTAGCGCACCCGCACAAACGGCCATGAAGACGTCGTTCGCCTTGCAGCCGTGGGGTTTGCCGACGGCCTTGACGCCGGATAGCGGCAGACTCCCGAAAGCGAAACTGCGGTAGGGACCGACGGCGACATTGAACCGCGTCTTCGGTGCCCGCTGGCCGAGCGCACCGAGGCCGCCCGTTTCGCGGCCAAGCGCCCGGCGTCCGAGACTCCATGCGGTACGGGCCAGGTTCGGCAGCCCGCGCGCGCTGCGCACCGGCTGGCTCGTCGCGTTGCGGGCCGCATCCCAGAGCAGCGACATGACCCCCGGCGCAGCGTCGTCGGCAGCGTCCGCGCGCTCGGGCACCGGCGGCAGTTCCGGCGAATCGGCAAACAGGATATCGATGATGGCCTGTCCAGCCATGCCGTCGATGCAGGCATGGTGGTACTTCGTGTACCAGGCCACGTGCCCGGACTCGAGGCCCTCGATGAGCCAGTACTGCCAGAGCGGTCGACTGCGATCGAGGGGCGTTTCGTGCAGACGGGCTACGGTCTGCTCCAGCTGATGCTGGGTTCCCGGGGCGGGGACCCGCGTGCGCTGAATGTGATAGTCGATGTCGAAACGGTCATCGCGGACCCAGATCGGATGGTCCATGCCCAGCGGCGTCGCCTTGAGACGGCGCGTCATGAAGGGGATCAGGTGAACCCGATCCGCTACGTAGCGCTTGAGTTCTTCGAAGAAGCCGTCTTCGCGTCCAGCGGGGAGCTCGAAGTGTTGAACCGCCGCGACGTGCATCGGTGTGTTGACGGTCTCGGCGTACAGAAACGAGGCGTCGAGAATCTTCAGCTTGTCCATGGCGGGCGTCACTCCAAGAGGTGAATAGTTCCGGGTCTACGGGACGCCGGAGCATCACACGGGCGGATGACGTGCTTACTAACGTGCCTCCCGAGCAATGTCAGCCAGATTAATGCAGGAATCCTGCCAAGGACTGTTGGGTGCAGGCGCGGGCGCTCAGGCCCGCACCCCGGATGAAGCGAGCGCCGTGGGTTCGCCACGGAGAGCCGCCTCCTCTGACGCGTCGGTTTCCGGCTGGGCCTGCAGGCGGACCCAGACTTCGTGCCTGTGAATCTGGGTCTCTGCTGGTGCGTCGATCCCCAGATGCACCTGATTGCCGCGTATACGCAGCACCTTGATTTCGATGTGGCCGTCGATCATGACGGACTCACCTGCGCGGCGGGTCAAAACGAGCATGGTAGCGCCTCCGTTCAAAGTCCTTGTTGCCGGCTGCGGCACGGACGACCTAATCCATCCTAGGGACGCGTATCCTGTTGGGCTGTAAGGAAGTTGTAGAGAAATGTAAGCTGGCAGTCACAATTGAGCGCCGCAAACCGGTGCAACCGATAAAGCGCCCTTCTGCACCGCGCTATTTTGGTGCATCCACGGCACCGCCCCGCTTGAAAGGGCTCCGTTGCGTTTGCATACTCGCGGCGCCCGGGCTTCAGCCCGCCCCGACCGCCGGTGCCCATGAAGATCGAGATCGAACACCTCAGTCGCAGGTTCGGTTCCATGATCGCCGTCGATGATTTGAGCTTCGAGGTGAACGCCGGCGAAGTACTCGGCTTCCTCGGACCCAATGGCGCTGGCAAGACCACCACCATGAAGATCATTGCCGGCTTTCTCGCCGCGAGCTCCGGTCGCGTGCGCGTGGGCGAGCACGACGTCGGACGCTCGCCTCTGGCCGTGAAGCGCATCGTCGGCTATCTGCCGGAAGGAGCACCCGCCTGGCCCGACATGACGCCCATCGGACTGCTGCATTTCGCTGCCAGAGTGAGGGGCATGACTCTGGCCGCAAGGGAGCATCGGATCGGGCTGCTCGTGGAACAGCTTGCGCTGCGAGAGGTCCTGCTGCGTCCCGTCGAGACCCTATCCAAAGGCTTCCGGCGCCGGGTCGGGCTCGCTCTCGCCCTGCTCCACGACCCCGCGGTGCTGATCCTCGACGAGCCCACCGACGGGCTCGACCCGAATCAGAAGCGGCAGGTGCGGGAACTGATCCGGTCCCTGTCGCGAGACAAGATCGTGGTGATCTCGACCCACATCCTCGAGGAGGTGGAGGCGGTCTGTACGCGCGCTGTCATCATCCGGCGTGGGCGGCTGGTGGCGGACGACACGCCCGATGCCCTGGCAGCCCGCTCCCGCTGGCACGGAGCGATCGGCCTGCGCCTGGCGGAGCCGGTGGCAGCGGAAGCCTTCAACGGCCTTGATGGCGTTGTCGACGTCGAAGAGGCGGGCCGGGACGGTCGCGCCTGGACGCTGTTCATCGCTCCCAAGGCCCAGGGCGGCGCTGCGGTCGACAAGGTCCGCGCGAGGCTCGCTGCTTCCGGAAGCAGCGTCAGGGAACTCTGGCTGCACCGCGGTCGCCTCGAGGAAGTATTCCACGAGCTCACGCTCGAACCGACGGAGGCAGCCTGAATGCGGGCCATGACGGCCGTCATGCTGCGGGAGCTCAGCAGCTACTTCGCCACCCCACTGGCTTACGTATTCATCGTGATCTTTCTGGTTCTGAACGGTACCTTCACCTTCTACCTCGGCGGCTTCTACGAGCGCGGCCAGGCTGATCTGACGCCGTTCTTCGGTTTTCACCCCTGGCTCTATCTGTTCCTGGTCTCTGCCATCGCCATGCGTCTGTGGGCGGAGGACCGCCGCAGCGGCACTCTGGAGCTACTCCTGACCCTGCCGATCCGGCTGCGCGAAGCCGTGCTTGGCAAGTTTCTGGCCGCCTGGATCGTGGTCGGGTTCGCTCTGCTGCTGACATTCCCGATCTGGCTCACAGTCAACTACCTCGGTGAACCGGACAACGGCGTCATCCTCGCGAGCTATCTGGGCAGCTGGCTGATGGCCGGCGCCTATCTCGCTATCGGCTCCTGCATGTCCGCCGCCAGTGCGAATCAGGTGATCGCGTTCATCCTCACGGCTGCCGTCGGCTTCCTGTTTACCGTGATCGGCTATCCCATGGTGCTCGATGCCGCTTACGGTTGGCTGCCACAGGTCATGGTCGAAGCTATCGCCGCGATGAGCATCCTCACGCACTTCCAGGGCATCGCCCGCGGGCTGCTCGACCTGCGGGACCTGCTCTACTTCATCGTCATGATAGGCGGCTGGCTCATCGCTACCGCCATCGTCATCGATCTGCGCAAGGCGGGTTGAACCATGCAGCGCGCCTGGCGTCATCGCATCGCCTCCGGCACTGGTCTCGCCGGCCTGCTTCTCGGCATGTTGCTGGCGGTCATCGCATTCGACAATTTTCTCGGTGGCTGGCGCGTGGACGTAACGGAACGGCGCCTGCACACCCTGTCGCAGGCGAGCCACGCCCTGCTCGATGAACTCGAGCACGACATCGCTCTGCGCCTGTATTTTTCTGCCACGCTGGCTCAGGGCATGCCGCAACTGCGCCATCACGCCAGGTATGTGGAAGACCTCCTGCGGGAGATGGTCAATGCCGCAGGCAGTCGGCTCACGCTGACCGTGGTCGATCCACTACCGTTCACGGACGCCGAGGATGAAGCCGCCGCTACCGGAGTGCAGGCGATACCTCTCGGCGCCTCGGGCGAACTGCTCTACTTCGGCCTCGTAGCGAGCGGCCGGGACGCCGAGGGACAGCTACGCAGTGACGTCATCCGTTTCCTGCAGCCGGATCGGGAGGCTTTTCTGGAGTACGAGGTTATGCGACTGATCCACGGTCTTGCGCAGGATCGCCAGCCGGTAGTGGGCCTCGTGTCCGGGCTCCCAGTCACCGGTGGGTTCGATCCCGGGAGTCAGCGGCCGCGACCGGCATGGACCAGCATCGATCAGCTGCGGCAGCTCTTCGACCTCGAGCAGCTGGACCTCGATGGCGAGGACACCCTGGATGACATCGACCTGCTGCTGCTGATCCATCCCCGAGAACTCGGTGAGGCCAGCCGCCGCGCCATCGACCGTTATGCGCTCGCCGGTGGTCCGATTCTCGTTTTCATCGATCCCCACGCCGAAGCATCGGCGCCCTTGGGCATGTTTCCGGATGCGGACACCGACTCCGATCTCCCGGACCTGTTGGCCGCATGGGGCCTGCGTATGCGGCCAGAGAGGGTCCTCCTGGACGCCAATCGCGCGCTGGTGGTGAGCCTCGGTCAGGGCGCGCCGCCGCTGCGCCATCTGGCCATCGCCGGCTTCGGCCCGGAAGACTTCGCTCCCGACGAGGTGATCACGGCGCAGCTGGAGCAGGTCAACTTCGCTACCGCAGGTGCTCTCGAAGCTCTCGACGATGCGGCCACGACGTTCGTACCTCTGATCCGCTCGAGTCCGAACGCCGCGCTGGTGCCGGTCGAACAGGTACGATACGTCACGGATCCGCGTCAGCTCGGACGCGGCTTCGAGCCCGATGGCAAGCGCCACGTGGTTGCGGCCCGCATCACCGGATCGGCGCGCAGTGCCTTCCCCCATGGGGAGGGCGAGCCCGACGCGGCCGCCGCAGGTGACATCAACGTCGTCGTGGTCGCTGACACCGACGTACTGAGCGATCCGCTATGGGTCAGCACCGAATCGTTCTTCGGCCGCAGGATTCCGGTACCCTGGGCGAGCAACGGCGATCTACTCGTCAATGCCGTCGAGCAGCTCACCGGTGGCCCGGCGCTGATCGGGCTGCGCGGCCGGGCGGGATACCAGCGCCCCTTCACCCGGGTCGAAGCCCTGCAACGCCAGGCCGAGGCACGATTCCTGGCGACGGAACAGGAGCTCGAAAGGCGGCTGCGGGAGACGGAAGACCGGCTCGCTGAACTCGAACGGCAGCGGCGCGATGCCGGCGTGGACACGCTCACCCTCGAGCAGCTCGATGCCCTGGAGACATTCCAGGCAGAGCAGCTGCGGATCCGCCGGGAGCTGCGTGCAGTGCAGCGACAGCTGACCGAAGACATCGACCGACTCGGTACACGCCTCAAGCTGCTCAACATCCTGGCCGTGCCCGCGCTGCTGGTACTCGCCGCCGTCCTCCTGGCCCTCCAGCGCCGTCGGCGCCGCCAGGTGGTGCTTTATTCAAACTATCGGGAGTCATGACATGGACTGGCAGGACAGACACGTCGTCGTCGTTGGCGGCACCTCGGGCATCGGACTCGCTTGCACGCGCCTAGCGGCTGAAGCTGGCGCGAAAGTCTGGTCCGCCGGGCGCAACCCGGAACGCAGGGCACACGCTGCCAGTGCGCTTGTCGCCCTCGGCGAGCGCGTCAACTGGGCCGAGGCCGACGTCCAGGATCGCGATTCCCTGGAGCGCCTCTTCGCCGCCGCCGCGCCGATCGATGTTCTGGTGCTGGCTGCGACCGGGACGGAGCGGGCCATGGGCCCCTTTCTCAGCATGGAGATGGAGGGCTTCAAGCGCTCCTTCGGCAAGCTCTGGGGTTATGGAAACGGCGTTCAGACCGTCATGCCGCACCTGGTCGAAGATGGCGCCATCGTGATGGTGGGGGGTGCGGTCGCCCGCAAGTGCCCTCCAGGCATGATCGCGATTTCCAGCGTGGGCAACGCCGTTGAAGGCTTCTGTCGTGCGCTGGCGGCGGAGATTGCCCCGCGCCGGGTGAACGTCGTCGCGCCGGGAATGATCGCCACGGGCATGTTCGACAACCTCGCACCGGAGCAGCGCGAAGCCATGTTCGAACAGGCACGCGGCAACATTCTGCTCGGTCGTGTAGGCGAGCCCGAAGAGGTGGCCGCCATGATCCTTGCCGTCGCCGCCAACCGCTACATGACGGGAACAACCGTCGATGTCGAGGGAGGCTCACTCCTGCCCTGATCCGCTCGGATTGCAGCACTAACGTGACCGCAGCACTCTGGTCGGTCCAAAAGAGATCGGATTGCGCAGCGTGGATCCTCGAGCCTCGCTGCTCGAGGCATGCCTGACCAGCGCAGCAGGGAGGTCCCGTGAGCGACAGGCCGACACGAAATGAGCGCGACAGCATGGGTGAGGTCGCCGTCCCCGCCGATGCACTCTGGGGTGCCCAGACCCAGCGCGCTCTCGACAATTTCCACATCGGCGACCGGACCATGCCGGAAGCGTTCGTGCATGCGCTGGCGCGCATCAAGGGCGTGGCGGCGCGCGTCAATCGCGAACTCACCCTGCTCGACCCGGCACGGGCCGAGGCCATCGCCACCGCTGCCGCGGAGGTCCTGCGGAACGAGCACGCAGCTCAGTTTCCGGTAGGCGTCTATCAGACCGGATCCGGAACGAGCAGCAACATGAACCTGAACGAGGTGCTGGCACGTCGCGCAGCCGAGCTCTCGGGACTCGACGTCAGCCCGAACGATCACGTCAACCTCGGCCAGAGCAGCAACGACGTCGTTCCCTCCGCCATCCATGTGGCGACATCGCTGCTTCTGCGCGCGCGCTTGCGACCCGCCTGGCAAGACCTGGTCGCAACCATCGACGAACGCAGCAGAGAACTCGAGGAAGTAGCCAAGACCGGCCGCACGCATCTGATGGACGCGATGCCCTTGACCCTGGGCCAGGAGCTCTCGGCCTGGTCGGCCCAGGCTGGCGATCTCCATGACCGCCTCGGCGGCATCGAGCCGAGGCTTTCCCGCCTCGCTTTGGGAGGCACTGCAATCGGCACCGGCATCAACACCCACCCCGAATTCGGTGCGCGTGCCGCTGCGCTGCTTGCGATGGAAACAGGCGCGCCGTTCGTTGCCGATCCGAACGCGTTCAGGGCCATCGCCAGTCAGGACACGGCAGCCGAACTCGCGTCCATCCTGCGCAGTGGCGCGCTGACGCTCATCAAGATCGCCAACGACCTGCGCTGGATGAACAGCGGTCCCCTCGCAGGGCTCGGCGAAATCGAACTCGAGGCCCTGCAGCCCGGAAGCAGCATCATGCCCGGCAAAGTGAATCCGGTACTCCCCGAAGCCGTGGCCATGGCGTGCACGCGCATCATCGGCCTCGACGCCACAGTCGCTGCTGCGGCCGGCAGCGGCAATTTCCAGCTCAACGTCATGCTGCCACTCATCGCCGACTGCCTGCTCGAAGGTATCGGCCTGCTCGCGGACGCCGCCGACGCCTTGTCGCGATCCGTGGCGGGCTTCACCATCCGGCAGGATCGGATCGAAACACCCCTGGCGCGCAATCCCATCCTGGTCACCGCGCTCAATCCCGTGATCGGCTACCTCCGGGCCGCAGAGATCGCGAAGAGAGCCTACCGGGAGGGTCGTCCCATCATCGACATTGCCGAAGACATGACGGATCTGTCGCGGACAGAACTCGAGACCCTACTTGATCCCGCGCGCCTGACCCGCGGCGGCACGCCGGGCGCCGAAGATGCGTGAGCACCGTTGCACCCCGCGGTATGGCACGCGAGAATCGGCCAGCGGTGGCCGCAGGGGGATCTCGCCACCCGGATATCGCGTCCATCCGCCGCCTCCCATCTGGAAATGAAGCCCATGAGCGTCGCTCACCAGTGATTACCGGCCGCCTTCTCATCGTCGATGACGACCCGGCGCACCTGCGCAGTCTCGGCCACCTGCTCACCGCGTCCGGGCACGAGGTCGAGACGGCCTCCGATGGCGCCGAGGCCTTGGAGATCATTCCCGCCCGTGCCGACCTCGACGTCGTCCTCCTCGACCTGAATATGCCCGGTGTCGACGGCTTTGCCGTGCTCGAAGCGACCGGGTCCATGCCCATGCCGCCCCGGGTCATCGTCGTCTCAGGAGAAGACGGCGACGACGTTCTACGCCGGCTGCTGCAGCTCGGCGCCTTCGACTTCCTGCGCAAGCCCTATGAGCCGGGCGATCTCTTGAAGAGCATCCACACCGCGCTCAGCCAGCAGCGTCACGAAGCTGATGCCCGCGAAGTGCTCGCGCGGGTCCGGGAATCGGACCGCCTCCATCGCTTTCTCGTCGACCAGTCGCCGGACGTGATCTACATGCTCGATCCGGAGGGCCGGTTCAGTTTCGTTTCCATCAGCGCCGAAGCCGTATTCGGTCGCGACCGCGAGGCGCTCGAGGGCAACCATTGGAGCATGCTGTTCGGCCCGGGCGAAGTGCGCCGCGGCCGTTTTCGCTTCGATGAGCGGCGCACGGGACACCGTGCGACCACGAACCTCGAGATGCAGCTCAAGACCGGTGAGGACGGCGTTGCCCGCTGGATCGAAATCAGCGCCACGGGCCTCTACACCCAGGACGAGGAGCGGCGTTTCGTCGGCACCTACGGCGTAGCGCGTGACGTCAGCGACCGCCGCCGCATTGCCTCGGCGCTGGTGCGCAGCGAGCGCAAGTTCGCGACCTTGTTCCAGAGCTCCCCGGATGCACTGTTCATCAGCAGCAGCGAGGACGGTCGGATTCTGGAGCGCAACGAGCACTACGACACGCTGGTCGCCGATTTCGAGCATACCGATGCCGATCTCTGGCTGTTCGAAAGTGACGGCACGCGGCTCCGCTTCATCCGCTCGCTGCAGGAGCGCGGCGGCATTCAGCGTCGCGAACTGGTACGCACGGCACGCGACGGCAGCGAGCGCACCCTCGAACTCAGCGTACGCCTGCTCACGAGCGAGGACGGCGTGTCCCTGGTCTCCATCCTCCGCGACGTAACGGTAGACAGGGAACGGGAACAGGAACGACTGCGGCTCGAGGGCCAGCTGCAACAGACTCGCCGGCTCGAAGCCATCGGCCAGCTCAGCGGCGGGATCGCCCACGACTTCAACAACATTCTCGCCAGCATGATCGGTTATGCAGAGCTGGCGCAGGTCACCCTCGAGGGAACCGAAGTCGGCGCCCGCTGCGAGAACTACCTCACGGAAGTGATCGCCGGCGGTCAGCGGGCGCGGGATCTGATCGCGCAACTGCTCAACTTCTCGCGCACTGAAGAGGGCGACCGCCGCGCAGTCGCGATGCAGCAGGAGCTCGAAGGCATCCTGCGCATGCTGCGCGCCGTCATTCCGACCTCCATCGCCATCGAGAGCCGGATTCCCGAAACGCTGCCGACGGTCCTTGCCGATCCAGTGCAGCTGCAGCAGGTGGTGATCAATCTGTTTATCAACGCCCGCGAAGCGATTTCCGGTGAAGGTTCGATCGAGCTCACGGTCGAGGAAGTGACCCTGGCGGAAAAGGAGCGCTGTGCTGCATGCCACAGCACCTTCGATGGCCGCTGGCTGAGGATGAGCGTACGCGACGACGGACGCGGTATTCCCGAAGAGATCCAGGATCAGCTTTTCGATCGCCTCGTGACCACACGCGTGGCCGGCCGCAGCACCGGTTTCGGACTCTCACTGATCAACGGCTTCATGCATCAGCACGGCGGCCACGTCCAGGCAAGCAGTAGCGTCGGTGAAGGCAGCTGCTTCAGGCTGTACTTTCCGTTGGCCGAGAGCGATGCGCCGATGCCTCCCGAAGCCGTGGAGCCGGAGACGCCAGCCTTGAGCCGTGGCCCCGGAGCCCACGTCGTGGTTGTCGACGACGAAGTGTCCGTCGCCAACTTCATGAGCGAACTGCTCGAACATGCAGGCTACCGCACCACCGTGTTCAATGATCCAGGTAGCGCGCTGGAGTTTCTGCGCGGCGACAGTCAGGTGGACCTCCTGATCACCGATCAGACCATGCCCCACATGAGCGGCATCGAACTCGCGGCGTCAATCGAGGACCTGCCCGCTGCGCCCCCGGTGATCCTATGTACCGGCTATGGCAACGCGCTCCCGGACGACGACAGCATCGAGGGACAGCACAACGTGCGCGCGCGGCTCTCTAAACCGTTCCGGCTCAAGGAGCTGCTCGACACCGTGCACCAGTTCCTGGACGTCGGAGCCGTCGCCGAGCGCTGAGGCCGCCGTGCACTGGACCTCGCCCGAATCCCGCTCCCGCGCCCTCTACGAGCGTGCGCGACAGATCTTCCCTGGCGCCAACACCCGACAGCAGGTCTGGATGGCACCCTATCCGCCGTATTTGGTCTCAGGGCGGGGCCCGTGGGTCACCGATGCGGACGGCAATCGCTACCTCGATCTCACGGGCAATCTCGGCGTGCTCATTCATGGCCACGCCCACCCGCTGGTGACTGCCGCCATCGCCGATCAGATCGAACGCGGAACCTGTTTCGCCCTGCCTACGGAAGCCGAACTCAAGCTCGGAGGCCTGCTCTGTGGGCGGGTTCCGGCGTTCGAGCGCCTGCGTTTCACCAATACCGGGTCGGAGGCAGTCGCTGTCGCCCTAAGGGCAGCCCGCGCTTTCACCGGCCGCAGTCGTATCGCCAGAATCGAAGGTGTCTACCACGGTTCCGACGACGTGGCTGCCGTGAGCAGCAGCTCGACGCCGGCCAATTGGGGCGCCGAGCCTGCCAGTACCGCCCGCTATCCCGGTATGCCTCCCGCTCTCCTCGATCTGGTGCGCGTGCTGCCGGCAAACGATCTCGAAACGACCCGCAGAATCCTGACCGAGGAAGCGGACAGCCTAGCAGCAATCCTGGTGGATCCTGTGCCTGCGCGCTGCGGATCCGAACCTCTGGATCCGGATTATCTGGCACTCCTGCGCGAGGAGTCGCGGCGGCACGGCAGCCTGCTGGTGTTCGACGAGGTCATCGCCTTCCGGCTCGGTTTCTCCGGTGCCCAGGGACGGCTTGGAATCGATCCGGACCTGACCGCGCTCGGCAAGATCATCGGCGGTGGGCTACCCATCGGCGCCATCGCCGGCCGCGAGGACGTGATGGCCGTGTTCGGCAGCGAGCGGGAACCGGCGCAGGTTCCGACCAGCGGGACCTTCACGGCAAACCCGGTGAGCATGGTCGCCGGCGAGGCCGCCATGAGCCTGCTCGATACCGCGGCCTTCGATCATCTCGAGCACCTTGGCGAGGTCGTCAGGAACGGTGTCCAGGAAGCCATCGATGCCTGCGGTGTTCCAGCTCAGGTGACGGGCATCGGCTCGCTGTTCGCGCTGCACCCACACGACCGGCCCATTCGCGACTACCGCAGCTATCACCGCAGCGAGCACGAACAGGACATCATGTCGCGCTTGCACCGGCACCTGCTCGCAGAGCGTGTGCTGCTCACCCCGTCGGGAAGCGGCTTTCTGGCATCCGTCATGCGCGTCGATGACCTCGCGCCGTTTCTCCGAGCGCTCCCCTCGGCCCTGGAGAGCGCCTTTTCAGATCAGCAACCACCAAGGGCCAGGAGCCGCCGTTGACCACCATGGACGAAGACAGACCTCTGCTCGAAGGTATTCGAGTACTCGATGCCGGAACCTGGGTCGCCGGCCCCGCCGCGGCAACCGTAATGTCGGACTTCGGCGCCGAGGTCATCAAGCTGGAATCCTTCGAAGGCGATCCGCTGCGACAGCTCGGCGAGGGTCCGAACGCCCTGCCCTGCGATCACAACTACTTCTGGGTTCTAGACGGGCGCAACAAACGCTCGCTCGCGATCGATCTCAAGTCTGCTCACGCCCGTCCGGTCGTCGATGCCCTGGTCGCGCGTTGCGACGTACTCGTCACCAACTTCCGGCCGGCACTCGCGGCACGACTCGGTATCGACTGGCCGCGCCTGTCTGCGCTCAACGACCGACTCGTCTATGCCCAGGTCACCGGCTATGGCGAAACCGGACCGGAAGCAGATCAGCCCGGTTACGACACGACTGCGTGGTGGTCGCGAAGTGGGCTCGCAGACTGGGTGCGGCGACCCGGCGGCCCGCCGGCAGCCTCGGCACCCGGCATGGGTGATCACGCCACCGCTATGACCTTGTTCGGCGCCATCATGACCGCGCTCTGGGCACGGGAACGTAGCGGCAAGGGCCGCCGCGTGACGACGTCGCTATTCGCGAACGGCCTATGGTCGCACGGCATGCTGGCGTCGATGCGCCTGTGCGGTGCCGCGCTCCCGGAACGGAGCGCCGAGACGGCGGTGGCCAACGCCCTCGCAACTCAGTACGAAACTGCAGACGGTCGCTGGCTGCAGCTCACCCTGCTCAATGAAGAGCGTGAGTGGCCGCGACTGGTGACTGCGCTCGGCATACCTGCACTGGCGGACGACCCACGCTTCGCCACCCTGCAGGCGCGGCGGGAGCACGCGCCCGTCCTGCATCAGACACTCGCCGCGGTGTTCATCCGCCACCCCGCTGCCGAGGTCCGACGCCTGCTCGAAGCAGCAAGCATCCCTGCCGCAATGCTGACCACGCTGGACGATCTCCCCGATGACCCCCAGGCGTTGGCAGCGGACGTCCTGACTCCGGTAGCCGATCCGCGGCCCGGCTGGCAGCAGACTATCGCCAGTCCGCTGTGGATCGATGGGGTAGCCAAACGTGCTCCCGGATATGCGGCTCGGCTCGGCGAGCACAGCGACGAAATACTCGCGGAACTGGGCTTCGATGCTGGCGAACGCCAACGGCTGTACGAGGCCGACGCGGTCCGTCGCAGCTGAGCGTAGCCTTACGAATCAACTGCTTACTGCCGCTTTTTAACTAGCCGCGCAGGGCCGCGAGGTCGGAAGCGGCTGCGCGGGCGAGAAAACCGCTGTCGGCGCCCACCGTGACCATCAGGAAGCCGGCAGCGAGCCAGCGCCGGGCGAAGGCCAGACTGCTGCAGTGGATGCCCGCCACCACACCGTGCCGACGGCATGCCTCTAGCACCCTCGCCACGTCCGCGAGGTGCGCGGGATCATCGTCATCGCCCTTCGGTGAGCGCCCCCGCGACAGTCCGAGATCGGATGGACCGACGTACACCGCGTCGACACCCGGGACCGCCACGATCTCATCGACTGCTGCCAGCGCTTCCGCGGTCTCGATCATCACGACGCAGGCCAGCTCTTGATTAGCGTTCCTGGCGTAGCCCGGACCGCCGTAAAGCGCTGCGCGTATCGGACCGAAGGAGCGTATGCCGTCGGGCGGATAGCGACAGGCGGCCACTGCTGCGCGCGCCTCATGCACGCTGTTGACCATGGGCACGATGACACCGTAGGCACCGGCATCGAGCGCCTTCATGATCGCGTCGGGAGCATTCCAGGGTACCCGCACGAAGGGCACCGCGGGCGTCGCGCTGATCGCCGGCAGCATCGTGTGCAGATCGTCCGGGCCGATCTGTCCGTGCTGGAGATCGATGCACAGCCAATCGAAACCCAGAGATCCCATCAGCTCCGCGGTGTAGGCATTGCCGATGGCGAGCCAACCGCCCAGCGTTGCTTGTCCGGCGCGCCACCGCTGCAATACCCGATTTTCCCGCATAGCCGTCTGGCTCCAGTGTGCTGTGACGCCACCGACCCGAGGCTCGGCTGCCAGCGAATGCCTGCCTTGCCTTCAGACCGCCGCGGCGCGCCGCAGCAGGATACGCCCGAACACATATCCACCCGCCGCACCGGCGAGGCCCTGCGCCACCATGCCTCCGAAGGTGCGTGCGCCCGCGACCGGCATCAGACCGAACGTCATCATGGCGATCACCATGATGGCGACCACCGCCGTAGCGCCTGCGAGCGTGTAACCGAACTGTCCCCAGTCGGGAAGCAGGAACCGGATCACCAACGCCGCCACGGAAAACCCAATCAGCAGTCCGACCCCGAATACCGGCAGGTAGAGAGGCGTCATGCCGACGATGTCGTGACCTGTCATGGCCAGCCGATCACCCAGGCCGACTTCGATCCCGAGGCGCGTCAGCTCGGCCAGGACGAACTGGGTGTTGGCTATCGCCGCCAACGCAGCGGCCACCACGACCGCCGCGATAAATGCAACAATGGTACGAAGAATCATGCTGTCGCCCTGTCTCCGATGATGCGGCAGTGCAACGCCACCGGCGCGCCCCCGACCTGCATGGTGACCCCTTCAGGCGGACAGGTGAAGCCCCAGGACGAGGAAGCATTGCATGGTACGGATGCAGGCACGTCGGCTCCGTTCGCTGGCCGCCATGGCGGTGTTCGCGCTCGGTGCGTACGCTCTGGCCGCGGATTACGTCATCGAGACGGTCGTCGAAGACATCGACCATCCCTGGAGCATCAACTTTCTCCCCGACGGTGATGCCCTGGTCACCCAGCGCGGAGGCCAGCTGCGGCGACTCTCCGCAGACGGTGAGCTGTCTCCGCCACTCGCTGGTGTCCCACCGGTCTTCGTCCGCAGTCAGGCCGGGCTGTTCGACGCCCTGCCGGCACGGGACTTCGCCGAGAGCCGCATCGTGTACATCAGCTACGCCCACGGCGATCAGCGCTCCAACACCCCGCGCGTCGCGCGCGCCCGCCTCGGGCCAGAGGGGCTCGAAGATCTGGAGGTCATCTTCTCGGGAACGCCCACTCAGCGCACAGCGGCCCATTACGGCGGCAAGCTGGCCTTCCTTCCGGACGGAACCTTGCTCGTCACCACCGGCGACGGCTTCAACTACCGCGAGGATGCGCAGCGCCTCGACAATACCCGCGGCAAGACCATCAGGATCCATACCGATGGCAGCGCTCCTGCCGACAACCCCTTTATAGATGATCCCGAGGCGCTGGACGTGATCTGGACATACGGCCATCGCAACCCTCAGGGCCTGGTCGTCCTGCCCGACGGCCGCGTGTTCCAACACGAACACGGCCCCGCCGGCGGCGACGAGTTCAATCGTTTGGAGCCCGGACTGAACTACGGCTGGCCCGTCATCACCTTCGGCCGTGACTACACCGGCGGTCGCATCTCGCCGTTCACCGAGTACCCAGGCATGGAGCAGCCGCTGGTGGACTGGACGCCTTCCATCGCCCCCTCGGGCCTCGCCTACTACGACGGCGATGCGTTCCCACAGTGGCAGGGCCAGTTCTTCGTAGGTGCGCTTGCCGAACAGAGCATCAGGCGGGTCGAGCTGACCGACGACGGGGCGGTCGACCATGGCAGGGTGTTCGACGAGATCGGCGATCGTATCCGCGACGTGCGCACCGGACCAGACGGCTCGCTTTACGTCCTCACGGACGCGGTGGCTGGACGCATTCTGCGCATCCGGCCTTCGGATCCCGACTGATCCGCTTCAATCGTGCCGGCCCTTTGGGACCGGAGGCTCGTCTTCCATCACGGAGGGCGAGTCCGCGCCCATCGGATCCAGCGCAGGCGCTCTGCCCTCAGCAAGATCGTCGAGGGAATAGCCGAGATAGTCGGCGTGCAGAGCGCGGGTCAGGGCCACGGCCATGAATACCAGCAGCAGGCAGAAGGGAAAACCCAACGTGGTGATCACGTTCTGCAGGGCCTCGAGCCCGCCGCCAAGCAGCAGGGTCGCCGCGATGACGCCGATCAGCAGCGTCCAGAAGGCACGCTGGGCGGTGACAGAAGGCTGATCGTCACGTCGACTCAGCAAATCGATCACCAGCGCCGCGGAGTCCGCTGAGGTCGTCAGGAAGACGATGATGATCACCGCACTCAGCACTGACAACAGCGTTGCCAACGGGAACTGCTCGAGGAACCGGAACAGCGCGACCGAGACGTCCGTCTGCACGGCGGTGGCGATATCCACGCCCTGATTGAGTTCGAGATCGAAGGCGGCCAGCCCGAACACCGAGAACCAGATCACCGTGAAGAGAAGCGGTGCACCTAGCGCCCCGCCGACGAACTGGCGGATGGTGCGCCCCTTGGAGATTCGCGCGATGAAAATACCCACGTAAGGCGCCCAGGAAATGGTCCAAGCCCAGTAAAAGACGGTCCAGCTGCGCTGCCAGTCGCCGCCCTGATAGCTGTCTGTCCAGAACGCAAGCTTCGGCAACGCATGCAGGTAGTTGCCGATGTTCTCGACCGTGCCGGCCGTGAGGAACAGCGTCGGTCCGCTCACCCAGATGAACAGCAGGATGAACAAGGCGATGCTGATGTTGAACTGGGACAGGCGCCGGATGCCGCGGTCGAGCCCGAGCACCACGGAAATGGTCGCGATTACGGTAATCGTCAGAACGATGATGGTCTGCGACACCTCACCGAGCGGCCTGTCGAGCAGGTGGGAGAGTCCGCTGTTGAGCTGCAGCGTACCGAGACCAACGGATACCGCGACGCCGAAAAGAGTGCCGATCACCGCAATGATGTCGATGGTCCAGCCGATGGGGCCGAAGATTCTGCGGCCGAGGATCGTATAGAACAGGCTGCTGATCCGCATCGGCAGCCCCTGCCGATAGGTGAAGTAGCCGATCGCCAGTGCGGGCAGTGTGAAGATGGTCCAGGTGTGGAGACCGAAGTGGTAGAGCGCGATCTGCATTGCACGCTCAGCGGCCTCCTGACTCCTCGGCTCCACGCCCTCGAATGGCGGCGCCGCGAAGTGCGACATGGGCTCGGCGACACCCCAGAACATCAGGATTGTGCCGATGCCGGCGGCGAACAGCATGGTGAACCAGGTCCAGGTGCCGTACTCCGGACCTTCATGATCCTGACTGAGACGAATCTGCCCGTAGCGGGACAGGGCCACCCAGATCAAGAACAGAAGCAGGCCCGTCACACTGAGGATGTAGAACCAGCCGAAGTAGGCCACGGTAAACCCGGCCAGGAGTCCAAAGAACGCGGCGAATTGCTCCCGATAAGGTAGGGCTAACGCCACGAACAAAACGGCCAGACCGGCAGAGGTGAAGAACACGACTGGAATGGCGCTCACGTTCAGGGCGCGAGCCAGACGATCGAACATTGCGAACTTCCCCAGCGGACCAGCGCGACAGCCTACCGGATCGACCGGCCTGCTGCATGACGGCGGGCGTGCGCCCGGCCTTTGTTGTAAGGTTGCGCGCTTTCGGCAGCTGGGACCCCCTCTGCATGCAGACTCCGTGGCATTACGGCTGGAACGTGGTGGGGCTGACCCTGGTGTTCCAGGCCGTCACGATCGGCATTCTGATCTACTGCTTCGCGCTGTTCGTTGTTCCCTGGCTGGAGGCCTTCGACACCAGCCGAGGCCGAGTGATGATCGCGATCACCGTCCTGCAGCTCGGCGTCGGCCTGCTGAGCCCGATCGCTGGTCGCGCCATGGACGCAATGCCCTTAAGGGGTCTGGTCATAGCCGGCGGCATTGCGCTCTGCTGCGGTCTGCTCGCGGCATCATTCGCCACCGCAATGTGGCAGATCGTCGCACTCTATGCGCTGATCATGCCGCTGGGGATGGTCATGGCCGGACCGCTTGCGGCCCAGACCCTCGTCACCCGCTGGTTCCTCGAAAAGCGCGGCATGGCGCTCGGCATCTCGGCCATCGGCACATCCATCGGCGGCTTCGCGTTCCCTTTCCTCACCGGCTATCTGCTGGAGCAGTACGGCTGGCGTATCGCTCTGCAGGGCCTCGCGGCGCTGGCGCTCGTCACCACCCTGCCATTGGCGTTCCTGATCCTGCGGCGGCAGCCGCCGGAGCCGGAAACGCTGGCGGCTTCCACAACCTCCGCTGCCGGTGCCACGGTGGTGCAGCAGCGCGAATGGACTGTCCCCCTGATTCTGCGCGCGCCCATGTTCTGGATCGCGGTGGTGGCCTTCCTGCCAACCAACGCCGCGTTCGGCGCGATCCAGTTCAACCTCGGGGCGCTGACGCGCGACCTCGGCCACCCAACGACCTATGCCGCCCTGCTCAT
>SLQW01000032.1 GCA_007131295.1 Pseudomonadales bacterium | reverse complement strand
GTCGGGATACGGGTTCGGAAATGCCCTCAGGGTGCCGAGCCATCATGGTCCATAGCGAGGATGTCCACATGCAGGCACAACAACTGTTACGCACCATTTGCCTGGCCGCACTGCTTACGATTGGTGGCGTGGTTGCCGCCAACGAAAGTGCGCCTGAGCTCACCGTCAACATCAATCAAGCAGACGCGGAAACCCTGGCCAGGGTTCTGCACGGAGTGGGCATGGCCCGCGCCGAGGCGATTGTCCGCTACCGTGAGTCCAATGGTGGCTTCATGACGCCAGAGGAGTTGGCGAACGTTTCCGGCATCGGTCTGGCTACGGTCGACCGCAACCAGGCCCGGATCCGGCTCAGCGAAGACGAGTGATCCGGGCGCCCTATGCCCGCAGCGTTACAGGGAGGTGGTGCGCGGGGACAGACCGGCCAATCCGGGCTGGAGACCTGTCATCAGGCCTGGCTGCTGTTTCCCGGCAGCAGCCAGGCTCGTTGTTCGCATCCGGGCCCGGAATGCGGTGAGACGAAGATCCAGGCGATGTCGTCACGGGCCTCAAGTTCCAGCGTTCCAAGAGGTGTCACCAGGGTTCCGTAAACCCGCTCCTTTCCGAGGGTGAGCGTGCTGGCGCGCAATTGGGGATCCTCCAGCACCCTTCCCCTCAGGACCCGTCCTTCGACAATATCGCCCACCACGTCGATTGCCTGCAGGCGGCAGGTGCCGCCGAGCAGCGGCACCCGGATCACCAACACCGCACCGGGGCGCATGGCGTCTAGAGGTGCACGATTGAAACGTAACCTCTGGACGTGGCCGGGTTGGTGTTTGCTGCCGGGGCGCAGGTCGTGAGCTGCATCGTCGACGGGTTCACCGAAGACTGCTTCGGGCACGGTGCACCGATGCCGATGCGGACGCTGCAGCAGTGCCGGTGGCTGCGCCCGTAGGAGCTTCTCGATAGAGGAATGTGCCACGGTGACCGTTTCCGAGATTAAGGGGCCGTGCCCCGGGCTTGAGGGAAAGCTAGCAGCCGTCGCTGGCTCCCGAAGTCCTGAAATACCCCGGTCTGCGCAGGGGGATGCCCTGAAAAGCGACTTGCGGCGAGCGCTTCCAGCCGGCTGAATGAACAACGCATGGGCAAATGTGGCGGAAGATGACGAGCGGCGTGACGCCTGAAGTGGATCGAGACGACGGAGAAGGTGGCCCGAAGCGGTTGGCGGAGCCCAATGCGATCGTCCTCGCCGTGACGTCGGGGCTCGACCGGCGGCAGATGCTGCGGCTGGTGGCGAGTTACCTCTGGCTGCGGCTGCGGGAACAGCTCCGTCTGGTTGTACCTCTTTCGGCCTGGCTGATTGCTTTTCAGTGGTTCGTCCTGCGCCAACCGGTCGCGGATCTTCCCTGGATCATGCTGGGCCTGCTCGCCGTCGTGATCGGGCTGATGCTGTTCATGGAGGGCCTGCGCGTAGGCCTCATGCCGCTCGGCGAGACGCTCGGCCGCGAACTGCCCGTGCACAGCACGTTGACCCGCGTGCTTACCATCGCACTCGTTCTCGGCATTGGGGTGACATTCGCGGAACCCGCGATTGCAGCGCTGGGAGCAGCCGGGGCACTGGTGGTGGTGGACGAGACACCCTACCTCTATGCCCTGCTGGAACTCTGGCGCGCGCCGCTGGTGTTTGCAGTCGGTGCCGGCGTTGGGCTCGCCGCCATGATCGGGACGTTGCGCCTGCTGCGGGGTTGGAGTCTGAAACCTCTGGTTTATGCGGCGCTGTTGCCTACGCTCGCCCTGACGCTGGCGTTCTCACTGCACCCGGATCTGCGTCAGGTGGTTGGGCTCGCCTGGGATTGTGGGGCTGTCACGACCGGACCGGTCACGGTACCGATCGTGCTCGCGCTCGGCGTAGGGGTTGCCAGCGCAGTGGGTACCGGTGGCAATCCGCTGGCCGGATTCGGGGTGGTGACGCTGGCTTCGCTGTTTCCCGTGTTGTTCGTCCTGCTGCTCGGACTCCTGGCAGTGACTGTACTCACGCCTGAGGCAATCCTGGCCGCGGCGACTGACCGGGATTCCATGGGTCTCGGCAATGATACGTTGCTGGCGCCACCGTTCGGAGAGGTTCTGGCGGCGCTGCGGGCAGTGGTGCCGTTGGTTCTGTTTCTGCTCTGGGTGCTGGTCCGATTGCTGCGCAGTCGGGTACCGCGACCGGTGGAGATCACCTACGGCATCACCTTGTGCGTGCTCGGCATGGCGCTGTTCAAGGTCGGGCTCGTCACCGGACTGGCGGCGCTCGGGGAGCAGGTCGGCGGCCTCCTGCCCACTGCCCTCGGAGCGAACGCGGCTGATGCAGCGCTTTACGGACCGCGTCTCGGCCTTGCGCTGGTGCTGCTGTTCGCGTTGGTGATCGGATTGGGTGCCACCATGGCGGAGCCTGCGCTCAATGCGCTGGGTACGACCGTGGAGGAGTTGACCGACGGTACGTTCCGCAATCCGACGCTGCGTATGGCGGTATCGGTTGGCGTTGCTGCGGGCATCGCCCTTGGCGTCGTCAAGCTGCTCTACGACCTGCCTCTGGCAGCGCTGTTGATTCCGGGGTACACGCTCGCGCTGGTGCTGACCTGGGTGTCCCGGGAAGAATTCGTCAATGTGGCCTGGGATTCGGCCGGCGTCACGACCGGGCCGGTGACGGTGCCACTGGTACTGGCAATGGGATTGGGTCTCGGCGGTGCGGCTGGGGCGCTGCAGGGGTTCGGGGTGCTGGCGATGGCTTCTGTCGGCCCGATCGTGAGTGTGCTCGCCACGGGGCTCTGGGCGCGCTGGCAGGCCCATCGTCAATATCGGGAGAACGGAGCAACATGACCGAGAACGGGATGGTCTATTTGGACGACGTTGTGCTGATCACCGCCGTGGTACGCCGCGGGCTCGGCGACGGCGTGGTGGAGGCGGCGGTCGGTGCGGGCGCTCAGGGTGGCACCGTTTCGTATGGGTCGGGTGTAGGTTACCGCGAGCGCCTCGGCGTGCTCGGGTTGGCGGTCGATGTCGAACGCGAGCTTGTCTACGTGCTGGTCAGGCGGGCTGAGGAAAAGTCGGTTTTTGCGGCGATGGCGGCGGCAGAGGGCCTCGACCGGCCGGGGCGGGGACTCCTGTTCACGACCCCCGTGGAGCGGTTCGCTGCTTTTGGCTCCGATGTTCAGCCGTCATCACCGGAGCAGGAACCGTGAGCAGCCCGGAAGAGCCGCGGCTGATCACGGCCATTCTTCCCGAGGAAGTGGATAGCCTCGCGCTCGCGGCTGCCCTGCATGAGCGCTTCGGTATTACCGCGGTGTTCCGGCACGCCGGACGCGGTGTCGGCCGGACGACCCGTCGAGTCGGCCGCCAGGCCTTGATACCGGAACGGCGCACCCTGTTTTCGGTATGCGTGACTGCAGATCTTGCGAATCCTGTATTCGCCTGGTTGGAGGCCGAGGCACGCATCGGTCGCCGGGGTGGCGGATTGATCTATCAGCAGCGGCTCGGTGTCAGTCTGAGCGAAGCCTGATCCGCAGCGCCGTAGATCGCATCCGGACTTGATAGACTCCGGATCTTGAGCTGACGGACGGGAGACAGGCATGCCGACGGTACGATCGATCCTGGTGGCGACGGACTTTTCCGATGAGGCCGAGCACGCGAGCGGGCGCGCCGGGCGGATCGCGGAAGTACTCGGCTGCAAGCGGGGCACGCTGGCGCATGTGCAGGAGACGGCATCGCTGGCTGCGATCAAGCAGTTGCTCGCCGGCGCGACGGCGGAAACCCGGACCGAAGACGCCCGCGGTCTCCAGGCCCGTCTGGAGGCCACCGCCGAGACCGTTGCTCGGGAGAGCGGCTTTCGCCTGACGCCCCATCTCTCCTCCGGTCGCGCGCTGGTGGAACTTGCGCGGCTGGCGGCAGAGCACGATCTGGTCATGCTCGGGGCGCGTGGCAGCCACCAGGTCCGCGAGCGCCTGGTCGGCACCCTGCCGCAGCGTCTGCTTGGTCGCATCGAGCGGCCGCTGTTGGTGGTCCGGCAACAGCCGGCTACGGGTTACGATCCTGTGGTGGTCGGGGTCGACTTCTCGGAGGATTGCAAGCGGGCGCTGGAGTGGGCGGCCGCGATCGCACCCGAGGCGTCCATCCATCTCGTGCACGTGTTCCGGCACAGTCAGGAGCTGGCCATGCACTATGCGAACGTCACCCCGGGATTGATCGCCGAGTATCGCCAGCGTGCACGCGAGCGCAGCGAGGCGGAACTCGTGCGTTTCGTCGGCGCTGCGGGATTGCCGTCCGACCGGGTGACATCCTGGGTCGAGGAGGGAGACCCGGCCAGCGCGATCTGCAAGCGCGCCATCGATGTCGGCGCCGGGCTCATCGCGGTGGGCAAACGCGGGACTTCAGAAATGGAAGATCTGGTCTTCGGCAGCGTGGTCCAGCGTCTGCTTGCCGAGGCCGATTGCGACCTGCTCATCACGCCGCATCGCTGATGGTCTTGCGGGTAGTCGGTCTGCTTGCTGGGACCTATCTGCTCTTGGTGGTCCTGATGTACCTGGGGCAGTCCCGCCTGCTGCATCTGCCGAATCTGCCGGGGCGTACGCTCGTGGCCACGCCGGAGCGTATGGGCCTAGATTACGAGGACGTGGCTTTCGAGGCGGAAGATGGCGTCACGCTGCACGGCTGGTTCCTGCCCGCCCAGGCGGAGCGCGGCACGCTGCTGTTCTTCCATGGCAATGCCGGCAATATTTCGCACCGGTTGGACAGTCTGCGGATCTTTCACGATCTCGACTACTCGGTGTTCATCATCGACTACAGGGGCTACGGTCGCAGCGAAGGGCGGCCGTCTGAAGAAGGGTTGTATGCGGATGCACGCGCCGCCTGGGATTACCTGGTGAGCGAGCGCGGCATCGACCCGGAGCGGATCGTCGCGTTCGGGCGTTCACTCGGTGCCGCGGTGGCCGCCTGTCTGGCCCGTGAGCGCAGGCTTGGGGGGCTCATTCTCGAATCGGGCTTCACTTCCGTGCCGGATCTGGGCGCGGATCTTTATCCCTGGCTGCCGGTGCGCTGGCTGGCGCGGCTCGAGTACGACGCCCGCGCCTGCGTCGCCGAGGTGGACGTGCCGGTCCTGGTGGTGCATAGCCCGGATGACGAAATCATTCCGTTCCATCACGGCGAGGCCTTGGCCGAGGCTGCGGGTGCCGAGCTGCTGCGGATCCGCGGCGATCACAATACCGGCTTCCTGAGATCCGGCGACCTTTACCGCCGCGGCCTCGACCGCTTCCTCGCAACCCTGGACACCCAGAATGCTCTCCGCAACCTTGGACACCCAGATTGATCTTAGACACCCACACGCGATTCGGGATTTTCGAGATCCTCAAACGCCCGTCCGGGTGATGATCTGAGACACCCAAGAGCAATCCGGGGTGGGCTCTGGTGAACAGGTGTAGACGTTGCGGGCGACTCGGGATCAGAGGGGGGATCTGGGACACCCAAAGAAATTCGCCCGCTGGACGACTTTGGGGCCAGGCAGTTGTTGGCGGTCACGCATTCGATGGCGTCAGCAGCGATCGTAGGCCTTGCGATCCAGACCTTATCCGGCAACAAGGTCAGCCGAGAACGTCTACTTGGCAGTGGCGATCTTTTTGGTGAAGTCCGTTCGCTACTCGTTAAAAGGCTTAAATTGGATGCCTTTTTGAGAGGCCCTGCCGAACTACTCTTGCTACGCACGGTAGATTTCAAGCGCTGCAAGGAAGCGAAACTCGGTACACATGGTCGGATAGCATTCAGCTGTTCCCCGGCCGGTTGATTTCATTGGTGCTTTGCCAAGAACAGGCCCTGATCTTTTGGCTTGTACTTTGCGTTGAACAGTTTCCCGGCCATAATTTTTCTGAAATAATTCTTGCCGCAAGCTTGTCAATTCAATTTCCAATAATATTCGGGGTCATCGAATGGATAGAGTCGCGCAACTGCGAAAAAAGCAACAAGAGTTCGAGCGCGTGAAGCAGGAGCTAGATCAGCTCAAGAAGAGTAAGGTCGTTCAGAAAGAGCTTGCGTTTCTCGAGGACCTAGAGGCGCTCTTGAAAAAGCACGGCAAGACGCTGAATGACTTGCCGAAGGCCGGCCGGGCCACGAAGGTAAAGGCCGCAACCGGGCGTACCCGCAAGAAGCGCAAGTTGAAGACTTATATCAATCCTCATACGGGTGAAAAGATTCAGACGCGCGGGGGCAATCACAAGATACTCAAGGCCTGGAAGGCGGAACACGGTTCCGAAGAAGTGGAGAGCTGGGTGCGCTGATTCGGCTATCGATCCAGGCCCCATCATTTTCGGTGCTGGATGGTCTCTTGTCAGCACCAGGCTTTCGACGTTATCCCCATAAGCCGCTCCGCAATCCCCTCGCGCATTTGCGGAATAGAGTGCCTGTACAGTTCATGTGGACGCGCAGCGAAATAGCGGGCTGCGCGAGGTAGTGCGTGTTCGCTATGCTGACGCGCAGGAATTGCATCCGTGACGAGGACAGTGACGATGGCTGTAGTACTTGGGGCAGCGGCATCTGCATGGCATCGATTGGGTTCAGGGGCCTGGGTCGTGACCGTCGTGCTTCTTGTGCTGGCGGGGGCCTCGGTCCGAGCGGAGGACGAAGCCTTCCAGCAATGTGTCGGAGGGTTGCAGGAACGTGCGCGTTCTGAGGGTATTTCGGAGCCGACCGTTGAAAACGTCCTGGGGCAAGTGCAGTACGTAGCTCGAGTGATCGAACTCGACCGTCGGCAACCAGAGTTCACTCAGACGTTTACGGATTACTTCGGTCGTCGGGTGAGTGAGGATAGGGTTGCGCGTGGCCGTGCGTTACTGGCCGAGCACAGCGAGCTGCTGCAACGCGTACAGCGCGATACGGGCGTACCTGCACAGTACCTGGTGGCGCTCTGGGGGCTCGAGACAAACTTCGGTAGTTTCTTCGGCAACATGTCGGTCCCTGACTCGTTGGCGACGCTTGCCTGCGATCCTCGCCGCAGCGAGTACTTCACCGGAGAGCTGATTGCGGCGCTGCGAATCATCGACGCGGGCGACATCAGTCCTGAGCGCATGCAGGGCTCCTGGGCGGGAGCGATGGGCCATGTGCAGTTTATGCCATCAGTGTTCCTGCGTTATGCCGTTGATGGCGACGGCAGCGGTCGGCGGGATCTCTGGGGCAGCATTCCTGATGCGATGGCGTCAGCAGGCAACTTTGTCCGTGGTATCGGCTGGCAGCCTGGTCTTAGATGGGGGCGCGAAGTCCGACTCCCGGAGGGCTTCCGCTATGAGCTCGCCGGGCGCAATCAGCGGCACTCACTGGAGGCCTGGCGCGATTACGGAGTGACTATGGCGGATGGGACATCGCTACCCCAGGCGGACGTGGAGGCGTCGTTGCTGGTGCCTTCTGGTCACCGTGGCCCTGCGTTTCTCGTCTACGAGAATTTTGAAGTCATCATGCGCTGGAATCGCTCCGAGTTTTTCGCTCTGACGGTCGGGCATCTCGCAGACCGCATCGCCGGCGGGGGAACGCTCCAGCAGGCTCCGCCTGAGGACGCTCAGGCGCTGGCTCGGGACGATGTGAAGCGTATCCAGGAACAGCTGAATGCGCTCGGGTTCGACGCGGGCAGTGCGGATGGGATCTTCGGCCCGGCGACCAGGGCAGCATTGAGTCGGTTTCAGCAGGCGCACGGTATGGTAGCAGATGGCCACCCCCATCCAGATGTCATTGCGGCCCTGCTCGAGTGAGGCGACCTACGGCAGCCGCGTCCGCAGATGAACGCGTCAACTGACGGCAAAAACCCATGCCGCGCAGCCAGGCGCGTTCCGTTCTTGCGGCATGCGCCTGCAGGCTGGTGAAGGAGCCAACAGCGGACGCAAAAACCTGCTGAAGACCAGCGCTGATGCGCAGCCAAGCCCGCGGTGCGACCGAGGTCGAAGCCAACGCCGAGACGAGCGCAGAAGGTACGTCCGGATCCAGGCTGGCCTTGCCCGGGCGTTGCTGGCGGCCTGACCAGTCCAGCAGGTCGAGGTACTGACCGACCGTGATCGCAGGCGCAAAGTTCGTCACGGTTCCAGCAAGCGGCATGAGCGGAGTGTCAGCTTCCATTTCCCCCGTAGTCAGGGCCGTGAGACGTCGATGGACCGCCGTATAACGGCTGTCTGCCAGTTCATCTGCCATTCCAGCCCGGATCGGATTGAGGTCGGCATATGACATGCCGGCGAGCATGGCGGTGTCATCGAGGAGGTTTTGGGATCCGTAGCGGCTTTCCCAGAAGCGGCCCTTGCAGCCGTCTTCACGATTGGCGCATCGTGCGATCCCTTCGTTCATGTAGCGCATGAACCAGCTCAGCGACCCCAGGCGTCGGCGCCGTTCAGCCAAGCTTTCAGGGTCGGCAAGCAGTGCGGATTCAGCCGTCTGGACCTTGCGCGGGTCCCTCCTGGCGCCGGGGATCTGCGTCAGGCGGCACCAGCGCCGGGCTACCTCCTCATCGGACCACTGGGCCGGTAGGCACGGGTCGACGACGAGAACCAGATGATAGTGGTTGTGCATGACGGCCCAGGCGTAGAGCCCGACGGCGAAGCTTTCGCAGAGATCGAGCATCCGCGCTTCGATCCAACCTCGTCTGTGCTCGCGGGAGTGGCCGGTGAACGGATCCCTGCCGCACAGTCTCGCGCCTCGGACACAGCGGGTGTGGCAGTGGTAGGCCGCTGCCTTGTACGGGTCGAACACTTTGGCGCGCGCGATAGTCATGGCTACAGCCTGCGCTGCTCGGGTCGGCGCTGAATAGCGCAATGCTCTGATTCGAGCGTAGGAGATCACCGATGCGGCCTCGCTGCTTGCAAGGGGAGCGAATGAGCAGCAAGGGAGGACATCCAGAAACTGGGCGAGTGACTACCGAAAGTTCTGGGACATCCAGAGCTTCGATGGGTGTCTTTGATCTTTTGATCTTGTGCGCACGGCACAGTCGAACGCGTCGGGTTGCTGCGCGCACGCCGACCAAGTTTGGGTGTCATCGAATGTCTTGATGCCAGTATCCGGCGAGTTGCGCATGTCCTTGCAGACCGTTCCAAGGGCTGGTGGGACAACGCAGCAGCAGATCCACGCTGGATACGAACGAATAGCGGCCTGGAACGAAAAGGGCCTGTGGCCAGGCCCTTCCTAGAGATGGCTCCGCCTGCTGGGCTCGAACCAGCGACCCGCTGATTAACAGTCAGCTGCTCTACCAACTGAGCTAAGGCGGAATGCTCGACGCGCGACCGGCTCGGCCGCGACAGGGGGCGTAGTGTACGGCGCAGCCTGGGATTTGCAAGAGGGTGCTCGACATCGATCCGCGCCTCGACGCAGACCCAATTTGGTGAGTGTTTTCATGGGCTTGACGGGTCGAGGCCACCATGTGAAGCCGTGCTATGCTGCCTCGCCTTCGTCGTGGCCGTTTCGAGTCCGCACATGCAGGCTGAGCAGTGTTTCACAGTTCGCGCCGACTTTGAGCCCGCTGGCGATCAACCGGCAGCGATCAACCAGCTGGTACGCGGGCTGCGCGACGGGCTGTCGCATCAGACCCTGCTTGGAGTGACGGGATCCGGCAAGACTTTCACTATCGCTAAAGTCATCGAGCAGGTTCAACGACCGACTCTCGTTCTTGCCCCCAACAAGACGCTTGCCGCGCAACTCTATGGTGAGTTTCGCGGGTTCTTCCCCGACAATGCGGTCGAGTATTTCGTCTCCTATTACGACTATTACCAGCCTGAAGCGTACGTCCCGTCTTCCGATACCTACATCGAAAAGGACGCGAGCATCAATGACCACATCGAGCAGATGCGCCTGTCCGCCACCAAGGCGCTGCTCGAGCGAAGAGACAGCATCATCGTCGCCTCAGTCTCGGCAATTTACGGTCTCGGTGACCCGGCTTCCTATCTCAAGATGGTGCTTCATCTAGATCGCGGCGACCGTATGGACCAGCGCCAGATCCTGCGCAGGCTCGCTGACATGCAGTACACGCGCAATGACATGGTATTTCAGCGCGGCACCTACCGCGTGCGCGGTGACGTCATCGACATTCATCCCGCTGAGTCGGAGCGGGAAGGCGTCCGGTTGGAGCTTTTCGACGACGAGATCGAGACCATCGCCCTGTTCGATCCGCTCACCGGCGAGATCCTGCGCAAGGTTCCCCGCTACACGATCTTCCCGAAAACTCATTACGTCACGCCCAGGGAGCGCATCCTTGCGGTACTCGACGACATCAAGGCCGAGCTCCGGGACCGGCTGGATTGGCTGCGCGGGCGGGATAAGCTGCTGGAAGCCCAACGTCTCGAACAGCGAACCCGATTCGATCTGGAGATGATCGCGGAGTTAGGCTACTGCTCCGGCATCGAGAACTACTCCCGCTACCTCTCTGGGCGCGAATCAGGCGAACCTCCGCCTACGCTGTTCGACTACCTGCCAAACGACGCCCTGCTCGTGATCGATGAATCGCACGTCACGGTTCCGCAGGTTGGCGGTATGTATAAGGGCGATCGCTCGCGTAAGGAAACGCTGGTCGAATACGGGTTCCGTCTCCCCTCTGCGCTCGACAACAGACCGCTGCGATTTGACGAGTGGGAGCGGCTCTGCCCGCAAGCAATCTTCGTCTCAGCCACTCCAGGACCCTACGAGGAGCAACACGCCGGTCAAGTGGTAGAGCAGGTGGTCCGGCCGACTGGGCTGGTGGATCCAGAGCTCGAGGTCCGACCCGCTGCCAGTCAGGTTGACGATCTGCTCGGGGAGATTCGCGAGGCGGTGACCGGTGGCGATCGGGTCCTGGTCACGACGCTGACGAAACGCATGGCGGAAGACCTCACCGAATACCTCGACGAGCATGGCGTACGCGTGCGTTATCTGCACTCCGACATCGACACGGTGGAACGTTACGAGATCATTCGCGACTTGCGCAGCGGCATCTTCGATGTGCTGGTGGGGATCAACCTTCTCAGAGAAGGGCTCGACATGCCTGAGGTGGCGCTCGTTGCCATTCTCGATGCCGACAAGGAGGGCTTCCTGCGCGCAGAGCGTTCCCTGATTCAGACCATCGGTCGCGCTGCTCGCAACCTGCGCGGGCGCGCAATTCTATATGCGGACCAGGTCACAGACTCTATGCGCAGGGCCATAGATGAAACAGAGCGTCGGCGCGCGAAGCAGATGGCCCACAACGCGGCTCATGGCATAACGCCGGCGAGCATCCGCAAGGCCGTAGGGGACGTCATGGAGGCAGGGCGTCGTGAACCGGGTGCTGCCTCAGGGAAGGGCAGGCAGAAGAAAGTGGCGGAAAAGCGTGGGGGCTACGGTCGGGCGCGGGCAGTCCGCCTTGACCCTGAGGATATCGGCAAGGAGATAGCGGAACTCGAAGAACGTATGTTCGAGCACGCACGCAATCTCGAGTTCGAACAGGCTGCAGCGGCTCGAGACGAACTTCAGGCGCTGCGGGAGAAACTACTCCTCCCGAGCTGAGCGCAATATCGCGTAGCAAGCGTGGACACCCAGAAAACCTGGAAGCCCGGATTGCAGATTGTGGACACCCAGAAGCAGTCTGGGTGTCCAGGACCTCCGCAGCAGGTGGTGAATGTGGGTGTCCCCGATTTGAGGGCGCGTTATTGCCGCCCTGGGGTTGCGCCGCTATACTCGCGCTCCCTCGGCGGAGGTCGATGCCATCCGCAGGGGCATTCCCAGGCGCGTAGCTCAGTTGGTTAGAGCACCACCTTGACATGGTGGGGGTCGTTGGTTCGAATCCAATCGCGCCTACCAGTTTTGGGCGATTAGGCTCGCCGGCCCCTTTCGCGACGGTTTCGCAGTGGTGAAAGGGGGTGGATGCATGGCTGCTGTCCGCTAAGTGGTTGAGCATTCGGGAAAAGGTGTCTTACAAAGGCATGCCGGATGCTTGCCAGCAGCTCTGGGCGCATCTAAAATTTGGGAGTGCTTAAGCCTCAGGGCCAGCACGCTCTTAGTGTGCCTCAACCTTCCTTCGCGTTTGAATTGGCCGAAGTAAGGGCGATGGCTTTTGTTATTCGATCGGAGATCGCAATATCAAGCGAGGAAGTCAGGGGCAGTCGCCTTCCAAGCGCGCCACCATCAACGAAGCCATCATCGCCAGTGAGGTTCGACTGATCGATGTCGACGGCACTCAGATCGGCATTGTTCCGCGAGATGACGCGCTCGAGCGGGCACAATCCAAGGAGCTCGATCTGGTCTTGATGGCAGCGGACGCGGAGCCGCCTGTTTGCCGAATCATGGATTACGGCAAGCACATCTTCGAGCAGAAGAAAGAGCGTAACCTCCAGAAGAAGAAACAGAAGCAGACTCAGCTCAAAGAAATGAAGTTCAGGCCTGGGACTGAGGAAGCCGATTACCAGGTCAAGCTGCGCAACATTCGTCGCTTCCTCGAGGACGGTGACAAGGCGAAAGTGACGTTGCGCTTCCGTGGCAGAGAAATGCTGCACCAGGATCTTGGGCTGGATCTCATGCACCGGATTCGCGATGACCTCGAGCTCGAAGCCGGGGTTGAAGCGGAGCCGAAGATGGAGGGCCGCCAGATGACGATGATTCTGGCGCCCCGGGCTCGTAAGAAGTGATGAGGCGCGGGTGACGTAACGGCGTCGCCGTGACATAGGGCACTCGCTGCGGCCGGTCGGGCGTCTTGCTCCACCGGCCGCAGCAGTTCGGAGGCCATGGCTTCCGAGGGTGTCGAGATGGGTAACCGCATCCATCCGACCCCGTGGGCCCGGCAGCTGGCCGGGCGATCGTGAGCGCAGATGGCGCTCGTTTTACTCAATGCGGAGATGCACCATGCCGAAGATCAAGACCAATCGTGGAGCGGCAAAACGCTTCAAGAAGACGGGTTCCGGTTTCAAACACCGGCAGGCCTTCCGGAATCACATCCTCACCAAGAAGGCGACCAAGAGAAAGCGTCACTTGCGCGGACTCAAGGACGTTCATGACGCGGATGTGAAACTCATCAAGCGCATGTTGCCGATGGACCGCTGAGCGGTTTTCCGGCAGTAGCTTGCGACTCTAGAGAGGAAGGAAGGTCATGGCACGAGTTAAACGGAGCGTCGCCTCCCGGGCGCGACGCAAGAAGATCCTCAAGGCGGCGAAGGGCTACTACGGCGCCCGCAGCCGTACGTTACGCGTAGCCAAACAGGCGGTCACGAAGGCCGGTCAGTACGCCTATCGCGACCGGCGGGTGCGTAAGCGTCACTTTCGCTCGTTGTGGATCCAGCGGATCAACGCCGGCGCGCGTGAGCACGGCCTGTCCTACAGCCGGCTCATGGATGGCCTGCACAAAGCGAATGTGGAGGTGGATCGCAAGATTCTCGCGGACCTCGCCGTCAACGAGAAGGGTGCGTTCGGCAAGATCGTCGAGCAGGCAAAGCAGGCCCTGGCCGCTTGATGCTGCCGCGCACGGAGCTGCTCCGCGCGCAACGGGGGGCCGGGACGGCTAGCGGGCGTTCCGGCCTTTTCGTTTATCGGCTCCGGCCCACATTGGAATCGGTACAGGATGCACGCACTCGATGAGCTGATCGAACGCGCCGCCGCCGCGATCGACGCAGCCGACAACGAACGTGACCTTGAACAGCTGCGCGTCGACTACCTCGGGAAGAAGGGTGAGGTAACGACGCTGCTAAAGGGCTTAGGTAAGCTTCCGTCAGAGGAGCGGCGCGAGGCCGGTCAGGCCATCAATGTCGCGAAAGCCCGACTCGAGGAGCGCCTCGAGGCCCGCCGTTCGACCCTGGCCGCAGCACAGCTTCAACGCCAGATTGCACAGGAGAGACTCGACGTCACGCTTCCTGGGCGGCGACGTGAGCTTGGCGGGTTGCATCCCCACACTCAGACCATGGCCCGCATCGAGCGGATTTTTCGGCAGGCGGGCTACGGCGTGGCTACCGGACCCGAGGTGGAGACCGAGTACTACAATTTCGAGGCCCTCAACATTCCTGCCCACCACCCGGCGCGCGCGATGCACGACACCTTCTACCTTGAAGGCGGCGCCCAGCTCCTGCGGACGCATACGTCGCCGGTGCAAGCCCGCGTCATGGAGCAGGCCCAGCCCCCCATTCGGATCATCTGTCCGGGCAAAGTCTACCGGGTCGACTCGGACATGACCCACACGCCGATGTTTCACCAGGTGGAAGGGCTGGTCGTCGATCAAGACATCAGCTTTGCGGATCTCAAGGGCACCGTCATCGAATTCCTGCGGGTCTTTTTCGAAGCCGACCTCAAAGTCCGCTTCCGGCCCAGCTACTTCCCTTTCACGGAACCGTCTGCCGAAGTTGACGTCGAGTGCGTCCACTGCCGTGGTGCCGGCTGTCGGGTCTGTTCCCATAGCGGCTGGCTCGAAGTCATGGGCTGCGGCATGGTCCATCCACGGGTGCTCGAAATGTCTGGCATCGATTCTGAGACCTACACCGGCTTCGCCTTCGGCTTCGGAGTGGATCGCCTGTCGATGCTGTATTACAGCGTCGATGACCTGCGCCTCTTCTACGATAACGACCTGCGCTTTCTCGCGCAGTTTCGCTGAGCACCGCGCCCGAGGAGAACCGACGTGAAAATCAGCGAGCGCTGGCTGCGCGAATGGGTGGATCCACCGATCACCTCCGACCAGCTCGTGGCCCAGCTCAGTATGGCGGGGCTGGAAGTGGACAGTTCGGAGCCGGCAGGCGCGGCGTTTACGGGCGTGGTCGTCGGCAGAATTCTTGCCGTCGAACCTCACCCCAATGCGGACAAGCTGCGTGTGTGCCGGGTGCATGATGGCGACGGTGAGCACATGGTGGTGTGCGGCGCCGCGAACGCGCGCGCTGGCATCAACGTGCCCTATGCCAAGCCCGGTGCGGTGCTGCCTGACGGTACCAAGATCGGTCGGGCAGACCTGCGCGGTGTAGCCTCAGCAGGGATGCTCTGCGCCGGGGAAGAACTCAGTCTCGGCGACAGCGGAGACGGCCTGCTCGAATTGCCGGAGTCGTTCTCGGCAGGCACTGACATCCGGTTGGCGCTCGATTTGGACGACACGCTGATCGAAATCGATCTCACTCCCAACCGGGGGGACTGCCTCGGTTTGCGGGGGCTGGCCCGAGAGGTTGGCGTACTTAACGATTGCCCGGTGACGGAACCGGCGATCGAAGCAGTGCCCGCCAGCACCGACGCCACGTTCCCGGTCAAGGTGTCCGATCCGCAGGGCTGCCCGCGTTATCTTGGCCGCGTCGTGAAAGGCGTAGATCTCAGCCGGGCTTCACCCGCCTGGCTGGTGGAACGCCTGCGGCGCTGCGGTTTGCGTCCGATCGATCCGGTGGTCGATGTCACCAACTACGTGCTGCTGGAACTCGGCCAGCCAATGCACGCGTTCGACCTCGCTAGCCTGCACGGGGGCATCGACGTTCGCCTGGCGCGCGCGGGCGAAACGCTGCAGCTTCTCGACGGCAGCACGCCGACATTGCGCGAGGACACGCTCTTGATCACCGATGCGCGTGGACCGGTCGCTCTGGCCGGCATCATGGGTGGTGAGCACAGTGGCATCGATACGACCACCGGTTCGGCCAAGCGCGATATCTTCCTCGAATGTGCCTACTTTTCACCGTTGGCTATCGCCGGTCGCGCGCGCAGCTATGGACTGCATACCGACGCGAGTCATCGCTATGAGCGGGGAGTGGATTTCGAGCTTCAGCATCTGGCCATGGAGCGGGCGACTCGCCTTCTGCTGGACGTGGTCGGGGGCGAAGCGGGACCTGTGACCGAGTGCCTCGCTGCTGATGCGCTGCCGGAGCGGCTGGCGATCACGCTACGCGAGGCCCGGCTGCAGCGTGTGCTGGGCATGCGTATTCCGCCTGACACAGTGGAGACCATGCTGCGGCGTCTGGGGCTGCCGATTCTGGCGCACGACGACACGGAGGCTGGTCGCGTCTGGCAGGTACAGGCGCCGAGCTGGCGCTTCGACATCGAGCGGGAGGCGGACCTCATCGAGGAGGTCGCGCGCATCTACGGCTACGACAACATCGAGGTGAGCCTGCCAGCGGGCCGTATGCATCTGGCCGCGACCGGGGCGGCCGTGGCCGAAGCCGACCTCTTCCGCCATCACCTTGCGTCGGCCGGCTATCAGGAGATTCTGAGCTACAGCTTCGTCGAGCCCCGGCTCAACGATCTGCTGGATCCCGAACAGGTGCCTCTGCGCCTCGCAAATCCGATCTCCGCAGATCTGGCTGTCATGCGCAGTTCGCTCTGGCCCGGCCTGGTCAAGACCTGGATCGGCAACCGCAATCGGCAGCAGAGCCGAGCCAGGCTGTTCGAAGTCGGTCGTACGTTTCTGGCGGCCGAGCAGGGGGGGGCAAGGGAGCGAATGTGGGTGGCAGGTCTGCTCGCCGGGCTTCGTGATCCGGAGGGATGGGCGCACCCTACCGTGGAAGTGGACTTCTTCGATGCTCGCGGCACAGTGGAAGAGCTGTTGGCCCTCACGCGCGCGTCGGATGCATTTACTTTCCGGGCCCAGGCGCATCCTGCGCTTCATCCAGGCCAGAGTGCGGTGGTGGTGCGCGCCGGTGCAGGTGGTGAGGAAGTGGCAGGGTGGCTCGGCCGCGTGCATCCGGAAGTGCAGGCCGCGCTTGATCTTCCCCGCCCCGTCTTCTTGTTCGCCTTGGCACTGGATGTCCTGGCGGCCCGTGAAACCCCGGTGCATAGCGGCTTGTCACGGTTTCCTTCCGTACGGCGCGACATTGCCATCGAACTCGATGCGAACGTGGCGGCGGCGGCGGTGCTGGACTGCGCGCGCGCGGCGGCGGGTGAACTGCTGGCCGATCTCCGTCTGTTTGACGTCTACGCCGGCGATCGACTCGCGCCCGGGCGGCGCAGCCTCGCTCTTGGCGTCACCCTGCAGCATGGAAGTCGGACCTTGGAAGATGCCGAGGTGGCCGCACGCATTGACGCCATCGTCGCTGCCCTCGAGGCTGAACTCGGCGCCATCCGCCGCTAGGCCGTCGCCCATGCGCTAAGGGCGGACACCCAGAGATTGGCGCGCTGGCAATGGGACACCCACGAGTCGGCTAGGTACGGGCAGGGCGTTCTGGGTGTCCAGAATCTACGTTCCCGAATCTGCTCAGAAGCTCTGGGTGTCCTGAACGGGCCCCTCCTGCAACTGGTTCGGAAACCTCTGGGTGTCCAGGATTCTGCCGCGTCGGGGGATGGAGCTATGGCAGACGTGGACGGAGTGAGCCAGCGCGACTAAGGTGCGATCGGGCTGCCGCACACTGGGTCAGACCTCGGAACCGGGACAAGCGGATGAAAATCAGCATTTATGGTACGGGCTACGTCGGCCTCGTCACAGGCGCCTGTCTGGCCGAAGCCGGACACAACGTGTTGTGCATGGACGTCGACGCGGACAAGATCGCCCGCCTCAATCAGGGTGAGATACCCATCCACGAGCCAGGCCTCGAGGAGATCGTCGAACGTTGCGTCACAGCTCGTCGGTTGCGCTTTACCACCGACGCAGCAACCGCGGTCCGGCATGGTCTGTTGCAATTCATCGCCGTTGGCACACCCTCGGCCGGAGATGGCAGCGCGGACCTGTCGTACGTCCATGATGTCGCCAGGCAGGTCGGTGAGCACTTGTCGCAGTATGCGGTGGTGCTGACCAAGTCCACCGTACCGGTCGGAACCGCTGAGGCGGTCCGACGTCTCGTAGCAGAGGCCCTGGCAAAGCGTGGGGCCGAGATCGCTTTCGACGTTGCGTCCAATCCCGAGTTCCTGAAGGAAGGCGCCGCGATCGAGGACTTCAACAAGCCTGACCGGATCATCGTGGGCACGGATAGCGAGCAGGTCCGCAAGCTGATGCAGGAGTGCTACGCGCCCTTCAGTCGCAATCACAACAAGCTCATGTTCATGGACATTCCGTCGGCGGAACTGACCAAGTACGCCGCCAATGGCCTGCTTGCGACCAAGATCAGTTTCATGAATGAGATTGCCAACATCGCCGAACGGGTCGGCGCGGACGTGGAGTCGGTCCGGCAGGGTATCGGCTCGGATCCACGTATCGGTTATCACTTCATCTATCCCGGCTGCGGTTATGGGGGTTCGTGTTTCCCTAAAGACCTGCGCGCTTTGAACTGGTTTGCAGAACAGGCCGGCTACGATGCGCCGCTGATTCGCAGCGTCGAGATCGTAAACCAGCGTCAGAAAACTACGCTGTTCACGAAACTTAGTTCTGTCCTTGGCCAGCTGGCGGGCAAGACCATTGCCGTCTGGGGCTTGGCCTTCAAGCCGAACACGGACGACATGCGTGATGCCCCGAGCAGGACGCTCATGGAACAACTGTGGGAAGCGGGTGCGGTGGTACAGGCGTACGACCCTGAAGCGATGGGTGAGTGTGCGAGGATCTATGGCGAGCGCCGCGACTTGCGACTCGTGGAGAGCAAGGACGCTGCGCTCAACAACGCCGATGCGCTCGTGATCTGCACAGAGTGGCAAGAATTCCGCGCGCTCGACATGGCGCTGTTCATGGAATCCCTTGCAGGCAGGGTCATTGTCGACGGTCGAAATCTCTATGATCCGAATACTCTGCGCGAGGCAGGATTCACCTACCTTTGCGTGGGGCGTCCAGGCTGATGCAGAAAATCTTGAGATGATTTCGAGATTTCCCAGGTTTTCGGGATTAAATCCATAAAAAACAATCGATTAGAATGTATTTCTAGATTCAGGATTTATATTTTCGGACTATTCCGCTCGATTCTCGAAGCGGTGCATGCACAAGAGGCTCTGCCGATGACCCGCTACGACGTTTTCAATGGTGACGCTGACGGGATCTGCTCGCTGCTGCAGATGCGGCTTGCTGAACCCAGAGACTCGGAGCTCGTCACCGGCGTCAAGCGGGAAATCGCTCTGCTCGAACGGGTCGAGGCCGTTGCCGGCGACGAAGTTCTGGTTCTCGATGTCTCCCTCGATACGAATCGGGCGGCGCTGGAGCGCATCCTGGCTGCTGGCGCTTCGGTTCGCTACTTCGACCATCACTTCGCAGGCGAACTGCCGGTTTCCGCCAACCTCGAAGCGACCATCGACACCGCGGCCGACGTATGTACCGCGTTGCTGGTCAATGACGCCCTCGACGGGCGTTTTGCAGCTTGGGCCGTGGTGGCTGCATTCGGGGACAACATGCCCGCGAGTGCCCGCAAGGCTGCGGCGCCGCTGGGTCTCGCGGCACCGGACCTCGAGCGCCTCGAGCGCCTAGGTATCTGCATCAACTACAATGGCTACGGAGCCAGCCTAGACGATTTGCATTTCCACCCCGCAGAACTCTATAGGCGCCTGCTGCCGTACGTAGAGCCGCTCGACGTGGTGAACGATGCAAGCGGTCCCTTTGCTGCCCTGGATGCTGGCTACGCCGAGGACATGGCTCGCGCAGACGCTGCGGAACTGCTGACTGAGTCTCCGTCGGCTGCTGCTTTCCTGCTGCCCGATGAAGCCTGGTCCCGGCGTGTTTCAGGTGTCTGGAGCAACGCGTTGGCGAACGACTTCCCCGATCGTGCGCACGCTGTGGTGACGTCATCTGCCAACGGGGCCTGGCGCATCAGTATTCGTGCGCCCAACAGCCGTCGCCGTGGTGCCGATGAGCTTTGCCGGCGCTGGCCGACGGGCGGTGGCCGCAGTGGAGCTGGCGGCATCAATGCGCTGCCGAACGGCGATCTGGATGCCTTCTTGGCGGACTTCTCGAGCCACTGGAGTTGACTGGCGCTGTGCAACTGTCTTCATCCGATCTGTGGATAGTCGCCTGAAGGTCTTGATTCATCGAGAAAAAATTGAAGTTTCCAGTTGACCTTTCGAGGCTGTTGCCGCACGCTTAACAGCAAGTGACATCCTGGATCGAGGGCTGGGCGGTCCTGATGGCGACATTAACCAAGGCGTCCATGGCTGACCGTTTGTTCGAGGAACTCGGCCTCAATAAGCGCGAGGCAAAGGAACTTGTGGAACTCTTCTTTGAAGAGGTTCGTAGTGCGCTCGAGCGCAACGAACAGGTCAAGCTGTCGGGGTTCGGCAATTTCGACCTCCGCGACAAGGCTGAGCGGCCGGGGCGTAATCCGAAAACCGGAGAGGAAATTCCCATTTCCGCGCGTCGCGTGGTGACTTTCCGGCCCGGACAGAAGCTCAAGGCGCGAGTAGAGGCGTATGCTGGAGGCAAGTGACAACAAGGAGTTGCCGCCGATTCCGGGCAAGCGCTACTTCACGATCGGTGAAGTCAGCCAGCTTTGTGACGTGAAGCCCCACGTTCTCCGCTATTGGGAGCAGGAGTTCCCTCAGCTCAAGCCAGTCAAGCGCCGCGGCAACCGTCGTTACTATCAGCGCGGTGACGTGATCTGCATCCGCCAGATCCGCTCTCTGCTCTACGATCAGGGTTTCACTATCGGTGGCGCTCGGCAGCGCCTGGAAGGGGAGGACGCCCGCGAAGACGTCACCCAGTACAAGCAATTGATTCGCCAGATGATCGTCGAGCTCGAGGACGTTCTCTCCGTCCTCAAAAGTTGACTCTATCTCCCGCACGTCAACCTTCTTGCGTTGGCGCCCGCGCGACTCATGGCCCATCGTACGCACGTACTTCTGATATGGGACACGCAAAACGCCGCTGCTGCGCCTCCTTGGTCTGTTTTGAGCAGGTGGTGAGTAGGTCGACGGGGCGGTGTGGCGCGCCGATCAGCCTCTGGCGCGCATCAGTTGCTGCGTGGAGAGTGCGACGTTGCGCTCGCCTCCGAGGATCGCGAGTAGGACAAGGACACGCTCTTCCCCCTTCTCCTTGAGCAGGACGCCTTCAAGACCCTCAAAGGGTCCTTCGATGACGCGCACGCGATCACCACGCTTGAAACGGGCCGGGCTGCCGATGTGGTGCAGTCCAGACTCGGGGTCGGCGGTCTCGCGTAGAAAGCTGATGACCTGCTCTGGAACGACTGCTGGCTCGATGCCCTGACGCACCAGGCCGGTCACGCCACGCGTAGAGCGAATCGTAGATAGATCCTGATCGGCTGCGTCTGCCTGCAAGAAAAGGTAGCGCGGAAACAACGGCTCAATCCGGTCTACCCAGCGGCCTCGGTGCCGAACGCTGTGCTCCAGCCTGGGCAACCAGACCGTGAAGGCCTGCCGCTCCAGGTGTTCTTCGGCAACGTGCTCTTGGCGAGGCTTGGTGAAGACGGCGTACCAACGGTCCATGCGCGTGCTTTCCCGTACTGACAGAGACTCATAGGAGTCGAGCGCAGTGTAGCGCGTGAAGTGCCTGTCCATCAGGACCCGCATGACGCGGGCGGTGGCTTTTGGGCGACGCACGGTGCATGTCCTGATGCGCGTCACCGTCTGCGCGTTGCTTTGGTTCCCGCGTCTCATGACATCCGGTACAATCCGCGCCCTCACGGGGCGTAGCGCAGCCTGGTAGCGCACCACACTGGGGGTGTGGTGGTCGTCGGTTCGAATCCGGCCGCCCCGACCAAACGAGGACTGACCCAGGGGTCTTGCGACCCCGGTGGTCGTCGCCGTGGGCGGAACCGTTCGAATCCGGCCGCCCCGACCAAACGAGGACTGACCCAGGGGTCTTGCGACCCCGGTGGTCGTCGCCGCGGGCGGAACCGTTCGAATCCGGCCGCCCCGACCAAACGAGCACTGGCCCGCGACTCTGGTCATCGCGTGGCGCCATTTGCCGGCGCGTTCGTTAGAGAAGAAATGGAGCTGCGATGAAGGTCCTGGTCACCGGTACCGCCGGCTTCATCGGCAGTCACGTAGCGCAGTATCTGCTCGACCGTGGCGACGAGGTTATCGGCCTCGATAACCTGAACGACTACTACGATGTCTCTCTGAAGCGCGCCCGTCTTGCTCGGCTCGAATGTGCTTCGGGCTACGCCCATGTTGCGGCTGACCTGGCAGACCGTGAGGCGATGGAAACGCTGTTCGCGACGCACCGGCCGCAGCGTGTGGTCCATCTCGCTGCTCAGGCTGGCGTGCGCTACGCCGCCGAGAATCCACATGTTTACGTGAGCAGTAACCTCACCGGATTCCTGCATGTGATCGAGGGCTGCCGGCAGCATGAGGTAGAGCATCTCGTATTTGCCTCCACCAGTTCGGTTTACGGTGCCAACACCCGTATGCCGTTTTCGGAACACCAGTCCACCGAGCATCCATTGACCCTCTACGCTGCGACGAAGAAGGCCAATGAAATGATGGCCCACAGCTATGCTCACCTGTATGGCATCCCGAGTACGGGGCTGCGTTTCTTCACAGTCTACGGACCGTGGGGCAGGCCAGACATGGCGCTGTTTCTGTTCACGCGCGCGATCCTGGCGGGGGAACCGATCAAGGTATTCAACCACGGCAACCACAGCCGCAGCTTCACTTACATCGACGACATCGTCGAAGGTGTGGTTCGCACGCTCGACCGCGTTGCAGCGCCGGATCCGGGCTGGGATGGCGACGATCCGGACCCGGCGAGCAGTCTTGCTCCGTATCGCCTTTACAACATCGGTAGTGAGGCGCGGGTGACGCTGTTGCGATATATTCAAGTGCTCGAGCGCTGTCTCAACCGCAAGGCCGAGATGGCGATGCTGCCGCTACAGCCCGGCGACGTACCGGATACCGAAGCCGATGTCTCGGAGCTGTTCGAGGCGGTTGGCTACAAACCGGAGGTTGAGGTGGAAGAGGGCGTCGAGCGCTTCGTGGCTTGGTATCGTCGCTATTACGACGTCTGAGCGTATTCTGGGTCTGCCCTCCCGGACGGGCGCAGCCGTCCGACCGAGATGCACCAGACCCCTGTGCTGCGGGCGCAGCCTCGGCCTCGTTGGCTGCCTAAAGCTGGAGGTCGGGAGCTTTATCGGACGGATGCGCTCGAACTGATACGATCAAAAGGCGCAAGGGGCCCGCAACGGATGCGACTATGACCCTGTCTGCCGATATGCTGTTTTGCAGTGAGCGTGACGTTTACGAGCGTCGTTGCGCTGGCACAGCGGGGTCGGTCCGTTGAGCGAGGATGAAGACGGTGAGGCCGGGCTGCGCTTTCTCGCACGCGTCGTCGCCACAGAGATCGACCTGCTCGAGCAGTCGGCGAAACGGCTGCTTGCCGATGTTGAGATCGTCATTCCAAGCACGGTTGCGGACTGGATCGCCGATGTCGACCTGTCGGAACGGCTCGACGCTTTCGTAAGCCGCTACGTGCGTCTTCAGGACACCCTTAGCCAGCGCCTGATCCCCGCGCTGCTTGCGCATCGTGGCGTCGCTGCTGGATCAGCGGCGGCTGATCTTAAGCGTGCCGAGCGTCTTGGCTGGATCGATTCGGCGGAGGCTTGGCTTCGGCACCTGAAGCTGCACGAGCAGATGGTTCATGAGTACAACGAGGACATCCTCGACCTCGCAGACGCCCTTGATACGGCGCATCAGCGTGTCCCTGCCCTCTTGCGTATGGCTCGCGCGACTCTGACTGAAATCGAACGCGTACTGAAGTCGGGCTAGAGAGCCTCCAAACGAGATGGCCTCCAAGCCCTCGGGTACGGCGCCGGTCAGCGGATAAAGCCGAGCTGGCGCAGCGTAGCGAGCACTCGGTCGGCGGCCTCTTCGGGAGGCATGCGCGAGGTGTCCAGCGTGATCTCCGCATGCTCCGGGGGCTCGTACGGTGAGTCGATGCCGGTGAAGTTTTTCAGCTCACCGCGGCGGGCTTTCTTGTAGAGCCCCTTGGGGTCGCGTTGCTCGGCAACGTCGAGGGGCGTGTTCATGAACACTTCGATGAACTCACCCTCCGCAAGCAGCTCGCGGGCGAGCCTTCGCTCGGAGCGGAACGGGGAGATGAACGCGGTCAGCACGATCAGGCCGGCGTCCACCATCAACTTACCCACTTCAGCGACCCGGCGGATGTTCTCGACCCGGTCCGCTTCGGTGAAACCGAGATCCCGGTTGAGCCCGTGGCGGACGTTGTCACCGTCGAGCAGATAGGTGTGCACGCCGAGGCCGTGGAGACGCTTTTCGACCAGATTCGCCACCGTCGATTTGCCGGAACCGGAAAGCCCAGTGAACCACACCAGGCCGGCGCGGTGGCCCTTGAGGACAGCGCGCGATGCCTTGTCCACGTCCACGTGCTGCTGATGGATGTTGTGGGACCGACGCAGCGCAAAATTCAGCATGCCGGCGCCACAGGTCTGATGCGTCAGACGGTCAATGAGAATGAAACTGCCCATCTCCCGGTTGGCGTCATAGGGATCGAAGGCGATCGCCCGGTCGAGACTGATGTTGCACACGCCGATGCCGTTGAGCTCGAGCTTCTCGGCCGCGAGATGCTCGAGCGTGTTCACGTTCACCTGATACTTGATCGCTGTGACCGTGCCGACCACGGTGCTGGTTCCGGCCTTGAAAAGGTAGTTGCGGCCCGGAAACAGGGGGTCGTCTTGCATCCAGACGATGCGTGCCTCGAATTGATCTGCGGTCTCCGGCGGCGCATCGGCGGCAGCGATCACGGCGCCACGGGAAATGTCCACCTCGTCGCTGAGCGTCAGCGTCACCGATTGGCCGGCTTGCGCCTGCGGTAGGTCGCCTTCGGCGGTTACGATCCGTTCGACCCGGCTCTCCCTGCCTGAAGGCAGCACTCTGATCCGCTCGCCGGTTGCGATAGCGCCGCTGACGATGCTGCCGCAGAAGCCGCGAAACTCGGCGTTGGGCCGGTTCACCCACTGCACCGGCAGGCGGAACGGCGCGCGCAGCAGTCGCGTCGTGTCGACTTCCACCAGCTCGAGCAGCTCGAGCAGCGTAGGGCCGGTGTACCAGTCCATGTTCCCGCTCGGCTCGATGACGTTGTCGCCTTTCAGTGCCGAGACCGGAATGGCGGTGAACGCCTGTATGCCGATCATCTCGGCAAAGGCCTTGAACTCGGCGACGATCTCCCTATAGGTCTCCTCGCTGAAACCGACCAGATCCATCTTGTTGATCGCGAGCACGATGTGGCGGATGCCAAGAAGGTGGGCCAGGAAGCCATGGCGCCGGGTTTGGGTAAGCACGCCGCGACGGGCGTCGATCAGCAGGATCGCCGCATCCGCGGTGGATGCGCCGGTGACCATGTTGCGGGTGTACTGCTCGTGGCCGGGCGTGTCGGCGACGATGAACTTGCGCCGGTCGGTGGCAAAGAACCGGTAGGCGACGTCGATGGTGATGCCCTGTTCGCGTTCCGCGGCGAGACCGTCCACCAGCAGCGCGAGGTCGATGCCGTCGGCCTGGGTGCCCCACTTCTTCGAGTCGCGCTCGATGGCGGCGAGCTGGTCCTCGAACAGCATCTTGGAGTCGAATAAGAGCCGCCCGATAAGCGTGCTCTTGCCGTCGTCGACGCTGCCGCAGGTGATGAAGCGAAGCAGCTCCTTGCGCTCGTGGCGGGCGAGGTACTGCTCGATGTCCTGCGCGATGAGATCGTCGTGGGCGTGGGACATCAGAAGTAGCCTTCCTGCTTTTTCTTCTCCATCGAAGCCGCGGCATCGTGGTCGATTACCCGACCCTGGCGTTCCGAGGTGCGGGTCAGAAGCATCTCCTGAATGATCGCTGTCAGGGTCTCGGCCTCGGAGTCGATCGCGCCGGTCAGCGGGTAGCAGCCGAGGGTGCGGAAGCGCACCTTACGCATGGCCGGGCGCTCTCCGGGTGCCAGCGGCATGCGCTCGTCGTCGACCATGATCAGGGCGTCGTCACGCTGCACCACGGGCCGTTCGGCGGCGAAGTAGAGCGGGACGATGGGGATGTTCTTCAGATAGATGTACTGCCAGACGTCGAGTTCGGTCCAGTTCGAAAGCGGGAAGACGCGGATCGACTCACCCTTGTGCTTGTGGGCGTTGTAGAGCCGCCACAGCTCGGGGCGCTGGTTTTTCGGGTCCCAGCGGTGCTGGTTGGTCCGGAAGGAGAAGATGCGCTCCTTGGCTCGCGACTTCTCCTCGTCGCGGCGGGCGCCGCCGAAGGCCGCATCGAAGCCGTACTGGTTCAGGGCCTGCTTGAGTGCTTCGGTCTTCATGACGTCCGTGTGGATCGCCGAGCCGTGGGTGAAGGGATCGATGCCGCGGCGTTCGCCCTCCGGATTGACGTAGACCAGAAGATCCATGCCCATCTCCTGGGCGATGCGGTCCCGGAATGCGTACATCTCCTGGAACTTCCAGCGCGTGTCGATGTGGAGCAGGGGAAAGGGCGGTTTCGCCGGGTAGAAGGCCTTCATGGCCAGGTGCAGCATCACCGAGCTGTCTTTGCCGATCGAGTAGAGCATCACTGGGTGCTCGGTCTCCGCCACGACCTCGCGAATGATGTGGATGCTCTCGTCCTCGAGCCGCTCGAGGTGGGTGAGTTGTCGCGTATCGATCATGAGCCCCGTCGTCCCTTTCCAGCCGCTGAGCATCCTACCGGCTCACCTCCCCCGTGGCACGGCTCACGAGACCGGACACCCAAAATTCGCGACGGGAAGCAGCGAGCCGAAACCGGAGAGCCGAAACCGGACACCCAGATATCGTGGAGCCACCCAGGGGGGGGGCGCGACAACGGACATCCAGGAGTCATCGGTATCACTCGACGACTCAATAGGACATCCAGCAGCGCTGGCTCTACCTTTGCAGGATACGGTCGGACGGAGCTTTGAATGTCTGGGTGTCCACGATTCATCCCCCGACTCGAACGCGGGAGACCAAAACTTGGGTGTCCTTAACTGGGCGGCGATTTCTGGGTGTCCTGAAACGCCCGCCGCTGACATGCACCCGGAGTGCTGAAGTGGTTGCCAGCCCTCGAAGCGGGACGTAGCCTACCGTTCAGCAATTGAACGAGAATCGCGATCGATGTCGGCGCCTTTGGGCCACAGCCCTGCTTGGCTTTTCTGCGGGCGGATACCGTCTCAAGTAATCGCGGTAGTGCTGTAGCGTGCCGGACGTCGGTCCGGGCCATTGTCGGAATTTGGACCCCTGAACCTCGAGCCATGTCGCCACCCATCACCGACGAAGCGCAGCTGCGACTTCTGCGCCTGCTGGAACGCAATCCGCAGGCGTCCCAGCGCGATCTCGCTGCCGAGCTCGGCATCAGCCTCGGCAAGACCAACTATTGCCTGCGTGCACTGGTCGAGCGTGGTCTGGTCAAGGCGCGCAGCTTTCGCAACAGCCGTAACAAGCAGGCCTATGTCTATCGCCTCACGTCGCGTGGGCTCGAGGAGAAGGCACGCGTTACCCTGCGGTTTCTGGCCCGCAAGCAACGTGAATACGCCGCCCTGAAGGCCGAGATCGAGGAATTGAAGCGGGAGGTCAGCAAGCTGGCCGCGATTGATGACTGACGCGTGAGGTCTGTACGTTGGCCGAGGAAGAACGAGCCGGGGCCTGCGGCCTCGGTCCTGAGGGCTGCTTTACTGATGCCTTCGACAGCCATTATCCATCACTGATCAGGTAGAACGCTCCATGAGTCCATTCAAGGCCTACGACATCCGCGGCCGGGTCCCGGATCAGCTCAATGAAGACATCGCTTATCGGATCGGCCGTGCTTACGTCGAGCTCGTCAAGCCCGCAAGCACTGTGGTCGGTCATGACATTCGGCTGAGCAGCCCGAAACTCGCTGCTGCGCTCATCGAGGGCTTGCTCGACGGCGGTAGCGATGTCTATGACATCGGCATGTGCGGCACTGAAGAGGTCTACCACGCCACCGCCCATTTCAGGCACGGCGGCGGCATCATGGTCACCGCCAGCCACAACCCTATCGACTACAACGGCTTGAAGCTGGTGCGTGAGGGCTCCCGCCCCATCAGCGGCGACAGCGGCCTGAAGGACATCGAGGCCCGCCTCGCCGCAGGCGATTTCGAGCCGGCGACGAATCGCGGCACGCTACATCGCCTCGACGCCCGACCCGCGTACATCGAGCATCTTCTGGGCTATGTCGACCGGGCGCAGCTGAAGCCGTTGAAAGTCATCGTCAATCCAGGCAACGGTGGTGCGGGTCTCGTTCTCGACGCCCTCGAGCCGCACCTGCCCGTGGAGCTGATTCGCGTATTCGCTGAGCCCGACGGCACCTTTCCGAATGGTATTCCGAATCCGCTGCTGCCGGAGAACCGTGCCGCGACCAGCGCTGCCGTCCTCGAGAACAATGCTGATCTCGGTCTCGCCTGGGATGGCGACTTTGACCGCTGCTTTTTCTTCGACGAGCAGGGCCGCTTCATCGAGGGCTACTATCTGGTGGGCCTGCTTGCCGAGCGCCTGCTCACGAAAGAGCCTGGTGCCAAGGTGATTCACGATCCCCGCCTGACCTGGAACACCCTGGCTCAGGTCGAGGCCGCCGGTGGCAAGGCGGTGCAGTGCAAGTCCGGCCACGCCTTCATCAAGGAGCGGATGCGTTCCGAGGATGCCCTCTACGGCGGCGAGATGTCTGCGCATCACTACTTCCGCGACTTCGCCTACTGCGACAGCGGCATGATTCCCTGGCTGCTGGTAGCCGAGCAGCTCTCCGTCAGCGGCCGGCCACTCTCGAGTCTGGTGGACGAGCGCATCGCCGCCTATCCCTGCAGCGGCGAAATCAATTTCGAGGTCAGCGACACCGCGGCTACCATCGACCGTGTCCTCGAAGCCTTCGCTGCCGAATCGCCGCAGGTTGATCGGACCGACGGCGTTAGCGTCGAGTTCGCCGATTGGCGCTTCAACCTGCGTGGCTCCAACACGGAACCGGTGATCCGCCTCAACGTCGAAACTCGCGCAGACCCGGCGCGCCTGGCCGCTATGACCGAACGTCTCGGCGAACTGATCACCGCGCAGGGTTGAGCTGGCGTGTGTTCGCGAAGCCACCTCTCAGTGCAAGGGCGGGCAGGGTTGTCACTGTGATCAACCCTGTCCTTGATCTGGGCGCACACTTCAGCCCCGCGTTCATGGAAACGCACGGGCACATCTATGCCGACAGGATTCCCGATCGATGTCTGAACCTGACCGATTCATAGCGCCCGAAAACTTCCGCCTGGGCGTTGTCGGGCTCGGCTACGTCGGCTTGCCGCTTGCTGTAGAGTTTGGCCGCCTTGTCGACACGGTGGGCTTCGACATCTCGGAGGGGCGCATCGAGGCGCTGAAGCAGGGCCGCGATCACACTCGCGAAGTCACACCGGAGCAACTAGAGGCGTCGTCACGCCTTTATTTCAGCGCGAACCCTGCAGATCTCGCTGCCTGCAATACCTACATCGTCACGGTCCCGACACCCGTGGACGAACATAAGACTCCCGATCTGACCCCGCTGATACGGGCGAGCCAGACCATCGGCAGCGTGCTTGCGCCGGGGGATGTGGTGATCTACGAATCGACGGTTTATCCGGGTGCAACTGAAGAGGTCTGTGTGCCGGAACTCGAGCGCGTATCCGGGTTGCGCTTCAATGCCGACTTTTTCGTCGGCTACAGTCCGGAGCGAATCAACCCGGGCGATCGCGAGCATTCCTTCACCCGCATTACGAAGGTCACCTCGGGTTCGACGCCGAAGTGTGCCGATCACGTCGATGCGCTCTACGCCCGCGTGGTGACGGCCGGGACTCACAAGGCCAGCTCCATTCGCGTCGCGGAGGCGGCGAAGGTCATCGAGAATACCCAGCGCGACGTCAACATCGCGTTGATCAACGAACTTGCAATCCTGTTCAGCCGGCTCGGCCTAGATACTCTCGAAGTTCTCGAGGCCGCGGGCACCAAGTGGAACTTCCTGCCGTTCCGCCCCGGGCTCGTCGGCGGGCACTGCATCAGCGTCGATCCCTATTACCTGACCCACAAGGCCCGGGAGATCGGCCACCACCCGGAGATGATCCTGGCAGGCCGCCGCACCAACGACGGCATGGGCACCTGGATCGCCGACAGCACCATCAAGTGCATGATCAAGCGCGGCATGGCGGTCCGAGACGCCCGCATTCTGGTGCTCGGCCTCGCGTTCAAGGAGAACTGCCCGGATCTGCGCAACACGCGCGTCGTGGACATCATCGAGGAACTAGAGAGCTACCATGCCCACGTGGACGTGTATGACCCCTGGGTAGCTGCGGAGGAAGCGAAAGACGAGTACGGTCTCGAGCTGCTCACGTCCGCACCGAAAGCCGGTGCCTACAATGCGGTGATTCTGGCTGTTCCTCACCGCGAATTCGTGATCGAGGGCGCTGAAGCGATCCGCCGCTGGGCGATGCCCGATGGCATCGTCTACGACGTCAAATCCGTCCTCCCGCGCGGCAGCGCCGACATCCGCCTCTGACCTGCGAGACCTGCAACCAGCGACCTGGGACACGTTGGTGATCGCTGCCGCGTCAGAGATCCGTGGTTGCTGGAGGGTGCAGGCGTTGGCGCGGACAGTCTGGATTTTCCGCCGAAGCCGCAGACCATGATCGCCGGGTCGGCTGCCTGCGGGTGAAGATGAGCCTCTGAGGGCAAGCCCGACTGTATTAGTGTGGCGATGGGTCTGGGGTGGCCGCCTCGGGTATCATCGGCGAAGCGATCATGTTTCGCGATCGGAGCCATCTTTGATCGACATCCACTGCCATCTTCTGCCGGGCATTGATGACGGCGCGCCGGACCTTGCCACGTCGCTGGCGCTTTGTCGGCATGCGGTGGAGAGTGGCATCACCCATGCGGTGGTGACGCCGCACATCCATCCCGGTCGCTGGGACAACGAGCACGGGATCATTGCTGCGAAGCTCGCAGAGCTGCGTGCGGCGGTGGCAGAGGAGGGGCTGCCGCTGGCTCTCGGCATGGCGGCAGAAGTGCGGGTCTGCGCCGAGATACTCACCTGGTTGCCAGAAGGACGTATGCCGCTGCTCGGCCGTTTTGAAGGCGAAGACGTCCTGCTGCTCGAGCTACCGCATGGCGCCGTGCCGCCGGGTACAGACAAGCTCGTGGCCTGGCTGCGCAAGCGCGGGGTGCGGCCGATGATCGCTCATCCCGAGCGCAACAGGTTGCTGATGCGTGAGCCGGAACGAATTGAGCCGTTCGTGGAATCCGGCTGCCTCCTCCAGCTTACCGCTGGCGCCGTGGCGGGGGATTTCGGCAAGCCGGCGGCGAAGCTGGCGCGGCACATTCTCGAGCAGGGCTGGGCGACGGTGCTGGCCTCGGATGCTCACAATCTGAAGGCGCGGCCGCCGGAGCTCGACGGCGGGCGCGCGGCGGCGGCGCGGATCGTCGGTGCAGAGGAGGCGGAGCGGCTGGTGACGGCAGCGCCGTGGAGCATTGTGGCTGGGCAGTTCGAGAGCGAGTGATCGCGGTGGGTGTCGGGCCGGGTTGTGGTTTGCGGTGATTCGGCGTCTTCATCGGCGCGCTCGCCGTTGGCGAGCACACCTTCCCACAAATGGCTGCTGCGGCTGCAGGTTTTGGGGGCACAAAAGAAAAGTGCGCCAGGGGCGCACTAAGGGAGGGGACGGGGACATCCAAACAGGTTGCCAGAGGGGCTTCAGCCGGTCCTCGCCCGGCTTCGTGAAGCCCCTCAGGACATCTCGCGGCGCTTGCTCAAGCGCTCAATCTCGACTCGCAGCCGCTGAATCTCGTTTTTCAGGCTGGAAACGGTGCGCTCGTGAGCAGAACGCACCTGCGCCAGCTCGCGGGCGTGAGCTGCGCGGAGTTGGGCGATGGCAGCGCCGAGGTTGCGCGCCCGCTTCGCCTGCTCTTCGCTGAGCCGGCCCTCACGCCCGAAGGCGCGCTCAAAGCTTGCTTCGGCTTCCTTCAGCGCCCGGATTGCACCGCTGGTGCGCAAATCCGCTGCGCGGACGTTCAACTCCAGAGGTTGCCGAGGGTGGGCACCGAGTTCGGGCCGGTCCGGAATCGCAGGTTTGCCGACGAGTGCGGCAGCCGCCGGGTGGTCGGCGAGCGATGGCATCTTCTGGGTCTTCATGATCGTGCCGCGATCGCCCTCCAGGGCGAGCGCTGTCAGCTTGGTCGGACGTACGGCTCGGAAACCGAGGCTGTTGCGGCTGACCGCTGCCTGGATCTGTTTGCACACCACCACCTGGTTCGGATCTCGCGGCATCCAAAGGCGAAGGTTGTGCCAGGGGATTGAGCACTGGCCGCGGCCAGCGAGGCGAATCGGCCCGGCACCGAGATCTGGCCCATCGCCGCTGGCGTGGGCCAGCTCGCGCACCGGCAGGTTCCAGTCGGCCTGACCGACACCGTGCTTGTCGAACTGCACCAGAAACAGGCAGACCGCCTCCACGGTAAGGCCGTCCCCAATGGCGATGTAGGCGCCGCGGACTGTCTCGTCCTTGAACGGTTCGATGCTTTCACCGTTAAGCAGCTTGGCGCGGAAATCGTCATAGCGCAGCTCGATGATGATCTCGTCACCCTCGAATAGGAAGATCGCCTCGGCCATGAGATTGCGTTGCCGCCAGTCCATCTGTTGCCTCCGAATGCTGGTACTGCGAGCCCTGGGGCTATCTCCCGCAGCAGAGTGACTGCAGGGGCGCCGCGCCGTACTTTGAGTGAAGTCTAGAACCGCTCGAGCTGCCATAACGCACTACCCCTTCACGTTCGGTTTGTGACGGAGTTGGCGAGATCGTGGACCGATGGTCAGCGGATCGTTTAACTAACTGATTTGATTGGCGTGAACGGCGTTCAAGAGGGAAGCGGAAGGGCTTGAAACGAGGCTCGAGGCGGGTTGACGCGGCGTGGAAGGGTTACATCTCCACGCCGTCGTCGAAGTCATCGGGCTCGGTGGGTTCATTCAGCGGTTCGCAGCGGTTTGGGGCGTACATGATTATCAGGCTCGCGTTGGCCGTAACGGGCTGCCATGATCGCCTTGAATCATGAAGTTTTCGTTAAGCACTGCTGGCAAGTCCATGAATCATTTGGTTTCGCCGGCGCTTCCGCAAAGGGCTTTGATCGGACTCCGGCGTCCGTGGCGCTGCCATGCGACGGTGTGGTGCCATCAGGGAGGGGTGCTGATCAGCATGAGCGACGCTGGCGGGAGCGAAGCAGATCGGCGGCGCACTCGCCTGCGGCGAGCGCACCTCCCCACCAGGTTCTCGCAACGCCTGCGCTTGGTCCGGCGAAGCAGATCGGACGGTGCTGAAAAGGAAGGAATCGGTTAGAAGTGGCGGGGCGGCCGGGACTCGGCTTGGGTGCCACGCACTGGGTGCCACGCACTGGGTGCCACGCACCGCGACTCGCGGCGTGCTCACGCCGGGCTGAGAATCGTCTAATCTTGGAAAACGGTTAGAAGTGGCGGAGCGGACGGGACTCGAACCCGCGACCCCCGGCGTGACAGGCCGGTATTCTAACCAGCTGAACTACCGCTCCGCTGATCCCAATGCGTGGTGGGTGTTGCAGGGGTCGAACCTGCGACCTTCGGCTTGTAAGGCCGACGCTCTCCCAACTGAGCTAAACACCCTCCCGTTCGGGAGACGCGCATGATACTGAATGGCGTCGGGGTGTCAACGTGATTCCTGTGGTCGTGGCGAGGCTCGCAACCGGTGTCTCCCCGGGGGCAGGGTCGACGCTCAGCCAGCGCAGCAGCAAGGCTGCAACGGCAAGCAGCGTCAGAGCTGCGAGAACTATCAGCGCTCGCCGAAACAGGCCCATCGCCGCGAGCGCGTCAGTCCGCGAGGCTCTGATTCATGTCGAGCGCCGGCGAGTCGCAGCCGGGCCGACCCACTATCTTCGCAGGAACGCCGGCGACGGTGACGTGAGCCGGCACGTCCTCCAGCACCACCGAACCGGCGCCGACCTTGGCGCCTTCGCCCACTTCGATGTTGCCTATGATCTTGGCCCCGGCGGAGAGCAGGACACCGCGCCGGATCTTCGGATGGCGATCGCCGGTTTCCTTGCCGGTACCGCCGAGTGTCACGGAGTGGAGGATGGACACATCGTCCTCTACCACGGAGGTCTCTCCCATGACGATGCCGGTGGCGTGGTCGAGCATGATGCCACTGCCGAGGCGGGCCGCCGGATGAATGTCGACACCGAGGGTCGCACTGACCTGGTTCTGCATGAACAGCGCCAGCGGATGACGACCCTCGATCCAGAGCCAATGGGCGACCCGGTGGGCCTGCAGCGCATGGAACCCCTTGAAGTAGAGGAAGGGCGTCGCGAAATGGTTGCAGGCGGGGTCGCGTGTGCGCGTCGCGATGATGTCGATCTCTGCCGCCTTGAGAATGCTAGGGTCGGCGGCGATGGCCTCCTCCACCACTTCCCGAATCAGCATCGCGGGGAGCACCGCGCTGTCGAGCTTGTTCGCGAGGTGAAAGGAGAGCGCGGCGCCGAGATCGTCGTGGTTGAGGATGGTCGAGTGATAGAAGCTGCCGAGAATCGGCTCGTGCTCTACGAGGACCAGAGCCTCGCGGCGGATGGCGGCCCAGAGGCTGGGCGCACCGTCGAAATCGACGCTGGCTTGCATCTGCGCGACCTCGTTGTCGTAGCGTCTTTCGATCGCAGCTCGCATGACCGCAATGGCTCCGCTGGGATGTCTGCTGTCCGATGGCGCAAGGTTGCGCCGGACGCAACGCTAATGCAATAGTTGCTTGAAGAAACGGAGTTTGCCGCGCAGCGCCTATTTCGGTGGCCCGGCAGCAGTACGCGAGGCTTGCAGGCAAGGCGGGTGAGTCTGCTATAAGGCCTTTTCGAAGCGTTTGGCTGCGGCCGGCGTCCAGGGGATGAGGAGATCCGCCATGGAAAGCGAGGGTTGGCTGGCCGCTGGCGTTCGACTTCCGAATCGTCATTTGTCCGCTGGCAAGGCGCATGAAGCCGGTGTCTGAATTGTCCGCCGCCGCCCATCCCGCCATGTTTGAAACTGTCGGACTGATTGCCCGGCTAGGCAATCCTCTGGTGGCCGATACGCTGGTTCGCATCTACGGCCTGTTGCAGGCGCGCGGCGTCAACGTACTGGTGGAGGAGCCGAGTGCGAGCATGCTGAGCGGCGCCGAGGCAAAGCCCCGAGTCTGCCACCGACATGATCTCGGCGGCCACTGCGACTTGGTGATCGTGATAGGCGGCGATGGCAGCCTGCTGGGCGTTGCGCGCGAGTTGGCGGTTTCCGGCGTCCCGGTGGTAGGTGTCAATCGCGGCTCGTTGGGATTCCTGGCGGACATTTCGCCGGAGGAGGTCGAGGCGCGCATCGGCGAAGTGCTCGACGGGCGCTATCGGCTCGATGAACGCTTCCTGCTCGAAGCCGCGATCCTGCGCGCAGGCGTCACGGTGGCAACGGGCGCAGCACTCAACGACGTTGTCATCCACGCCGGAACGCTCTCGCGGATGATGGAGTTCGAACTCTACGTTGACGAGGAGTTCGTCTACGAGCAGCGTTCGGACGGCCTGATCGTCTGTACACCCACCGGCTCGACAGCTTACGCGCTTTCTGCCGGCGGGCCGATCATGCATCCGCGTCTGGATGCGATCTGTGTCGTACCCATGTTTCCGCACACGCTTACGAGCAGGCCACTGGTGGTGCAGGGCACCTGTGAACTGACCATCGTGATCGGTGATTACAACGACACCTCGCCGCAGGTGAGCTGCGATTCACAGGTGGACCTGCAGACCGAGCCCGGTGATCGCATCGTGGTGCGTAAGCGCCCCGGCCCGCTGAAACTGCTGCACCCTCTGGATCACTCGTTCTACGAAAGTTGCCGCTCCAAGTTGGACTGGGGCTCCCGCCTCGGCGACCGGCGCAACGGGACTTGAGCCACGCGGGATCGCCACGATCCCGCGCGCCACTGCGTTCGCCCCTATAATGGCGGCATGTCTGATGTCGACCCGACCGAACTCGATCCCGATTTTCACGCCTACGACCTGATCGGCGACGTCCATGGCTGCGCCGACGCCGTGTTCGCCCTGCTCGAAGGCATGGGCTACCGTCGCGAGCACGGTGTCTGGCGTCACCCTCAGCGCATCGCTCTGTTCACCGGGGATCTCATCGACCGCGGCCCGGCCGTACGGGAGACCGTACTCAGAATCAGGGAGATGGTAGACGCGGGTGCGGCCCAGGTCGTGCTCGGCAATCACGAATACAACCTGGCCGGCTGGTTCTTTCGCGCGCCTGAGGACAGCGGTCGGGAGTGGCTGCGGCCGCGTACTGAGCGCAACAAGCGCGGGCTCGCGGAAACGCTGGAGGCGTTTGCAGACCACCCTGGCGATCTCGCGGCTACACTGGAGTGGATTCATGCGATGCCGCTCTGGCTCGAGAGCCCGGCCTTGCGTGTGATCCATGCCTGCTGGGACGAAGCGCTCTTGGCGCAGTTCGTCGCCCGTCACGATGAGCGTACGCTGACCAGCAGCCTCGCCCGGGCCGCTTGCTATCGCGGGTCGCTGACGCACCGCTTTCTCGACCGGATTCTCAATGGCACCGAGCTGGAGCTCCCCGGCGAGCGCGTGATGCGTGGGCGTGACGGTCTCGAGCGTCGTTACTTCCGGACCGCGTTCTGGACTCGGGATGCGAGCACTCTGGGCGATGTCGCCTTTCAGCCCGACCCGCTGCCCGCCGACCTGCACGAACAGCCCCTCGACGCGGGGACGCGTGCGCGCGTGCTCAGTTATCCGGAGGACGCCCCGCCGGTGTTCTTCGGTCACTACTGGCGCGCCGGCACGCCGGCACTGCAGGCGCACAACGTCTGCTGTCTGGACTACTCCATGGTTACGGGTGGGCGACTGGTGGCTTATCGCTTCGATGGCGAGTCCGTCCTTGATCCCGATCGCTTCGCGTGGATTCAGACGCCGCCACACGAGCAGACCCAGCAAGGCTGAGCCTCGCTGTTCGAGCTGACGACTCGCTTGCCTGCTGCTGCGCCGCCGATCGGGGATTCTCGCGAACGGCATTGGTTCGCTGGCGGCTAAGCGCGCGTCAGAGCTGAAGCTGGTCGGGTGTGTCGATGTCGCGGTGAATGCCTGGGTCGCTGCAGGGAAGATCAATGACGTGGGCGTGAGCCGAGACAACGCGGCGGGCACCAATGTCGCCTGACGAGTTCAGAAGGGCGCGGAAGTGGCCCTTGCCGAAGCCTACCGGGTGTCCGGGACGGTCGTCGTGTCTGGGACGGACGACGGCATCCACTTCGCCGCTGCGGCAGCGCTCCTCGAGTTCCACCGCGATGGCGTGGATCGTCGCTTCCTGCAGTGCCGGCATGTCGCCGAGACCGATCACCACGTAGTCCCAGTCCTGACAGTCGGCGATGCCGGCGGCCAGCGATGCGCCCATGCCCTCGGCCCAGTGGGCTGCGTGGGTGATGGCGAGATCCGGGAAGCGGACATGCAGACTCGCGGCAAGCTCACGTTCGGTGGGTTCGGTTGCTGCGCGGAGTACCGCGCGCACGACAGGCAGGGCTTGGAGCCAGCGCGTGAGGGTCGTTTCGAGCAGCGTATCGCCGCTGGCAAGGCGCGCGCGTCGCTTGTCGCTTCCGAAGCGGCGGCCGACCCCGGCCGCGAGCACGAGGCCACCACCTCGCAGCGCCTGCTCCGTCATCGGTTCGCTCTGCACCTCGGCCGCGGATCTAAGGTGAGCGCAGAGCGGTTGTCGAAGTCGAACCGAGGGTAGCCCACGTCGCTATGGCAGCTGGTCATGGTGCTCGACCCCGGATCAGGCGGTGGCGCGAGAGCGTGCGTCGGCACGCGCCGGCAACGCTTTCGAGAGTGCCGTGAGTTCGGCGAGGATAGCGATGGCGATCTCCGGTGGCGTCTTGCTGCCAATGGACAGTCCTACGGGCGCGTGCAGACGTTCGATCTGCTCCCGGGTTAGGTCGAGCTGAGCCAGACGCTCACGTCGCTTCGCGCTGGTGCGCTCGGAACCCATGGCGCCCACGTACCAGGCCTGGCTTTCGAGCGCTGCCATCAGACCCATGTCGTCGATGCGCGGATCGTGGGTGAGGGCGATGATGGCAGAGCGTGGATCATCCGCATGCGCCAGTACGCCATCGTCAGGCATGGCACAGACGGTCTTTACGCCGGGTACGGCCCACTGCTCGAGCATGTGCTCGCGGGGGTCACAGACGGTGACTTCGTAATCCAGCGCCTGGGCCATCTCGGCGAGATAGCGTGACACCATGCCGGCGCCGATGAGGAAGAGCTGGCGGCGCGGGCCGTACGTGTGCTCCAAGATAACCGGACCGTGCGGTGGCTCGTGAAGTTCCAGTTCTGCGAAGTCGTCGCAGTCGCTGGCGGTCATCGTGCCGCTGGCGAGCTGCACGCGGCGGCTGACGCAGCGCCGGGCGTCCAGCCGTCTGACGATGTGGGCGAAGGTGTCGGCGTGGCGCGCAGCGAGTGGTTCCACCACCACGTGCAGGTGGCCGCCGCAGGGGAGGCCAAGCTTTTCGGTATCTTCCGGGGCCAGGCCGTATTTCAGCAGGCGTGGACGATCATTGACCAGTTCGCCGGCGACGAGCTTCTCGATAAGGTCGTCCTCGACGCAGCCACCGGATAGCGACCCGACGATCTCTCCTTTACGGTCGACGCAGAGCAGGGAGCCGACTGGACGCGGCGATGAACCGTAGGTGGCGACAATGGTCGCAAGCCAGCACGGCTTGCCTGCCGCAAGGGTGTCGCGAACGCGGGTCAGTACGGCCTGGTCGACGGCTTGCATGCAGGAGCTCCGGTGCCGACGGTCAACGTTACGATTCTGCGCTTTTCTCGGGGTGCTTCCAATCCAGGAGAGGGGGCCGGATTCTCGGGCGTGGGAATCGGAGCGCCGCCCCTGCGGGGCACCACTCCTTCCCACAAACTGCTGCGACCGTCAGAGCGACAAGAGCCGAATAGCGTGTGGAAAACAGCGCCTTCCTTTGGGAGGCGCTGTTTCCCGCCATCCCTGGCGGGCACCCTTCGGGCGTGCACGGCGAGACCGGATCTGCTCCAAGCAGATCCGTCCGATCGGCTGCGACGCAGCCGCCGAACGAATGCAGTCGCGTCGCACGAAGCGGGTCTCGAAAGAAGACGGCTCCCAAATGCGGATCGTGCCATGGCGGTGGTGGGGGTCAGGCGCGATCCAGGGTAAAGGGCATGCGACGCAGGCGCTGTCCGGTGGCGGCATACACAGCATTCGCCACGGCCGGTGCGATCGGCGGTGTACCCGGTTCGCCGACGCCCGACGGCGGCGCGTCGCGGTCAACGAAATAAACTTCAATCTCAGGTGTTTCGTCCATGCGCAGGAGCGGATAGTCGTGAAAGTTCGACTGCTTGACGCCGCCGTTCTCGAGCGTGATGTGACTCTTCAGCGCCGCCGTGAGGCCGAAGATGATGCCACCTTCCATCTGGGCGCGGGCAATGTCGGGATTCACCACGAGACCGCAATCGACCGCGCAGACCACGCGGTGGACCCGGATGCGGCCGTTCTCCACCGAGACCTCGGCGATTTCGGTGACGTAGCTGCCGAACGATGCATGCACCGCGACGCCTTGTTGGCGTCCAGGAGCCGGGTTGCCCCAGTCTGCCTTCTCTGCGGCGAGCCGCAGTGTCGCCAGATGCCGCGGATGTCCAGCGAGGCGCTGCTCGCGGAAAGCGACCGGATCGACACCGGCCGCATGCGCCACTTCGTCGACGAAACTCTCCACCACGAAGGCGTTCTGGGAGTGCCCGACGCTGCGCCAGAAACCCACCGGGATGCCAGGGTCGTGCACCAGCGACTCCACCCGGACATTGGCGATGGCGTAGGGCAGGTCGGCTGCACCTTCGGTGCTCGACGAGTCGCGGCCGCGGATGACGGCGCCACCGGCGCGCCCCAATACGTTCGTCAGTCCCGATGGCATCCAGCCTGGAAGCAGAGCGCCAAGGAAATCCGGAACCAGGTTGCTGATGATACTCGGGCCCACCATGCGGTGTTCCCAGCCGAGCACGTTGCCATCGGCACCGAGGGCGGCGCGCAGCCGGTTGCAGGTGGCGGGGCGGTAGAAGTCGTGGCGCATGTCGTCTTCCCTTGACCAGACCACCTTTACCGGGCGCCCCGCAAGGCGGGCGATCTCCACTGCTTCTACCGCGTAGTCCGGAATGCCGCGGCGGCCGAAGCCGCCGCCCATCAGGGTCGAATGAACGCGAACGCGATCCCGCGGCAGTTTCGCTGCCTCCGCGGCTACCGCCTGGACGATGTCCGGGCCCTGGGTCGGGACCCAGACGTCGCAGGTCCCGTTGCGCATCCAGGCGGTGCAGTTCATGGGTTCCATGGTGGCGTGGGCGAGGTGCGGGACGACGTACTCCGCTTCGATGACGCGCTCGGCAGCATCCGCGGCGCGCGCGAAGTTGCCGTCGTTGCGCACCCGGCGGCCGCTGTCCTCGTCCAGCGCACGCCGTTGGGCAGCTTCCAGACTGGCACTGTCGAGGTGCTCGATTGGGCCGGCGGACCAACGGGCGGTGACTTTCTCGGCGCCCTTGCGCGCGGGCCAGTAACCATCAGCGAGTACCGCGACGCCGCTGGAGATCTGAAAAACGTCTATGACGCCCGGGTGTTCCCGGGCAGTGTGACCATCGAAGGACTGCAGTTCGGCGCCGAAGCGTGGCGCGCGGATGACGACGGCGGTGATGAGTCCCGGCAGTTCCGCGCCGTTCACGCCGACGTCAATGCCGAAAACCGCCTCTCCGGTGCTCTTCGTGACGCGGTCCGTCCGAGGCACCGAGCGTCCGATAAAGCGGAAGGCGCTGGCGTCCTTGAGCGGTGGGTCCTGTGGTACCCGCTGTCGCGCCGCCGCTTCGGCGAGTTCGCCGTAGCGCGCACTGCGTTCCGACGCTGCGTGGCTGATCACCCCATCGCGCACTTCGATCTCGGCGGTGGGAACGTCCCAGCGCTCGGCCGCCGCAGCCCGCAGCATCTCGCGCGCGGCGGCGCCGGTCTGGCGCACCGGTTCCCAGCGGCGGGCAATGCTGGTGCTGCCGCCGGTGACCTGCAGGGGATCCTGGAAACGGCTGTGCACCGGGGCCAGGTGAATGTGGATTCGGCCCGGGTCGAGTTCCAGCTCTTCCGCCACAAGGGATGGCAGAGAAGTGATCACGCCCTGGCCCATCTCGGTCTTGTCGAGCTGGAAAATCACGCGGTCGTCAGGCGTGATCTGCAGCCAGGCATCGGGACTCAGGCTGCCCGCGTCGGCTATGGGCGGCGAGCTGGCGCAGCCGGTGAGGTTGACGCCGAGGACCAGGCCACCGCCTGCGACGGCGCTGGATTTCAGCAGGGCCCGACGCGTCAGCAGCGGGCCGTTAATCGAATCGCTCATGCCGGCAGCCCTCCTACCGGTGCCACCGCGACGGCGGGATCCCAGGTCTGCACCACCGCCTCGCCGCGGCGTTTCAGCTCCGCTGCCCGGCGCACGGCCGCGCGGATGCGTGGGTAGGTGCCGCAGCGGCAGAGGTTGCCTGCGAGCGCGCGATCGATTTCGGCATCGCTTGGGTCCGGATTCGCGTCTACCAGGGCGACCGCGGCCATGATCTGGCCTGACTGGCAATAGCCGCACTGCGTTACGCTGGCCTCGATCCAGGCCTGCTGTACGGGATGCAGGGTTGCTACGCTGCTACCGTCGCCGAGACCCTCGATGGTGGTGACGCGGCGGCCCTCGGCGGAGGAGAGTGGCGTCAGGCAACTACGAACCGGTTGTCCGTCGAGGTGCACCGTACAGGCACCGCAGAGACCCATGCCGCAGCCGAACTTGGTTCCGGCCAGCCGCAGGCCGTCTCTGATGACCCAAAGCAGCGGGGTATCCAGGGGCATGTCGATTTCACGCAGGACACCGTTGACTTCGAGTTCGATCATGCCTGTGACCTCCCAACCCGGAATCGATTACGGATTCTACCCGACCATCCCCGCCGTCGGATGATCGAGTCGTCCCGGCAGCTTCGCTACACTGGCAATCTTTGGCCTGCTCGGAGCCATCGTGTACATCGCCCTGGAAGTCGATGCCAGCGTGGATCTGCGGCCCCTGTCCGCCTGGCTGCATGCGCGGGGCGTGCCGCACCGGATCTTCGAGGCCTCCGGGCGGTTGCGTCTCGGCGTTCCGGATGAGCGGTTTCAGGCTGTCGTCGATGAGGGCTGGGCGGCGCAGAGCCGAGGCGAGTTGCCGACTGCGGTCAGCGCAACGCCCGGGCGGGGGTTCGCGGGCGGCGTGATCGCGCTCGCCGAACGCTATCCGCTCTGCATGGTTCTGGTTGTGCTTACCCTCGCCTGTTATCCGGCCACCGCATCCTTGCCGGAATCGCTGAGTCCCATGCTGCGCGCACTGCTCATCGTGCCCACGGAGCAGGTGGGGCAGTTCATTCAGTTCACGAGCCTGCGCACGGCACTCGAGAACGGGCAGGTCTGGCGCCTGTGGTCGCCGGCGCTGCTGCACTTCGGCGTGATGCATCTGGCCTTCAATCTTTTGTGGCTGTGGGAGTTCGGACGGCGGATCGAGGAAGCACAGGGTCGTTACCATCTGCTGCTGCTGGTGCTGCTGCTGGCGCCGGTGGCGAATGTGGCGCAGTGGCTGGTGGGTGAGGGTCCCATGTTCGGCGGCATGTCTGGGGTCGTCTACGGCCTGCTCGGCTACCTCATTATCGCGGGGCGACGCAGCAACGACCCGCGTCTGCAGCTGCCGCCTGCGCTGATTGTGATCCTGGTCCTGTTCCTGGTGCTGTTTTCCACCGGTGTCACCACGGCGTTCGGGCTGCACATCGCCAACGCCGCACACTGGGGTGGTTTCGTTGGCGGCATCATCTGGGCGCTGCTGCGCGTACCAAAGGTGGAGGCGCCGCCGCCGAATGCGGACGATTCGGACTGGCGGGCCTGATGGTATCCTGCTCATCCCAGCCCGCAGAGGTCGAATGCCCAAATGAGCGATAGTCGTTCCCGCTCAGCTCCTGAGGCGCGGAGGCCGCGCGATTTCCGCAGTGCCGTCGGCGGCCTCGACCGCGCCACCTACGAGAACCTTCGCCGAGCGCTTGCGCTCGGGCGCTGGCCCGATGGTCGGCCCCTCGAGCCGCGGCAGCGCGAGATATGCATGGAGGCCGTGCTGACCTGGGAAGCAGACCATCTGCCGCCCGAGGCCCGCACCGGCTACATCGACCGCGGCGCCTGCGCGGACGCACCGGGGGGTGAAGCGAGCGTGGATCGCATCCGCATCCTGGGGGAGGAGTGAGCGCCGGCGGCGACCGCCTCGCCCACGGCACGCTGGCGAAACTGAAGAGCTCGCCCGAGTCGCCCGTCGCCTACGCCATGCCCGTGGGGGATACCACGGTGGCCTTGAACGCGCTGCTCGGAGAGCGCCTGACCTTGCGATTCGAGGGCGCCATTTACTGCGTCGCCTGCAGGCGCAAGACGAACAAGAGCTTCAACCAGGGCTACTGTTATCCCTGCTTTCGCAGTCTTGCCGCCTGTGACACCTGCATCATGAGCCCTGAGCGCTGTCACTTCCGCGAAGGCACCTGCCGGGAGCCGGAGTGGGGTCTCGCCCACTGCATGACCGATCACGTCGTGTACCTGGCGAACGGCACCGGGCTGAAGGTTGGGATCACCCGTGCTGGTCAGGTGCCGACCCGCTGGATCGACCAGGGCGCCGTGCAGGCGCTGCCTTTTGCTCGCACCTCGACGCGGCAGCAGGCGGGTCTCCTGGAAGTGGCCCTGAAGGCCCACGTCAGCGATCGCACCCACTGGCAGCAGCTTCTGAAGGGAAACCCGGAACCCATCGACCTGCTCGCGGCGCGGGCTCAGCTCCTCGAGCGCTGCGCCCCGGAAATCGAGCGGCTGCGAGAGCGCTTCGGCATCCAGGCCGTTGTGCCGGCCACCGACGCCGATGTCTGGCAATTTGACTACCCGGTGCGCGCGTTCCCGGCGAAGGTACGTTCGCTGGCGTTGGAAAAGCTCGGCGTGGTGGAAGGGGAATTGGTCGGCATCAAGGGCCAGTATCTGATCTTGAGTTCCGGCGTCATCAACGTCCGCAAGTACACCGGGCATGAGGTGGAGTTGCTCGCGGCGGGGTGATTCGCGGTTCGGGTGCTGCAGATCGGCGCGGCCGCTTTGCGGCCACACCTTCCCACGAAGAGCGCTCCTGAGGTTGGGTGTTCAATTCGGGTGTCGATGCCACTCGGGCAAAGAGAAGCGGGCAGCGGGTACACTGCGGCCATGTTTCGATATCGGAGTAGTCACCATGCTCATGAAGGAAAGTCAGCCCAGCACGATACGCCTAGCGGAGTATCAGCCGCCGGCCTTCCTGATCGATCAGACCGATCTCACCTTTGAGCTCGCGGAAGGCGGTACTCTGGTGACGGCTGAACTGGCGCTGCGGCGCAATCCCGATGCGCCGGATGGCGAAGCCGCGCTGCGGCTGGACGGCGAGGAGCTGGAACTCGAATCCATTGCCGTCGATGGCGAGGCGATCGGCAGCAACGAGTACAGCGTCGACGACGAGAGTCTGACTTTGCACGCGCCGAAGGATTCGTTCCGGCTACGTCTCGTGACGCGCATCGTCCCGGAGTCCAACAGCAAACTCGAGGGTCTCTACAAGTCGGGCGGCATGTACTGCACCCAGTGCGAGGCTGAGGGCTTCCGCCGCATGACTTACTACCTCGACCGACCGGATGTCATGGCGCCGTTCACCACCACGATCATCGGCGATGGCGATGCGTTCCCGGTGATGCTCTCCAATGGCAACGAAGTGGCGCGTGAAACGCTGGAAGACGGACGCACCAAGGTGGTCTGGGAAGATCCGTTCCGGAAGCCTGCCTATCTTTTCGCCCTCGTGGCGGGGCGCCTTCAGCACATCGAAGACAGCTTCACGACGATGAGCGGGCGCGAGGTCGTGCTCAGGATCTATACCGAGCCCCACAACGTCGACAAGGTGGACTACGCCATGGACGCGCTGAAGCGTTCCATGCGTTGGGATGAGGAGGTGTACGGTCGCGAGTACGACCTGGATATCTTCATGATCGTCGCCGTCGACGACTTCAACATGGGCGCGATGGAAAACAAGGGACTGAATATCTTCAACACCTCCTGCGTGCTGGCATCGAAGGAGACGACAACGGACGCCGGCTTCCAGCGGGTCGAGGCAGTGGTGGCCCACGAGTACTTCCACAACTGGACCGGCAACCGCATCACCTGCCGCGACTGGTTTCAGCTGTCGCTGAAGGAAGGCTTCACGGTGCTGCGCGACTCGCAGTTCTCGGCCGACCAGAACTCGCCGACGATCAAGCGCATCGAGGATGTGAACATCCTGCGCACCATGCAGTTCGCCGAAGACGCGGGACCCATGGCGCATCCGGTACGTCCTGACAGCTACATCGAGATTTCCAACTTCTACACGCTCACCGTGTACGAGAAGGGCGCGGCGGTGGTGGGCATGATCCACACGCTGCTCGGGCCGGAACGCTTCCGCAAGGGTTCCGATCTCTACTTCGAGCGCCACGACGGTCAGGCCGTGACTTGCGACGATTTCGTCCAGGCCATGGAGGATGCCAGCGGTATCGACCTCGGCCAGTTCCGGCTCTGGTACAGCCAGGCCGGCACGCCGCGCATCGAGGTGGTCGAAGATTACGATACGGCCGCGCTCGAGTATCGCCTGACGCTCAAGCAGAGCTGCCCGCCGACGCCGGGACAACCCGAGAAGCAGCCGTTCCACATTCCCGTGGCTGTGGGCCTCATCGGCCAGGACGGCATCGAAATGCTCGGCGCGGCGGGTCGGGCGAACGGCTTCGAAGTCGAGATCGAGTCGAGCACGGAGGTGGAGAATCCCAAGGGTGACGGGACGCTGATCCTGCACCTGAAGGAAGCCGAACAGACGATACTTTTCCGCAATGTGCCGGCGCGGCCGGTTCTCTCTCTCCTGCGCAACTTCTCTGCTCCGGTAAAAGTAGTGATGCAGCGCCGACGCGAGGATCTGATCGTCCAAATGGCCTCGGATGCCGACGGCTTCGCGCGCTGGGACGCGGCGCAGACCTTCTTCAGCGAGGTGATCCTGGACAAGGTGGCTGATCCCGATGCCGAGTTCGAAAACCGCACGGACGGTGTCGTAGGTCGCATGCTGGAGGCGGCAGAAATCGCCGCCGACGATGGCGAGGCGAAGGCCCTTGCAGCCGCCCTCTTGACGCTACCGGCGGCGGAGTATCTTGGTCAGCAGATGAATGTGGTGGACGTCGACGGCATTCATGCCGCCCGCGAGGGGCTGCGCGAGCGTATCGGCAGTCGTTTCGCCGACCGCCTACGGATCATCTACGACGCCAACGCCGGCGATGACTATGCGCCGGATGCAGTAGGCATCGCGAGGCGCAGCCTGCGCAATCTCGCGTTGGCCTATCTTTCTCTGGCTCCTGACGCGCAGGGGATCGAGCTGGCCGAACGGCAGTATGTGGACGCGGACAACATGACCGATCGGCTGGCTGCACTCAGGGTGGTGGCCTGGTCCGGTAAGCCCGCCGCGGAAGCGATCGCCGAGCGGCTGCTCGCGGACTTCCTCGAGCGCTATCGCAATGAGGCGCTGGTCGTGGACCAGTGGTTCGCCACGCAGGCATTGTCCAGCGCGCCTGGCACCCTGAAGCGGGTCAAAGCGCTCTGCGATCACGAGGCTTTCGATGCCCGTAATCCGAACAAGATCCGCGCGCTGGTCGGTGCGTTCTGCAACCAGAATCCGGTGGGCTTCCATGCCGCCGACGGTAGCGGCTACGACTTCCTGGCGGACTGGGTGATGCGGCTGAATGCGAGCAACCCACAGATCGGTGCCCGGCTGCTGACGCCGCTGACCCGCTGGCAGCGCTACGACGCCGAGCGGCAGGCGAAGATGCGGGCTGCGCTCGAGCGGATCGCCGCAGTCGAAGGGCTCTCACGCGACATTTACGAGGTGGTGAGCAAGTCGCTGGATTCCTGAGGGTCCTCAGTCCGTCGCGTAGAGTGGTGGTAGCACATGTGAGGCGCTGCGAGTGCGACGCGTCGGATGTCGGTTCCGCTGCACCCAGGCGGCGAGCGCCGAGCCCCGCCAGCCGTTGTCGTGCTCGGGTGCGTAGAGGGCTCTGTCCAGTTCCGCAAGCAGCGGAGCAAGCTCGGTGCGGCGATCTCTCGGCAGGGCGTCGAGCAGCGTTTCACAGCTACCGCCCTCGCTGCGGATCCATCGGTCGAGAGCATTGCGCGCTGCGCCGGGGTCGTCGGCTCGGCAGGCCCGCAGCAGACGCTGGCGCTCCTGCTCGGGGGCAGGCGGTGCGGGCATGGTCGGTCGGGTTTGCCGGTGCCGACCCAGCGTATGCAAGAGCCAGAGCGCCGCGGTGCCGATCCAGAGCAGAATCGCGATCAGTGCCAGCAGGGGAAAGGAGCGCACTTCGCCGATGGGTGTGCCCTGTTCCTCGGCTGCGGCTGGCGCCGCTGGCTCGCGAGTTACCTGATCCGGTGGCGGCGGTTGCAGCGTCGACGGTGCCACCGGCAGGCGCCGGCCCGGCACAACGGCGCGGCGAACCTCGTCACGATCAAGATCCCACCAGAGAACGCTCACCTGCGGCAGTTCGATGAAGTCCACCACCTGCGCGATCAGGGACGCACTCTGAATGCGCGTGGCAACAAGACGGTCGCCTTGGCGGTCTTCGTCGAGGATTGCGGGTTCAGGATAGACGCGTAGCCCGGGCGTTTCGCCGAAAGGCATCTCCGGCAGTGCACTGGCCGCGAGACCGCGTGCCTGCAGCATGAGCGTACGCGACAACGGTTCACCCTGGCGCAAGCGTGGCGGATTGGGGTCGAAAGACTCGGTGAGCTCGAGATCCCGGGCCGGAAGCCAGGGCGTATCGGCGGGCCATGCGGGAGGCTGGGGGCGCACCTCGACGGTGATGCCATCGGTAGCAAGGCGCAGATTGCGCCGGCGCACTGCACCCTGCTGGGTGACGCGGACCGCACCGACGAAGGTCTCGGGTGCAATCCGCAACTCGCCACTGCGCTGGGGAATGATGGCGTAGCGACGTTCGATGACCTGGTAACGGCGGCCGTTGCGTTCCTCGATACGGTTACTCGGCCCGCCCATGGGCTCCACTACCGCCTCTTCGAACCGCGGCATGGGCGGCAATTCACCGAATAGCACGGCTTCTTCGGAATAGAACAGGCGCACCCGGTAGATGAACTGTTCCTGGACCCAGACCGAGTCGCTGCTGGCGTCACTCTCCATGAATACCCACTCGGCGAGCTCGCGGCGCGCTTCCGGGGTGGGCTCGGTGACGGTGATGGTGATGGGATCGGTGGTTTGGCCCTCGACGCTGAACCCCGGAATCGACAGTGCGCCGCGTCGTCGCGGCTGCAGCGTCACGGTCCATGAAGTCACGGCGTGGGGACGACCCTCGGCGAGCCGCAGCTGATGCCCGCGCTGCTGGTTGAGGATTACGAAATCCTGCTCGAGGCGCTCGAAGCGCAGATCGGCACCGCGCAGTTGGCCGCTGTAGCGCACCTCCAGGACGATGACGTCGTTCTCGTCGATGAGTTGACGGTCGACGCTGGCCTCGAGGTCGGCGCGCGCGAGCGGCGCCAAGAGCAGGCAAAGCAGCGCGAGCACAACGCTGCCTGGCGGCAGCAGGCGGCTTCGCCGCCGGGTCGGCGCGCCGCCCTGTGGGCGGCACGCTCTCCCACAGATGAGGCACGATCGACTTTGTCGATCGTGCCTCACCATGGCTGCCCGGCCTCGTTGGGATCGAAGCTACCCTCGCGGCGGCGGCGATCAGCCTCGTACCGGAACTTGCGCTGCAGCAGCGCGCCGGGGTCGTCGGCGACACGGCGTAGCCACTGTTCCAGTGCCTGTTCCCGCTCGCGCTCGTCGACGAAGGCGTCTCGCTCCGACTCCGCCTGCATGCTCGGGTCCGGCTCGTTGTCGCGGCCGCTCTGGGACTCCGGGTCTTCGGTCTGCTCGCCCTCGCGCTGCGCGCCGTCCTCGCCGGGGCGCGGGTCGCGCTGACTCTGCTGTGGATCCCCGTTGTCACCCCGCCGCGACACGGCAGACCCCTCGTCGTCGTCGTCCCAGCTCGGATTGTCGCGCTGACTGGCCTGTTCGTTGGCGGCGTCCGGCCGATCCTGCTCCAGGATGCGCTCCACCAGGTCCCGATTGTGGCGGGCATCCTCGAAGTCCGGGTCAAGCTCAACGGCTTGCTCGAGTTGCTCCAGGGCTTCCTCGAAGCGCTCCGCACGGGCTAGTGCAGTGCCACGATTGTAATGGCTGAGCGCGTCTTCTCCGCGGAACTCGCGCGCCGCCTGATCGTAGTGCTCACTGCGATAGAGCGCGGTCGCGCGCCAGGCAGGATCCTCGAAACGTTCGACGGCGCGTTCCGGCTGGCCTGCGCGCAACGCGGCGTGCGCCTGCTGGTCGGGACGCTGAAAGAGGTCACGCCAGGAAAACGCCTCGGCGTCGGGAGGCAGCAGTATCAAAGCGAACACTGGCGCAGCCAGCACGCCACGGCGAAATGCGAACAGCGCCATCGGGATCAACAGCAGCACCAGCCAGGGTCCGGCGTCGATCCACATCTGCAGTTCCCGCTGCGGGTTGGTTCCGGCTCCACGTCCATCGGCAGAGTTCGGCAACAGGGACTCGAGATCGCTGCCGTCGGGCGCAAAGCGGGCGTAGCTGCCACCGGCTGCGCGAGCAAAGCCGCGCAGGACGTCCTCATCGAGGTGCGCGACCACGACGTTACCCTCAGCGCGCAGGTAGCCTTCGCGGTTCAGGGGTTCGAGGGGAATCGGAGCCCCGGCCTCGGTGCCGATGCCGAGGACGGACACGGGATAGCGGTCATCGACGCTGGCGAGCAGCCGTTCGGGTTCCCGTATGCCATCAGTGAGCAAGATGATGCGCCCGCGCGGCATCGCGGCATCCACGAACAGGCGATTCGCCTGTTCGATCGCCCGATCAGGCCGGTTCCCGAACTGAGGCATGATCCGTGGTTCCAGCGAACCTAACAGGTTTGTGATGGTACGAGCGTCGTCCGTCAGCGGTACCACCACGTGGCTGTCGCCAGCGTAGACGACCATCCCCGTCTGACCGTCACGGCGCTCATCGAGGATGTCCGCGATTTTCAGGCGGGCCCGGGCGATGCGCGACGGCGCGAGGTCGGCGGCATACATCGACAGTGTCATGTCCAGCACGATCACTATGGCGTCACCGCCTCGACTCACCGGCTGCGGGCGCTGTTCCCAGCTCGGTCCGGCAAGCGCCAGGACCGCGATCAGCCACGCGAGCATGGCGCCAGCCAGCAGCCCGCGCCCGGTGCGGCTCCAGCTCGACTCGACGATCCACGGGGCCAGTTCCGGGTCCACTGCGCGTCGCCAGGCGCCATGGGCCAGGCGTCGGCGCAGCAGCAGCAATGCGGCCAGTGCAAGGGGCAATAGCGCCCACAGCATGCCTGGTCGCAGGAAGTGGAAGTTGGTGAGTGCCTCCAGCATCAGAATCTCCAGAGGCCGCGGCCAGCCTGCAGCAGGACGAGCAGAAGGCTCGCCAGCACGGCGACGCCGAGGGGCCAGTAGAACAGGGCCTCGACAGGGCGCAGAACCTCGTCCGGTCCGGGCACCGGTTCCAACGCGTTCAACCCGCGGTAGATATCCAGCAGCTCCTCGCTGCGACGGGCGCGGAAGTATTGGCCGCCCGTCATCCTGGCGACCTCGATCATGGTTTCCTCATCCATGTCCCAGGAAGCATCGACCATGCGCGAGCCAAATGTGCCTCCGTAGGGGACCTGCCGCAGTTGCTGATCTGAGCCGAAGCCGATGGTGTGGATGCGCACGCCGGCATGCACGGCCAGTTCCGCGGCTTTCAGGGGCTCGAGCTCACCGGAATTGTTGGCGCCATCGGTCATCAGAACGAGAACCCGGTTCTCTGCGGGGCGGTCGCGCAGGTGCTTGACCGCCAGACCGATGCCGTCGCCGATGGCGGTACGCCCACCGGCGATGCCGAGCGGGGTCTCTTGCATCAGTCGATTCACCGTGTGCAGGTCGAAGGTCAGGGGTGCCTTTAGGTAGGCGTTCGTGCCGAACAGAATGAGTCCGACACGGTCGCCTGCGCGACGCTGAACGAAATCGTCGAATACCACCTTCAAGATTTCCAGGCGGCTCGCCGGGCGGCCGTTGAGTTCCATGTCTTCCCGGTTCATCGAGCCCGAGAGGTCCACGGCCAGCATGAGATCACGGCCTGATACTGGGACGTCGACCGGGTCGCCCATGAGTTCCGGTCGTGCGGCCGCCAGCAACAGGGCGATCCACATTACCCAAAGCAGGCCCAGGCGGATGTGGCGTGAAGCATCGCGGCCGCCACGCCTCGGGCCGAGGTCGGCGTAGGGTGCAAGGTCGGGTACGCGCAGCGCCGCTTCCTGGCGCGGCGCCGGCTTCAACAGACGCCTGAGCAGCCACGGCAGGGGCAGGAGCAGCAGCAGCCATGGCCATGCGAACTCAGGCATCAGCGGCCCTCCACAACGGTGTCCGCAACAGTATCTGCATCTGCATCTGCATCTGCGTCTGCGTTTGCGTCTGCGTTCGCGAAGGCGTCGGGCGTCCCGTCCAGGTGGCGCTGGAGCCAAGCCCGAACAATCTGCGCCAGCGGCTCCGGCTGCAGCTTCGGTGCCCGTGCATAACGTTCGTCACCAAGCACGCGGCCGGCACCATTACTGAACTCGGTGGTGTTGCCGGTGCGATCGAGGAACCTGAGCCACGCGTCACCGCTCAATCCGGCTACGGTCGTGCGCGGGTAGCGGCACAGGGCTGCCCGTTTCAGCAGTTCCGCGAGTGTATCCGCTGCGGCGCGTGCGTCTTGTGTTCTGGCCGCGCGGCGCTGCCACTCGCTGAGTTCGGCCTCCGCCTGGCGGATCGGAGCACGTCGGCGTCGGCGGGAGGCGGCCGAAAGCCCCAGCCAGGCGCCAAGAGCGAGCAGCAGCACAGCCAGCAGCCACCAGCCGGGTGCAGGTGGCCAGAATCCTGGTGCCGTGGGTTCATGAATATCCCGCAGAGTATTGAGCAAATCCAGCGAACCCGGCGGCAGCATGTCGCTGATCCATGGCTGCCAGGGGTCGCGGCGCGGAACCATCATCGCAGCCAGTTTCCGAGTCGGGCCACGAGATCGTCCTCGGTGCCGAAGCTGCCGAATCGCCCCCGGGCGCGACGGACCATGGCGATGATCTGCTCCGTTCGTGCCTGATGCCTCTGCTGCCAGGCAGCCCGGCTGGTCGCGGGGAACGTGTCGAGCAGACGCCGCTCGCGGCCATCGCTGACCGGATAAAGCGCCGCAGGAGGCAGTTCGCGTTCGAACGGGTCGGTCACGTGCAGGACCTCGAGGTCACAGTGGCGTCCGAGCTGAAGCAGGTTGCGGGCCACGACACCATCCTCCTTCAGGACGTCCCGGTCGGCAAAGTCACTCAGCACCAGCACGCGACTGCCTGGCCTGGCCACCCGTCGCGCCTGTTCGAGGGCATCGCCGAGGCTGAATCCAGGCTGACGTTCAGGCCTGGACGGGATGTCCGCAGAGAGGCTCCGGGCCAGATCGGAGCAGGCCAGCTCGAGTTGCCGCAGGATGCGCAGGAGGGTGGTGCGGGAGTGCCTTGGTCTGAATGCCTGATGGTCATCGACGTCGCGGACGAGGGCGCCGACGCGATCGCCGTGATCATAGGCGCGCCACAACAGAAGAGCAGCGAGCTCGCTGATCGCCACCGACTTCATGCGCCGGCGGGTGCCGAAAAAGCTACTCGGGCCAAGGTCGGCGAGCACGAGGATCGGCCGTTCCCGCTCCTCCTGAAACAGTTTGGTGTGAGGTTGACCGGTACGTGCGGTGACCCGCCAGTCGATGTGCCGGACGTCATCGCCCGGCTCGTACACCCGGACCTCGGCAAAGTCGATGCCGCGGCCGCGGAAGCGCGATTGGCGAGAACCGGCACCGGCGGTGCGCACGCGCTGATGCAGCAACCACTCGAGGTGGCGGGCGCCACTGCGCAGGGCGATGAGCTCGTGCAGAGTCGGGATTGCGCCACGCAGACCCGCTTCCGCTTCGGTTGCGTTTCCGGTTCTTGACGCGATAGCCATAGACACGAATCAGGCCACGGGAACACGGTCGACGAGTGCGCTGAGCAAGGCATCGGCGTCGACGCCGGCGGCTTCCGCCTCGAAGCTCAGGATCACACGGTGCCGGAGTGCATCGTGGAAGACCTCGCGGACGTCGTCGGGGGTGACGAAATCCCGGCCGTCTAGCCAGGCACCGGCCCGGGCGCAGCGATCGAGGGCGAGGGTGGCTCGAGGCGACGCCCCGAACTCGATCCAGCGCGCGAGATCCTCGCCCCACCGTTCCGGCTGGCGGGTTGCCATGACCAGTTGCACCAGGTACGTCTCTACTGGATCGGCCATATGCACACCGAGCACTTCCCTGCGGGCGGCGAACAGGTCAGCCTGACGCAGCTCGACGGGAGGCTTCGTCGCCACCTCACCGCGATCCTCGCCCCGAACCAGGCGCAGGATGCGCTGTTCCGCGACTACGTCAGGGTAGTCCACCCGCACGTGCAGCAGGAAGCGGTCGAGCTGTGCCTCTGGCAACGGGTAGGTGCCCTCCTGCTCGATGGGATTCTGGGTCGCCATCACGAGGAACAGATCCGGCAGTGCAAACGTCTGGCGACCGACGCTGACCTGATGCTCTGCCATGGCCTCCAGCAGGGCAGACTGCACCTTCGCCGGGGCTCGATTGATCTCGTCGGCCAGCAGCAGGTTGTGGAATACAGGTCCCTGCTGGAAAGCGAAAGTGCGGGTTTCGGGGTGAAAGACCTCCGTGCCGGTGACGTCGGAGGGCAGCAGATCGGGTGTGAACTGGATGCGGTGGAAGTCGCCTTCGACGCCGGCGGCCAAGTCCTTAACCGCCCGCGTTTTGGCGAGACCGGGAGCACCCTCGACCAGCAGGTGACCGTCGCACAACAGTGCCATCAGCAGGCGCCGGACCAGGCGCTCCTGGCCGATGATCCGGCTGTTCAGCCAGTCCTGCAGGCTGTGGACGGTGGCATGATGCCCCATGCGTGGTTCTCCTCGCACATGCTGTAAAGCCCGTTGCAGCGGCGTAGTGTAGGGCGTCGGGATGCATACCGCATGGGTGCCGTCTGGGCAATGGGACCGTGGGCGACCGTGACGGTTCCCGCAATGGAAGCGCGCGGACAGTGGCGAGCGTGGCGGTAACGGGGCCGGAGATGGGACGTTACGCGTTCTATGAGATCCGCTCGGCACGCAGTGCGAGTGCCGAAAGCCAAGGGATGGACGAGCCGCTCTACCGGCGCAGTTTTGCCTGTGCAGAGCGCGACGACCTCAGCCTGTTCGTGTGGCTTGATGGCGACGAGGTAGTGCAGATGTTCCAGCTCCTCTTCCGCGAGCGGTTCGTGACCTGGTCCCGGCGCAATGGTCTGGAGGTTGGGGTGACCAGCCGTCACCAGGTCAGCCCCTTCAGCGAGGTGCGCCAGCAAGGGGTGCGTACGCTGCACGGCGCCGCGCGCGAGGAGGCAGATGCCATAGTCGCGGCCGCGCGCGCACTCGTTGCCCAGGCGGAGCTGCCCGCGGTGATAGACGAACCGGTGCGCGTCGCTCTGGCGTGACGGTGGCGCCCGGGACTACGGGCCGGGGGGTGCGTGTTTCGGGCTAGAATGCCCGCAGTCGTTTCCAGCTTCGGAGTCAGCATGTCTGAGACGAACGCCCGCGTCGCCGTGCTCCAGGGCGGACCTGCTGCCGAGGCTGCGGTGAGCCGGGTGTCCGCTGCGGGGGTCGCCAAGGCACTCGCGCCACGTGTTGCGGCACTCGAGTGCATCGAGCTCGACGCGGGACTGGTCGAGGCGCTTGCGGCTTTTCGACCGGATGTCGTCTTCCCGGCGCTGCATGGACCACCGGGCGAAGACGGCACCGTGCAGGGCCTGCTCGAGATGCTCGGCTATCCGTACGTGGGCAGTGGCGTACGGGCGAGCGCATGCGCCATGGACAAACTGGTAGCGAAGCAGATATTTCGTGCCGCCGGCCTGCCGCTGGCGGCCGATGTCGTGGTGCGTGCCGAAGATGATTTCGCCGAAGCCTTACAGCGAATCCATGCGGCGCTCGGCGTGAGTGTAGTGGTGAAGCCGGCCCGGCAGGGATCCGCGCTCGGCGTGACGCTCATAGACGACATTCAGCAGCTTGCAGGCGCGCTGGAACGGGCGCTGGAACTAGACGACGTGGTGCTCGTGGAGGAACGGGTACAGGGCCGGGAGATCACCGTTGGCGTGCTCGACATCGTGGCTCCGGACGGCCAGGTGGAGCGGGTGCCCCATCCGGTGATCGAGATCCTCACGCCCGAGGGAACCTGGTACGACTATGAACACCGCTATACCCCTGGCCACAGCGATCACATTGTGCCTGCCAGTTTGCCGGCGGCGCAGGCTGCTGAACTGCAGCAGGTGGCGCTTACCGCCCATGCCTGGCTCGGTTGTCGGGATCTCTCCCGGGCGGACTTCGTGCTGGGACGCGATCGCTTCGTTCTGCTCGAAGTCAACAATCTGCCAGGCATGACTCCGACGAGCCTGTATCCGGACGGTGCCAGACATCTCGGCTACGACTTTCCTGCCCTGGCCGAACTCCTGGTCCGTAATGCACTGCGGCGTGGTCCAGATCTCAGACTCGATCCCTCCAAGGTCGCCGATGGTACGCGCCGGGCACATCCCGGTGCAGCGCAACTCAGACGCGGCTGATCTGCCAGCAGCGGTGCGCGGGGCGGCCGCGAGCGCAGTCTTCGTCGAGCGTGGCATGGGTGATGTCCTCGACCGTTACCGTGGCAGGCGGCGTCCAGTCGAGCCGGAATCTGCGGGCGTGATTTACGAACAGAAGCCGGCCCTCGTCCGCAAGCAGCGCGACGCTTGCGTCGAGCAGATGCGCATGGTCGCGCTGCAGGTCGAGGTCGCTTCGGGTGCGGGCCGAATTGGAAAACGTCGGCGGATCGAGCAGGATCAGGTCGAAGGCTCCTTCGTCCCTGCCGGGACCGGTGAGCCACTCCAGAACGTCGGCACGCACGCGGCGATGGACGCGGTCATCGAGGCCGTTGCGGGCGAAGTTGTCCCCGGCCCAGTCCAGATAGGTTCGCGACAGGTCTACGCTGACACTGGCGGCTGCTCCAGCCAGTGCCGCCTGCACGGTCGCCGTGCCCGTGTAGGCGTAAAGGTTCAGGAAGCGGGTCCCCGGTCGCTCCCGCACGAAGGCGGCGATCTTCCGGCGCACGCCACGCGAGTCGAGATAAAGACCGGTATCCAGGTAGTCGCTCAGGTTGACGCCAAACCGGGCGCCGGCTTCGCGCACTATGCTGCGACGCGGCAGGCTGCCTGCCGGTTGCTGACGGCCATACTGGGTCGCGGGCGTCTGCCGTCGACGGACCCGGAAGTGGACTTGCGCTGGATCGACGCCGGCCGCCTCAGGCAGCAGGGTCAGTGCGGCTTCGCGACGACGTTCGGCCAATACCGGGTCGACGGTGGCCGGCGGCGCCAGCTCCTGCACGCACAGCGCATCGCCATAGCGATCCACTACCAGTGCGTACTCCGGCAGGTCGCGGTCGTAGAGACGGTAGGCGTTGGTGTCGACGCGGCGGGCGAAGCGAGCCAAACGCTTGGTGTTCTTGCGGATGCGGTTGGCGAACATGGCTGCGTGGTCGAGCGCCTCTGCCGGTAGCGCGGCATGGCTGCTCTCGCTGCGCGACTCCACGTGGCCGGTGAGCATCCAGGCGTCCAGAGGGCCGTTCTTGCAGGCATGGCGCGTGAGGCGCGGCAAGCCGAGTTCCCGCAGCGCGTCATCGTCCTGCTCCGCTGCTGCGGCGAGCAGCAAAGCGAGCGGAGCCTCCGGCGCGCAGCGGGCGAGGGCGCTTCCGAGTTCAGTGAGCGCGCCTGCGCGGGCGAGGCGGTGGCCATAGGGCGGGTTGGCAACGATGAGTCCGACTGGCCCAGGTATGGCGTCGAGATCCGCGAGGTGGCCGACGGCGAGATCCAGCTCGAGTTCGAAGCGGCTCCCGGCGCCGCAGGCTGTCAGGTGCGTACGGGTTCGCTCGATCTGTTGCGGGTCCTGGTCGCGGCCGAACAGCTGCACTTTGGTCGCCCCTCGTGCGGTCACCTCATCGGCGACCGCGGCCCAGCGAGCCGCATCGTGGCCGCGCCAGTACTCGAAACCGAAACGGCGGCGCAGGGCGCCGGGAGGCACGTCGGCAGCAATCAGCGCACCTTCAACCAGCAGGGTGCCGGATCCGCAGACGGGGTCAACCAGCCAGCCCGTGCTACCGGCCCGCCAGCCGCCGCGCAGCAGCAGACCCGCGGCGAGGTTCTCCTTCAGGGGCGCCTCGCCACCCTCGTGACGCCAGCCGCGTCGATGCAGTGCCTCACCGGCGAGGTCCAGGTAGAGCGTGACCCTGTCCCGGTGCAAGACCCCTTGCAGGCGCAGGTCGGCGTGGGCCGGATCGACGTCGGGGCGCGCACCCCAGGCCGCCCGCAGCACATCCACCACTGCATCCTTGACCCGCTGGCGGGCGTAGCCGCTGTGGCGGAGTTGCCGGCTGCTGCCGTCGAACCCTACCGCCAGGGTAGCCCCTGGGACCACGAGCTCGGGCCAGGGCAGGGCGGCGACTCCTGCGTGCAGCTCATCGGCGGTGCGGGCGGGAAAGGCTGCTAGCGGCCAGAGCACCCTGCTTGCGAGCCGCGAGCGGTGGCAGATCCGGTAGGCCAGGGCCAGATCCGCATCGAGCTGGGCGCCGCCGGTGCGCACCCGGACGGCGCTGGCCCCGAGCTCCGCGAGTTCCGCGGCCAGCAGATCCTCAAGGTGGCGCGGGGCGCGGACGAAAATGCGGGCGCGGCCGCGACCCTCCGGAGCGAGCAGACGCAAGCTCACCGACGCCACCTGACGAACGGCAAACCCGGCTCCGCATTGCTGCAGGCCGCGGCAGCTCTCTGATATGCCAAGGGGCCAGACAACGCAACGAGCTTATTCCGAAATGACCATGTACAGGCCGCTGCGGCGGCGCTACAAAGAAGAGGGCCGCGTCGACATTGAAACGCGCGGCCCAAAGGGGCGCTCTGTCCCGGACAGTACTGCTTGCAACATTCCGATTCGGACCGCCAGCGCGCCCGCGGCGTGCATGGCAACCACCGGACACTATCCGGTGGTCTGATCAGGGAGCATCGTCGATGAAGCGACACAAGCGTGATCCTGCTAGCAGGGCCTGGAACAAGGGCTATCAGGCCGGATTCATTGGGAGGTCCCGCGAAACGTGTCCCCATCAAGCCACTCCCCAGCGCGAGAGCTGGATCGACGGCTGGACTACCGGCCAGCGTGATCTGACCGAGGGCAGCTTGCCGGTGGCGGGCTTCCACAAGCGCGCGTTCTGAAGCAACACGCCTCACGGCCTACGCGGCAAGGGTGAGTCGACGCGGCTGCCGCGCAGATCTCGTGCAATCTCTCGGATCAGCGCCGGGCCGCGGTAGACGAAGCCGGTGTAGATCTGTACCAGATCCGCGCCCGCTTGGCGTGCCGCGCGGGCGCGTCCGCCGCTGTCGATGCCGCCAACGCCGATCAGGGTCAGCGCGTCCCCCACCGTGCCGCGAATGCAGCGCAGCACTTCGAGGCAGCGCTCGTGCAGCGGTGGGCCGGACAGGCCTCCGATCTCGTTACTCGCTGCCAGGTGCTCGATGCCCGGCCGCGCCAGCGTAGTGTTGCTGGCGATGACGCCATCGATGCCCTTGGCGACGAGGCGTTCCGCGATACCCTTTACGTCGTCGTCGTGCAGGTCGGGCGCAATCTTCACCAGCAGTGGTGTGCGGCTACCTTCCCGTTCTGCCAGGCGCGTCCGTGCGACCGCTATGCCGTCGAGAAGGGCATCGAGGGGTGGCCCTAGCTGCAGGTCGCGCAGCCCCGGCGTGTTCGGTGACGAGACATTGAGCGTGACGTAATCGGCCCAGGCATGCACTGCCTCAAGGCCCGCGACATAGTCTTCCAGAGCCCGCTCGGTAGGTGTGTCCTTGTTCTTGCCGATATTGATTCCGAGCACGCCGTCGTAGCGTCGGTTTTCGACCCGGCGTAGCAGGTGGTCGAGGCCGAGGTTATTGAAGCCCATTCGGTTGATCAGGGCGCGCGCCTCGGGCAGACGAAAAAGCCGTGGTCGGGCATTGCCGCGCTGAGGCCGCGGCGTGACGGTACCGACCTCGACGAAGCCGAAGCCCAAGGCTCCGAGCATCTCGAAAGCGTCGGCGTTCTTGTCGAGGCCGGCGGCCAGCCCGACCCGGTTCGGGAAACGCAGGCCCATCAGTTCCACCGGATCGAGTGTCGGCGGTGCTGCCAGCCGGTCAAGCTGCAGCGCGCTGGCGAGCCGCAGGCTTGCGATGGCGAAGTCGTGGGAGGCTTCCGGCTCCATGCGCATCAGCGCAGGCGCGATCAGGTCGTACAAGAGGCTCAATCTCCAGACTCAAGATTGCGTATCAGGACGGGTTCGATAGCGTCTGCCGGCGTGAACCCGAAGATGCGACCGTAGAAATAAAGTTCCGCCTCGAGCGCGCGCCGTATGTTCGCGGCCTGGCGGAAGCCGTGCTGCTCACCTTCGAAGGCAACGTACGCCACCGGCAGACCCTTGGCTTCGAGCGCCGCCACCATGGTTTCGGCCTGAGACGGGGGCACGATCCGGTCTTCCAGGCCTTGCAGGAAGATCACAGGACATTGCAGTTGCTCGACGTGGTGAATGGGGGAGCGCTGCCGATAAACCTCGGCGGCCTGCGGCCAGGGGCCTATCAGGCTGTCCAGGTAGCGCGACTCGAACTTGTGGGTGTCCCGGGCCAAGGCTTCCAGGTCACCGACGCCATAAAGGCTTGCGCCAGCACGAAACAGGTCATGGAAGGTCAGCGCTGCGAGCGTAGTGTAGCCACCCGCACTGGAGCCGCGGATCGCGAGACGCTCCGGATCGACCTCGCCGCGCTCCACGAGATAACGGGCCCCCGCGATGCAGTCTTCTACGTCGACCACACCCCAGCCGCCCTTGAGGCGATCCCGGTAGGCGCGGCCGTAGCCGGTGCTGCCCCGGTAGTTGACGTCAAGCACTGCAAAGCCGCGGGACGTCCAGAACTGTACCTTCAGGTTGAGCACCGCGGCCGTGGCAGCGGTAGGCCCGCCGTGACTCATGACCAGAAGCGGCGGTCGCTCGTCAGCGGGCCCCGATAGGCTTGGATGAGCCGGCCGGTAGAAATAGCCGTAGGCAATCTCGCTGCGCCCCGCGACTTGGCTGCCCGCGGCTTTGCTGCCCGCGGCTTGGCTGCCCGCGGCGAAGTCGAGTGCCTCGGGAACCGCAATAGCGCCAGACTCCAGGGCGAGCTCGCTCGAGGAGCGCAGGACCTCGCACCGGCCGCTGGCGGGATCGATGCGCACCAGCTCAGGAAAACGGTCCGGGGCCGCCGCGACGCATAGCAGCGAGGCGCCGTCGATGACGAGTCCGTTGAGCTGCGTGTAAGGCAATGGAACCCGCTCGAGCCCGTTCGAACGGAGGTCGAGCAGCCCGAGTCGGTCGCCATCGGCTTCATGCCAGGTGCAGGCGATGCGATCTTTCCACGCAGTCCATGTCCGCATGCCGAACTGCCACAGCGGCAGGCCGAAATCGGCGTTCATGGGCAGCAGATTTTCGAGACCACCGGGTGTCAGCGCTGCCAGATTCCACCAGCCGCTGCGGTCGGTGACGAATACGAGACGACCGTCCGGCAGCCACTCGGGCTGAAAAATGGCTTCGTCGTTGCCGCCGGCCACGGCTCGAGGCTCCCCGGGCTGGCCGGCCGCGTCCAGGCTGGCGCACCACAGGGTGGTTCCGTCCCAGGGCATGGCCGGGTGGTCCCAGCTCAGCCAGCTAAGGTTTGCGCCGTCGGGCGACAGGCGCGGCGCGGCGAAGAAGTCATGGCCGGCGGCCACTTCCGTCACGGTGGCGGCGCCTGGCGTCCCTTCCAGGCTGATCGCAGCGATGAAGTTGCGGGGTTCGCCGTCGGTATCCTCCTCGCCTACCGCCAACAGGCGCGGGCGGACCGGATCGGCCACCAGATCCGCCCAGCGGCGTCCATCAGCGGGTGTCAGGGGCTGCGGGATCGCAGTGCCGGCCGCGTCTGCGTCTGTGTCCGCGTCTGTGTCCGCGTCTGCGTCCGCGTCTGCGTCCGTTTCGAGTTCGAGGGCATAGATGCGTTGATCACTGAAGTTGACGAAGTACAGCCAGCCTGCGGCCACGGTGTAGCAGGCGCCGCCGTACTCGTGCACCCGGCTGCGGGCGTTGAACGGTGCCGGCAGGCAGTCCTCGATACGGCCGTCTGGCCGGCGGCGGACGATGACGCAACGTCCGCCTTCTGCCGGACGTGACTCCATCCAGTAGATACTGCCCGCATTGGCACTTGGGAACGCGAGACCGAGCGCACCGCGCAGGAGATCATCTGCCGTGAGGGGCGAGCGCCAGGTGCCGTAGGGAGCGGTGGTCTTGGTACCCTCGGTCTTGGTCATGGATTCTCCTGCGTTCAGGGCAGCTTGCCAGCGACTTCCAGAGGAACGCCCGGAGGCAGCAGCTCGTTGCGAGTGTGCACCAGAGCCCAGCGCTCATGGTCACGCCAGGCGCCGTCGATGAACAGGTAGGCCGGTGAAAAACCCTCGCGGCGGAAGCCCAGCCGCCGCACCAGTGCGATTGAGGCGGCATTGCCGGGCTGAATGTTGGCTTCCAGGCGATGCAGGCCGAGTTGATAGACCGCGATTCGGATCACCTGCCTCAGCCCCTCGGTCATCAGTCCGCGGCCATTGAAACCAACGCCCGCATAGTAGCCGAGGTAGGCTGAGAGAAAGGCGCCGTGGACGATGTTGTTGAGGTTGATGACGGCCGCGATGCGGTGATCCTTGCGCTGGCAGACAAAAAAGCCAACGTGATCGTCACGGGCCATGCGCTTGAGGTAATGCTGGTAACCGGCCGGGCTGAGGGGCGGCTGGATCCAAGGATGATGCAGCTTGCGTGACTGCCGCATCAGGTCGAGGAATTCCTCCTGGTCTGCCGTAGTCGGATGGCGCAGGTAGACCCGAGCGTTCTCGATGTCGAGCGTTTCCTGTACCGTCGCCGCATCTCGGGCGGCCTGGCGGTCGGCGGTTCCGGTCATGGCGCGGGGATCGCAGTTGCATCGCGGCGTGGCCAGAGCACGTAGCCCACACCACGATCGCCCAGCCAGGCGCGCAGAAAGGCGGTGCGGTCGTAGCTGCGCTCCACCTCATTGGACGAGGCACCGGCCGGATCATTGACGAGGACCGTATCCGGGCCCATACCGCGCAGGACGACCAAATGTCCGCCGCTACGCTCGAGGGGCGCGCCGGCAAGGCCACCCGCTTCGAAGCGAATGGATGTAACGATGGGGTATCCGGCGCTCAGGACCCGTGCTGCATCCGCAGCTGAGTCGAAGCTGCGTACCACGCCACTCGCGCCTGCGCGCCAGGCCGCCGCCAGATTACATGGCCAGATCCCGAACAGGCGGTGATCCGGATGCCGGCTCTCCTGCGCGAACGATTCCACATCGGTGGCAATACCGAGGAAGGCGAGGGTCATGGCCACGCTCACAGGCGAACAGATATGACGGGCGATGGCCTGGGAACAGACCATCTGCGAAAAATACGGCACCGGCAGCGGTGCTGCCTCGCTGCCGTCATCCTCGATCGACGCCTGCAAGCGTGAGCGCAGGCTGACGGCAAGACCCACCTGAGGCGGTTCAGCGCCGCCGTCGATCTCCAATTCCAGACTACAGGCGCTCAGATCGTCCGTTGCCTCGAAGCAGTCGATCCCGGCCTCGACGCGCTGCCCGGCTGTGCCGACGGGCCCATGGTCGCCGCGGGGCCAGTTGCTGAGATCGGCATCGGGCGCCGCGACCGCGACCGCGACGAGGTGACAGCTTCCGCCCGGCCAGCGCGCCGCCATGCGGTAGCGCTGTGGGGGTTTCGGTCCGAGGATCAGGCTTGGTACGCAGAGCGTCCCAGCGGGCAGGCTGCCGAGATCCACCCGGCAGCGCCAGCTGCCATGCCGCTCTCCAGGTGCGAACTCAAGCGGTCCGCACGCTGCGCCGTCCAAGACGGCGACGGCCTGCGGCGGCAGTGCCGCAACGCCATGCCAGAGCAGGCGGCGAGAGCTGGAAGTGGCAGAAGCGGATTGCATGCCTGCATGATACGGGCAGGCTCGGCGACGACGCGAGGGGCTGGTAGGTGTGCGTGTGACGTTGCGAGTCTCGCGCTGGCGGTGGGGGCTATCAGGAGGGCAGCCTTGGCTCGGCAGCAACTGATTCTCTATGGAACGAGCGGATGCAGCTTGTGCGAGGTCGCGCTCGAAATGGCGCAGGCGGAAGCGCAACGCGCCGGTGTGACGCTGGTGGAGGTGGACATCGCTGCAGACGATGACCTGCTGAACGCCTACGGCACGCGTATTCCCGTAGCCCGCCGCAGTGATCGCCGTGGCGATCTGGACTGGCCCTTCGACCGCCACGCGTTGCGCCTGTTGTTGCAGGATGATTGAGCCGGAGGTTGCCTTCGGGCTGTTCAGGGCTGCGGCAGGCGGAACAGCCGACACGCGTTGCCAGTAGTGGTCGCGGCGAGCTCTGCCGGGTCCTCGTCGCGACAGCGGGAAAGCATGGCCAGCACCCAGGGCAACCAGCACGGTTCGTTGCGGCGACTCTTCGGCCGCGGTCGCAGCGTTCGCGGCAGCAACCAGGGCGCATCCGTCTCGATCATCAGCCGCTCGGCAGGAATCCGCTTCGCCAGCGCCTGCAGCTGGCCGCCACGACGCTCGTCGCAGATCCAGCCAGTTACGCCGATGTGCAGGCCTGCCTCGAGGGCGCGGTCGAGGTCGCGTTCGCTGCCTGTGAAGCAGTGGAGCACGCCACCGGCAAGATCCCCTGCAAGGGGCTCGAGCAGATCGAAAAAGCGCCCGCCGCTGTCGCGTTCGTGCAGGAATACCGGCAGGCCGCACTCTGCCGCCAGTTCGAGCTGAGCGACGAAGACTGCCTCCTGATCCGGTCGCGGCGAGTAGTCGCGGTTGAAGTCGAGCCCGGTTTCGCCCACTGCGCGAACCGCTCCATCCTCGGCGAGCCTGGCGATTTGCTCGCGCCAACCTGATTCCACTGCGGCAGCCGCGTGGGGATGGATCCCGGCCGTTGCAAACAGCTCGCCTTGGTGGCGGTGGGCGAGCTTCAGCGCTGTTACGGAGTGCGGTACGTCAGTGCCCGTGACGAGTTGACGGATGATGCCGGCCGCGCGGGCCCGCATCAGGACAGCGTCCCGATCGTTTTCGAACTGAGGCGCGGTCAGATTGACGCCGATGTCCACGAGTGGGACGAGCGGAATGCCCTCGGGCCGAGCGGGTGTCGTCACCGCAGGTCGGTCTCAGCGCGTTGCGGCCGCGAGCTCGCGGCGCAGTGACTCGATGCGGTTGCGGTTCGCGCCCCAGTCGTACCAGCCGATGCGCGAGGATGAACGCACATCGATGCGGCCGTCGTCGCGAAACAGGAATTCGACGTCGTCCCGATAGCGCATGCGCGGTGTGATGAACACGGCGTGCACATAATCGTCTGTCGCCGTCACGATCTCGACATCGTCGCGGCCGATGAGGAGTTGCAACAGAGTCAGGCGGGCAATCAGTGGCGATTCGGTGAAGCCGAGCGGATCGATACGGCGCGTGCTGTCGCCGTTCGTGCTGACGACGCAGCGCGGTGCGCTGCCGCAGGGTTGAAACGTCGGATCACCGGCAGCATCCCGATCGACGGAGCCGCTCGCTGCGCAGCCGGCAAGCATGGCAAGGAGGCAAAACGGCAACAGTGTGCGGCTCATGATGACCTTCCAGGGTTCGACAACACGGCGGCATCATGCCCGGCGCCGGCTGATCGCTGCAACGAGCATCCTCAGCGCTCGTGTTCCTGAAGGAAGGGGCGTTCCGCCTCCAGCTTGCGGCTGTAGATCAGGGCAAAGGCGAGAACGTTCTGGACGTAGCCACGGGTCTCCCGGAAGGGGATGCCCTCGATCCAGACGTCTGCAGGGCTTGGCGGACGTCTGGCGAGCCACTGATCGACGCGACCTGGGCCGGCGTTGTAGGCGGCGGACGCAAGGATACGGTTGCCCTGGTAGCGCTGGTGCATCTGCGCGAGATAGCTCGCGCCGATCTCGATGTTCTTGTCGTAGTCAAGCAGTTGCCAGGTGCTGGCCAGCGGAATGTCATGGTCCCGCGCAGTACGCTGGGCAGTCGCGGGCATCACCTGCATAACGCCCAGTGCACCAGCGTGTGAGCGGGCATGGGTCATGAACGCGCTCTCCTGGCGCGCGACGGCGAACAGCCAGCTTGGCTCGAGACGGCGCCGCTCAGCCTGCTCGAACATGGGTTCGGCAAAAGCCAGGGGAAAACGAAGCTCGAGGTGATCCCACTTACGAGCGGTGATCGTTGCCTGGATGGACTGATCGTGCCAGCCATGGCGTCGGCAGATCTCCGCCAGGGCAAGAAGCTCACGCCGGTCCAGACGACCCCGAAGCCAGGCCAGCTCGCGCCGGAAATCGAGGTTTTCGCCGAGCGCCGCCAGTTCCAGCGCGCGTTGAAACGCGGGGTGAGCGGCGATCCGATCGATTTCTTCGGCAGTAAGATCGAGCGTCGCTGCCTGCATGTTCACCGGCAGCTCCAGCCTGTCTGCCGCCATGAAACCGTAATAATTGCGGCGGCCTGCCACCTCCGTGAGCAGTGTGAGTGCGGCATCCGGGTCGAGGGCGGGAACCGGTGTCGACTGGGTGTCCGGGAGCGCACCGTTGCCGATGCCGCCGTTCCACTCCATGCTGGCGCGGGCAGACCAGTACTGCCAGTTCGTGGCCGCGCGCACCTCCGGCGGCAAGCGCTCGATCCACCGCAGAGCGTCGTCCCAGCGCTGATCGGCGATCGCACCTCGAGCCAGCTCCTCCAGCAAATCGGTGACATCGGCACCGACGAGCTCCTCCGGAGGCCAGGCAGTGACGTGATCCTCGGGCAGCCGGTTGCGGCGGATCTGCCAGCGCACGATTTCGGCACGTACCTCGCGCCGCGCCTCGGGCGGTAACGAGACGCGCGCCTCCCACGCTGTCCAGGCGGCTTCGGCGGCGTCCGGGTCCGTGCGTGCCAGACGGCGCAACACGTGGGCAAGCACCTGGGCATGGCGAGAGGGGTCGCCCGGAAGCGAACGAACCTGATTGAGGCGCGCGGGCTGGCGGTGCAGGGTGATGAACTCCCGTGCCAGCTGCTGCCCTGCCGGCTCGAGATAGCGGACAAGGTAGCTCGCGAGGCTCGGCCGGTTCGCGGCGAGCACGAGCGTGATCCTCTCCCAGGCGAGTTCGTCGCTGAGTCCGCCGGCACGACGCCAGGCATCGAAAAGCGGGTCGCATACGTCTGGCCGCGACTCATCCGCCACCCACATCCGTGCGGCGCCGACGAGCCCGGCATCGCGGTCACCGGTCTCGTAGAGCGACCGATAGTAGCGGCAGCGCAGGCCTGGGCGATTGGCGATCTCCGCGTCGTAGAAGTCGCGGTAGAGCGCCCACTCGCCCCGCCGCGCCAGATTGTCGAGCCAGTGCAGCAGTGCCTGATTGGCCAAAGGCGTATCGGCGAAACGCTCGAGAAAGGCGCGTACGTCATCGGGATCGGTGCTTGAGATGTAGCGCAGCAGGCGCGCGTAATGCAGGTAGGGCAACAGCGGATAGTCTTCCAGGTCGGACAGTTTCGCCTCGAAGGCGCGCAGGCGAACCGCGTAGAGGTCCGCCAGAGCGTCGCGATAGAGTGCGCGCTCATGGGCGCGTTCCTCTGCCAGCGAGGGGGCTATGCCCCATGCCAGGAAGAGCGCCAGAGTCAGGGTGAACAGCCGGGAAGAGGGGCTTGCCGAGCTGCGGCGGGACATTCGGGCGGACACTGCTGCCTGGCTCCTAGAGCGGCACTGAATACATCAATCGGTCATGCCGACCCGCACGGCCAGCACGTCGCACTTGGCACCGTGTAATACGCTGTTCGCGGTCGAACCCAGCAGCAGGGCCAGGCCGTGGCGACCGTGCGATCCGACCACGATAAGATCGACGTCCTTGCATTCCGAGACGCGATGAATCTCCGTCTCCGGCCGGCCAAAGATGAGATACTGTCGCTCGGGTGGTATCCCGAGATTCGCCGCAAAGTCGGCAAGTTGGCTCTTGGCTTGTTCGTGAATCTGATCCTGCACGGAGGAGAGATCCATTGGGATGTCGCCTCCGTAAGCGACGCTCAACGGTTCGATGACGTGAATGATGCTGAGCTCGCTCTGGAAGACCTTTGCCAGGGCAACGGCCTGCTCGGATACCTGATTCGACTCTTCCGTCAGGTCCACCGCCAGAAGCAGGTGTCGGTAGCCAGGCATCGTCCAGTCTCCAGCGGCGCCCGGCGGCGCGTTGCAGGAAACATTACACACAGTGCCGGGGGCGTACAACAGCGCTCGCAAGGCGTCAAACCTGCAGTTCGGGAAGGCTCGATGGATAGCACGATCATCATCATCATCGCGGTCACGTTCACTTTGGTGATCGGGCCTCTGTTCTGGCTGCGGCCTTCCGCGCGGGACCGTCAGCTCGAGCGTTTGCGTGGCCGCGCCCGGGCCTGCGGTCTAAATGTGGCCATGCGCCAGATTCCCGACCCGGACCCGCCGGCGACGCTACGCGTATCCAGCGGTGGCAAGGTCAGAGATCCGATTCTGTACACAGCCCTTTACGAAATGCCGCTGAGGCTGCCGGGCAGTCTCGAGCCGCGTCATGTGCCGATCTGGGAGGTCGTGCGTCTGCGCCAGGACCGCCGATCGCCGATCGAGGACGAGCTCTCCGCTCATCTGCTGTCCGGCTGGCGGTTCGAGCAGGCCGGACTGCCTTTGCTCGAGCATGTGATCGCGAGGCTCTCCGAGCAGCTCGCGCTGGCGCCGCGCGGCACGGTGAAGGTGGTCGGTGACACCAGCTCGGTTGGTCTCTACTGGCAGGAGCGCGGCGACGAGGGCGAGGTGGACACGATAGCCCGGCTGCTGGAGGGCTTGCAGGTACTGCAGATCGACGTCACCCGTGAGGTCGCCAGGCAGGAAGCTCTGCGCCGACGCCTGGAGGACGAGAGCGTCCGCTGACGAAAGCGTCCGCTGACGAAAGCGTCCGCTGAGGTCGCTGGCCGGCCATCGGCTCGCTCCGTGTGCCCGCCGGTCGACTTCGGGAGCTCATCGGGCCGTGCTCGCGACAATTCCTTTGACCGCCTCCCGCCTTTGCTGCTATTCGTGAAAAAGGAAGCGCGAGCCGCCCAGGCGAGCGACCTTACATTCAGCCGCTGTTGTCGCGCGCTGCCGATCACCGTCTCCCGGGGTCTGCGGACTCTCATGTGCAAGAGGTTTCATGGCCAAGTCGCTAGTCATCGTCGAGTCTCCAGCCAAGGCGAAGACCATCAATCGCTATCTCGGAAACGACTATGTAGTTAAGTCCAGCGTCGGTCACATCCGCGATCTGCCGACCAGCGGCAGCGGCGCGCCCGTGGATCCGAAGGCCCGGGCAAAGGAGGCCGCCCGAACCCGCAAGATGGATCCCGAGAAGCGCGCGGAGCACAAACGCAAGAAACAGCAGCAGCAGCTCGTCGCCCGCATGGGCGTCGATCCCGAGCACGACTGGAAGGCCAACTACGAGATTCTGCCGGGCAAGGAAAAGGTTGTACGTGAGCTGCGGCAGGCTGCGGAACGGGCCGACACGGTTTACCTCGCCACCGACCTCGACCGAGAGGGAGAGGCCATCGCATGGCACCTGCGGGAAGCAATCGGCGGCGACTCCGGGCGCTTCCGCCGCGTGGTGTTCAATGAAATCACGCGTAAAGCCATCGAGGAGGCCTTCGCTGACCCTGGCGAACTGGATACGGATCGGGTCAACGCCCAGCAGGCCCGGCGCTTCCTCGACCGGGTCGTCGGCTACATGGTGTCGCCGCTGCTGTGGCAGAAGGTGGCGCGCGGTCTATCTGCAGGGCGAGTGCAGTCTGTGGCGGTGCGCCTGATCGTCGAGCGCGAGCGTGAGATTCGCGCCTTCGTTCCCGAAGAATACTGGGAAGTGTTTGCGAATCTGGCCCGGGACGGCACCGTTGGGGAGGTGGTGCGGGCACGCTTTCAGGTCACCCGCGAGAACGGCGAAAGCTTTCGGCCGACGCATCAGGCGGCCACGGATGAAGCACTTGCCAAGCTGGCAGAGCGGGACTACGAGGTTACCAACCGGGAGGACAAGCCCACTTCCACCCGGCCTGGAGCGCCCTACATAACCTCGACGCTGCAGCAGGCTGCCAGTACCCGGCTCGGATTCAGCGTCAAGAAGACCATGACCCTGGCCCAACGACTGTACGAGGCCGGCTACATCACCTATATGCGTACGGATTCCACGAACCTGTCGCTGGATGCCATCGACGCCTGCCGAGCGTTGATCGAGAAGGATTTCGGGGAAGCCTACCTGCCGGAGAAGGCGAACTTTTACGCCAGCCGGGAGAAGGCGCAGGAGGCCCACGAGGCCATCCGACCGTCGGACGTTCAGGTACGCCCTGAGCGCATCAGGGAGATGGAGCGGGACGCCGTGCGTCTCTACGAGATGATCTGGCGCCAGTTCGTCGCCTGCCAGATGCCGCGCGCGGAGTACACCAGCACCACGATCACGGTTACCGCCGGCGAGTTCGAGCTCAAGCTCAAGGGCCGAATCATGCGCTTCGATGGCTACACACGGGTGCAGCCGCCGGCGGGGCGCGGAGAGGATGCGCCGGAAGTTCCGGACCTCGAGGTGGGTGAGTCCCTGCGGCTGCTCAAGCTGGACCCGTTCCAGCACTTTACGAAGCCGCCGCCGCGCTACGGTGAGGCGAGCCTCGTGCGCGAGCTCGAGAAGCGCGGCATCGGCCGGCCGTCCACCTATGCCAGCATCATCTCCACCATTCAGGAGCGGGGCTATGTGAGCCTGCGCAACCGCCGCTTCTATGCCGAGAAGGTGGGAGACATCGTCACTGACCGGTTGGTGGAGAACTTCGAAAACCTGCTCGACTACGATTTCACCGCAAAGATGGAGGAGCAGCTCGACGCGGTCGCGAATGGTGAACTGGACTGGAAGAGCGTGCTCGATACGTTCTACGGGGACTTCAAAAGCAAGCTCGAGGCCGCCGCGAAGGACGACGGCATGCGCCCGAACACGCCCACCAGCACCAATATCGACTGCCCTGCCTGCGGCCGCAAGATGCAGCTGCGAACCGCGAGCACCGGGGTGTTCCTCGGCTGTTCGGGCTACGCGCTGCCGCCGAAGGAACGCTGTACCCAGACTCTCAATCTCATCCCGGGCGAGGAGGCGGTGGACCTTGATGCGGACGAGGAGGGCGAATCGAAGGCGCTGCGCCGCAAGCATCGTTGCGTCAAGTGCGGCACGTCCATGGAAAGTTACCTGATTGACGAGAAGCGCAAGCTCCACGTCTGCGGTAACAATCCGGACTGCGACGGATTCGAGGTCGAAACCGGCGAGTTCCGCATCAAGGGCTACGATGGCCCGACTCTGGAATGCGACAAGTGTGGTGCCGAGATGCAGCTGAAGTCAGGCCGTTTCGGCAAGTACTTCGGCTGCACGGAGTGCAAGAACACGCGTAAGCTGTTGCGTAACGGCCAGCCGGCGCCACCGAAGATGGATCCGGTCCCGATGCCCGAGCTGGCCTGCGAAAAGGTGGATGACACTTACGTTCTTCGCGACGGCGCGGCAGGGCTCTTCCTGGCGGCGAGCCGGTTTCCAAAGAACAGGGAGACACGGGCACCGCTGGTGCGCGAACTCAAGCCTCATCGTGAGGAAATCGATCCGAAGTGGCACTACGTGCTCGATGCTCCAGAAACGGACCCGAAAGGTAATCCGACGGTCGTGCGCTGGAGTCGGAAGTCAGGCGAGCAGTACGTACAGAGTGAGCAAGACGGCAAGCCCACCGGCTGGCGGGCGGAATTCGTCGACGGGCGCTGGCAGGCGAGGGAAGCGGAGGCAGCGAAGGCGAAAGCCAAAAAGGGTGGTCGCAAGAAGACCACGAAAACGAGTAAGAAGGCAGCGGGTTCGAGGCGATAGCCCACATCGGTGCTCGATGCGGGCAGGGGGAGAGGCGCGAATGGACGGAGTGCTATGACGCAGCAACATCTCGAACTTCTGCAACTGGACAATGGTGACGTGGTGCTCCAGCGCCCAGATCAGAGCGGTGAAGAACTTGTCAGGGTGCGGTTCGCTCCGGAGCTTCTGCACATGCTCGGCGATGATCTGCTCGAGGTCGCCCATGCCATGATGGAAGCAGCTGCGGATGCCGTCGGTGATCTGCAGGGCGCGAGCTCCGGTGACGATGATGAACACGACGGCTGGGAGCTGATCTGCGGTAACCGCGGACCGACTCTGCACTGACTCTCAGCTTTCGAAGCCCGGCGGCCACGCAGCGGCCGCCGCTGCGTTCAGAGTTCGCGGCGAATAACGCCGACGCCGAGACCCTCGATGCTGAAGGCGCTGTCGCGCAGATCGACTTCTATGGGCGCAAAGTCCGGATTCTCGGCGAGCAGCAACAGCTTGTGCCTCGCCCTACGATCCCGCTGCAGGCGCTTGACCGTCACTTCGTCCTCGATCCGGGCGACCACGATCTGACCGTTCTCCGCGCGCTCGGTTTTGTGCACCGCCAGCAGATCGCCGTCCATGATGCCGACGTCGCGCATACTGTCGCCGTGAACGCGCAGCATGAAGTCCGCGCGCGGCCGGAAGAATCCTGCGGGGACTTCGCAGTGGTCCTCGACGTGCTCGGCTGCGAGGATCGGCTGGCCGGCTGCGACGCGTCCCACCACGGGCAGGCCGAGGCCGTCCGGCAGTCGGATACCGCGGGACGTGCCGGGGACCATCTCGATCGCGCCTTTGCGGGCGAGGGCACGCAGGTGTTCCTCGGCGGCGTTGGCGGAACGGAATCCGAGTTCCCGGGCGATGTCGGCGCGCGTGGGCGGATAGCCCGTCTCCTCGATGTGCTGGCGGATGAGGTCCAGGACCTGCGCCTGACGGGCGGTGAGCTGTTCCATGGCGGTCACTCGCTGCGTATACAGTGCTGAAAGTATATCCAGTCATGTCGCGTCTGCAAAGGCGACTTTGGGACTGGAGTGAGCGTGATGGCACGATGCCATCGGTGTCTCGAGAGTCCCTTGCGGGCTACGCTTGCACGCTGAGCGCTCGTCGCTGCAGCAGGAGGGAGTCGGTCGATGGTTGTAGGCAGGGTCCTGTTGGGATGCCTCGCGTGGATGGCGGTTGTGGCAGCGGAGGGTCACGAGCAGCTGGCTGCGGCGATGACCGACGCCAGCCTCGGAGAGGTCGAACGCGGGTTGGCGGTTGCCAAGGCGGCCGAGCGTTTCGATTCGGGTTTCGGAGACTCGCTGGTCGCGGTGCGTATGGTGCTGCACGATGCGCGTGGATCGACCAGCGAGCGTGAGATGCGGATCGCGACGTTGGAGGGCGTCGATGCGGGCGATCGCAGCCTGATCATGTTCGACTCGCCCCGGGATCAGCGCGGTACCGCACTCCTGACATGGAACCATGCCGACTCCGAGGACGACCAGTGGTTGTACCTGCCGTCGCTACGGCGGGTGAAAAAGATCGCCGCCCGCAACCGCTCGGGCCCTTTCGTCGGCAGTGAGTTCGCTTTCGAGGACCTGACGTCGGAGGAGGTCTCGAACTACGACTGGCGTTTCGTCGGGCGGACGACCTGTGGCGATCGCGAGTGCCTCGAGTTGGAACGGGTGCCGGTGGAGCGCTGGAGTGGCTACAGCCGGCAGCAGGTCTTCTACGACGCCGAGACGCTGCGGATAGAGCGCATCGAGTACTACGATCGCCGCGGTGACCACCTGAAGACTCTGCGTTCAGGCGCCTGGCGGGTATACGACGATCGCCACTGGCGCGCCGGTCACATGGAGATGGTCAATCATCAGACCGGCCGCCGCACGGAGCTGTTCTGGGAGCCGCACGTCTTCGGCAACGGCTTCAGTCCCGACGACTTCAGCACCACAGCGCTGCAGCGGGCGCGTTGACCCGGTGCGCACCGCATGGCTGCTCGTCGTACTCGCCCTGTCGCTGCCTGCCCAGGGTCATGGCGCAGCATCTCCGTTCGCCCGCGATACCGCTCCGCGTAGCGAATTCGATGCCAGCGTCACGCTGCAGCTGCGCGGCTTTCCCCACCGCGGCGTACTCGGCCAGGAGCGAGTGCACCCGTCTCTCGCGGTGGAATTCGAGTATTACCGGGAGTGGCCCGATGCTGGCAGCAGCCTGACGCTGGCGCCGTTTTTCCGCTACGACCAGCGTGACGATCGCCGCACGCGGGGTGACCTTCGGGAAGCGTTCTTCACCTATGTCGGCCGCGGCTTCGAAATGCATCTAGGCCTCAGGCGCGTGTTCTGGGGCCAGACCGAGTCGAAACATCTGGTGGACGTGATCAATCAGGTGGATCTGATCGAGAACGTGGACGAGGAGGATCGGCTCGGTCAGCCCATGCTGAACGTGATCCTGTTGCGGGAGTGGGGCGTGCTCGAGGCGTACCTGCTGCCGGGCTTCCGCGAGCGTACGTTCGCGTCCACCGACGGCCGCCTTGCCGGCCCGGTCGCCATCGAGTCGGGCCGCTCGGGGATTCGCGGCGTTGTGGACGGGCGGGTCGACTACGCGCTGCGCTGGAGTCATCTGCTCGGCGATCTGGAACTCGGCCTGGCCTGGTTCGACGGCAGCAATCGGGAACCGGAGTTCGAACTCGCGGGACCGGTGGTCCCCGGTGAGCCGATCGCGCTGCGGCCACGCTACCGGGCGATGACCCAGATGAGCGTGGACGCCCAGTACATCCGCGGTGACTGGGCGTGGAAGCTCGAGGCGCTGCGGAGGGGCGGCGATTCACCCCGCCACCATGCCTTCGTTGCTGGGGTCGAGCGCACCTTCGTCGGCGTCTTTGGCACCCGCGCCGATCTCGGTGTGCTCGCCGAGTACCTCTACGACGACCGCGGGCGGGAGACGCCGCTGCTGTCCTTCGCCAACGACGTCTTCGCAGGGGTGCGCATCGCTTTCAATGACCTCGCCGACTCGGACCTGCTCGCCGGCGTCATCGTCGATCATCGCAGCGGCCGTCAGGTTTACTCGCTGGAGGCCGGGAGGCGGCTCGGTCGCCACTGGCGCCTCGCCGTCGAGGCGCGCGCTTTCCGCGGCGAATCCGCGCTCCGCGTCGGGGTGCTCGAGGATCTGCTGGAGCCAGGTCGGCAGTGGGGTGCCATCGTCCGCGACGACTACCTGCAGCTCGAAGTGACCCGCTTCTTCTGATCCGCGCGCGCCGCCGCGGAACGGATCGGTCTCACCAAAGCGTGTATCCTTGCGCCCGCCGAACCTGGCCGCAGCGAAGCCTCAGGAGGCGATCTTGGCGGACGTCATCGCGGATCTCCCGACCCTGATCCGGACCTATCAGGACGTGATCGAGGTCTTCGTTCTCGTGTTCCTGACCCTGCTCGCTTCCTGGGTCGCGAGCCGCATCCTCAACCGCCTCGAACGTCGCTTCGCGGACACCCACAACATCTACGACGACGCGCTGATCTTCGCCGCGCGCAAGCCGTTGACCTGGCTGATTCTGCTGCTTGGCCTGTCCCATGCCGCCGAGATCGCCGGGCGCGACACGGATGTGGAAGTCTTCGAATTGATCCCGCCGTTGCGCGCGCTCGGGGTCATCATCCTCGTGGCCATGTTCGCCTGGCGTGCCGTGCGTTTCGTCGAGGAACGCATCGTTACCGGCGAGTATGGTGACAAGGAAGTGGACGCCACCACCGCCACTGCCATCGGCAAGCTTCTGCGCCTGTCGATCCTGATTACGGCCGTGATCACCGCGGCGCAGACCCTGGGCTTTTCCATTGCCGGCCTGCTCGCCATGGGTGGCGTCGGGGGTATTGCCATCGGCTTCGCGGCGCGTGACCTGCTCGCGAACTTCTTCGGTGCGCTGATGATCTACATGGATCGGCCGTTCGCGGTGGGCGAATGGATCCGTTCCCCGGAGCGGGAAATCGAGGGCGTGGTCGAGGAGATCGGTTGGCGTCTGACCCGCATCCGGACTTTTGACCGGCGGCCGCTGTACGTGCCGAACGCCATCTTCACCCAGATCAGCGTCGAGAACCCTTCACGGATGGAGAACCGGCGCATCATGGAGACCATCGGCGTGCGCTATGCCGACGTGGATGCGCTGCCGAAGATCCTCGAGGACGTCCGGACCATGCTGCGCGAGCATCCCGAGATCGCCCAGGACCGCATTCAGCTGGTGAATTTCAACGGCTTCGGGGCGTCGTCGCTGGACTTCCTGCTGATGGTGTTCACGCGTACCACGGTGTGGGCCGACTTCCATGCCATCAAGGAGGACGTGCTGTTCCGCGTTGCCGGGATCATTGCGAAGCACGGTGGTGAGATCGCGTTCCCGACCCGAACCCTGCACGTCGACTCGATTCAAGGCCTGCATTCCATGGATTCCGAGGCACCGCTTGCACCGACGCGACCTGCGGACGAGTCATCCGCACAGACGGACGATTCGGTTCAAGGCGGCGTGCGTGGATAGGTAGGCCGGGAGCGGCAGCTGAAGTAAAGCTGATGGTCGAGGTTGGGTTTCGGTGCGGCGTGCTCGTTCAGGCGCGTCTCTCGTTGTCGTCACCTCGGAGCATCTCGAGTTCGGAGGAAGCGTTGTGAATCGGGGCATCTACCACGAGTACCTGGAGGTTATGGATCAGGCTGAATGCTTGTATCCGTCCGAGAGCGTGGCGCATGCGGTGAGACTTACGGCGCAGGCAGTGGCGACTGAAATGGCCGATCGCGATCCGCTCGTTTTGTGCGTGATGACCGGTGGATTGCGCTTCTGTTCTGACCTGCTCGGGCATCTGGAGTTTCCGCTCGAGCTCGACTACGTCCACGTCAGCCGCTACCGCGACCGCACTGAAGGCGGTGAGCTGAGCTGGCTGCGGCATCCTCTCGACGGGCTGCGCGGCCGCCATCTCCTGGTTGTTGACGACATTCTCGACAAAGGCGTGACCCTGGCCGCGGTGCGGCGGCACTGCGTCGATGCCGGAGCGCTTTCGGTGGCTACAGCGGTGCTCGTGGACAAGCAGCTTCCCCATCGGGTTATTGATGCCGACTACAGCGCACTGGTTGCCCCGGACCGCTACCTGTTCGGTGAGGGAATGGACTACAAGGGATACGGTCGCAATCTGCGCGGTATCTACGCGATTGCAGATGGGTGACTTGCAGTCAGCCTGGGTGGGGACGAAGGGCGCCACCGGAAGGTCCCGCCTTGGCGCTGACGAACTGGAGGCAGCATGACACGTGTGGCGATCATTGCGGGCACCGGATTCGACCAGCTCGAGGAACTGGTGGTCGAGGAGGAGTTGAGTGGAGGGACACGCTGGGGAGCACCCGCGGCACCCGTGCAGCGTGGTTCACTGGCCGGAAAGCCGGTGCTGTTTCTGTCACGTCACGGACATCGGCATGAATACGCTCCCCACGCGATCAACTACCGTGCAAATGTCCAAGCGTTGAAGGATGCGGGTGCGACGGCAATCCTCGCCGTGTACACAGTGGGTGGTATCAGTGCTGGGCTTGCACCCGGAGCGCTGGTCGTTCCCCACGATCTGATCGACTACACCTGGGGCCGGGAGGCAAGCTTTTCGGAGGTGGACAATGTCATCCATGTCGATATGACGACGCCGTTCGACAACGGGTGGCGCCAGCGCCTGCTGGACGCAGGGCGGGCCTGCACCGAGCCAGGCGATCCAGCAGTCGTGGATGGAGGCGTCTACGCCTGCTGCCAAGGACCAAGGCTGGAAACGCCCGCCGAGATCGACCGGCTCGAGCGCGACGGTTGCTCGGTGGTTGGCATGACCGGCATGCCGGAGGCGGCGCTCGCGCGCGAGCTGGAACTGCCGATTGCTGCCATTGCGCTGGTGGTAAATCCCGCCGCTGGCCGAGGCGGCATCAGTCTGCCCGAAATGATGAACATAGCTGCCGCTGGACGGGCCCGGATCCTTCGCATACTCGCTGCTGCGATCCATGGATAAAGGCAGTTGCCAATTGTCGCCAGCCGCTGCAGCCCAGGACTCAGCGCTCAGCTGAGACGACTAGATAGGGCTCGTCGAAGGTGTGCTCCTCGACGTCGACTTCGGCGGCGATGCGGTCTATGACCGCGAATAAGGCTGGCTCTGCCAGGGGCGTTAGAACTGCGTGCCAGGTTCCGGGATGGTAATTGATACCTTCTTTCGAGGTGGCGAGAAACGCACGCGGGGGTCCGGGTCGCCCATTGTCGTCAGGGCAGACGATGGCGAGCCAGGGTAGCGGCTGCAGCGGAAGAAATGTCTGGCTGCCGAGTTGGTGGCGCTCCACCGCTTGCAGCATCATCGGTAGCTTGCACGCCTGAGACCGGAATAGACTGACGCCGAGACGGCCGCCAGGAGCACAGATTAATCGCGCGAGATCGTGCCAGCGGCCGCATCGGCCACCGTTGATGATCCGATCGGGATCGCCGCTGACGGCAACGATGTCGCCGAAGGGTGCAAAGGCAGCAGTTGTCAGCGGTTCTACGTTGATGTTCTCAGGCATGTGTCACCAATGCGTGGATCTTCGGAGGCTGCTGCAGGCGCAAGCCGGCGGTCGACGGTACTTGCTGCGTTCACCGGCCGAAAGCGCCAACTCCTCGCAGGCGTGCGTGTCGATTAACGTCCTTGTAGAGCAAATAGCGGAACAGCCCTGGACCGCCCGCGTAGCATGCTTGAGGGCAGAATGCGCGCAGCCACATGAAGTCGCCGGCTTCCACTTCCACCCAGTCACGATTGAGCCGATAGACGCCTTTGCCTTCCAGGACATAGAGCCCGTGCTCCATGACGTGCGTTTCCTCGAAAGGAATGAGGGCGCCGGGTTCGAATGTGACGATGTTGACGTGCATGTCGTGGCGGAGATCCGACGGATCGACGAAGCGAGTGGTGCGCCAGGATCCAGCGGTGCCGGGCATGGGTTCGGCCGACACGTCCTGGTCATGCTTGATGAAAGGCGGCGGGTTACTCAGACCGCGGACCGGTTCGTACAGCTTGCGGATCCAGTGAAACACAGCCGGAGTCTCGCCCCGGTTGAACAGGCGCCATTCGCAGCCTGCGGGCAAGTAGGCACACGCTCCAGGAATTAGCGGTTCGCGCCCCTCTCCGAGATAGAGGTCGGGCGTGCCGCTGACCACGAACAGGATGCCTTCGGCTCCCAGTTCCGGCTCCGGTTCGTCGCTCCCGCCACCCGGAGCGACTTCCATGATGTAGTGGGAGAAGGTCTCCGCAAAGCCGGACAGCGGCCGTGCCAGGAACCAGGCGCGGGTGTCGGACCACCCGGGCAGGAGGCTGGTGACGATATCCGACAGTACGCCCCGCGGGATCACTGCGTAGGCATCGGTAAAGACGGCACGCCCAGTGTGCAGAGTGCTTTGATCGGGCAATCCGCCGACGGGAAAAAAGTAGCGGCTCATGGCAGGCGCTCGGCAAGACGCAGTTCGGCGATGCGCTCCACCTGAACGCAGGCCTCGGCGAATTCATCGGATGTGGTGCGATTCGTGCGCTCTGCGATTGCGGCAAGGATGCCATCCTTGTCGTGATCACGCGCGGCAATGATGAACGGAAACCCATGCCGTTCACGGTAGCTGGCGTTGGCGCGCTCGAAGCGTGCGAATTCTTCATCGGTCAGCGCAGCTAGACCTGCATCCGCCTGTTCTCGCGTGGAGTCGGACGAAAGCATGCGCCGTCGCGCAAGTTGACCGGCGAGGTCGGGGTGAGCGTTGAGGATGTCGCGGCGGTCGCTGGCATTGGCGGCGCGAAACACGCGCACCATCGCGGCGTGAAGACCAATGGCGGTGTCCTGTGCCGGGCCGAGTTCTCCTTCGAACGTTTGCTCTGCGATCCAGCTGCCGCCTTCGAAGACGGCGCCGAAGAGCTCGAGGAATTCCGGCTTCTCCAGGCGACTGGGCCGAAGCCGCGAAACCGGAGGGTGGGTCGCAGCCCAGTGACGGGCGACGTCGATGCGGCGCGCGAACCAAACACCTTCGTGGCGGCGGGCATGGTCGAGGAAGCGCGCGAGCGCCCCGGCACGGCCGGGGCGACCGAGCAGTCGACAGTGGAGGCCGACGGAGAGCAGCTTCGGTGCGCCGGACACACCCTCGGCATAAAGCACGTCGAACGCATCGCAGAGGTAGTCGCCGAACTGGCTGCTGGTTACGAAACCACTGCCAGGTGCAAAGCGCATGTCGTTGGCGTCGAGCGTGTAGGGGATGATGAGCTGATGGCGGTCGCCGTGCTCGAGCCAATGCGGAAGGTCGTCATCGTAGCTGTCTGACAGGTATTCGAAGCTGCCGAGTTCACAGGCGAGCTCGATCGTGCGCATGGAGCAGCGTCCGGTGTACCAGCCTGCGGGCGGTTCGCCCACAACCTGGGTGTGCAGGGCGACTGCGGCCTCCATGGCTTGCAGCTCGGCTTCCCGAGCCATGCTGCGGTGCTCGATCCACTTCAGGCCGTGGCAGGCGATCTCCCAGTGGGCATCGCGCATGGCGGCCACCTGGGCGGGCGAGCGGGCGAGGGCAGTTGCGACGCCAAACACAGTCACTGGGACGTCGAATTCGGTGAACAACCGGTGCAGCCTCCAGAAACCGGCCCGGGCCCCGTAGTCATAGACCGACTCCATATTCCAATGGCGCTCGCCGGGCCAGCTCTGGGCGGCCGGTATCTCGCTCAAGAACGCCTCGGAAGCGTCGTCGCCGTGCAGCAGGCAGCGCTCGCCACCCTCCTCGTAGTTGAGGACGAACTGCACGGCGATGCGAGCGTTGCCGGGCCAGCACGGGTCGGGCGGTGCGCTACCGTAGCCGTGCAGGTCGCGCGGGTAGCGGATCATGGCGCGTTCCCTGCAAGCAAAGTTGCAGCCGCGGTCGCCGGCCGCGAGGGGCAACGAAGCGGAGACGGATACGCGTCATGGCCACTGGCGAACTCACCACACACGTACTCGATACTGCCCGCGGTGGGCCAGCGGTCGGGATAGAGGTCCGTCTGCTCCGGCTTGGCGGCGATCGGTCCGAAGTGATCGTGACCGCAACGACCAATGCCCGCGGTCGCACGGACGCGCCGTTGCTGGCAGGCGACGATTTCTTGCCCGGCCGCTACCAACTCAGCTTCGAGGCGGGCCGATGGTTTGCAGACTCGGGGCTGACTAAACCCGACTACGCATTCCTGGATGTGATCCAGGTTCAGTTCGGTATCGACGACGGCAGTGCCCACTATCATGTTCCGCTGCTCCTCTCGCCGTTCGGCTACACCGTTTACCGCGGTGCATGATCGCCTCATGCAGCAAGGAAGGTGCCAGGCCGGTCGCGTGCGAGGCACCGCTGGCCCCTGCCGCCAAGGGAGCACCTAGTTTGTGACCGATACGGTGATCTTGTTAGAAGCCGCGGAGGCGGCGCTGCGCTGGCTGCACGTCATCACCGCGGTGGCCTGGATCGGATCTTCCTTCTACTTCATCGCGCTCGACCTCGGTCTGCGGCGGCCATCGGTTGCTCCGGATGGTGTAAGCGGCGAACGCTGGCAGGTACACGGCGGAGGCTTCTATCACATACAGAAGTACACCGTGGCGCCGCCAGCCCTGCCGGAGCGGCTGGTGTGGTTCAAGTGGGAGAGCTACAGCACCTGGCTGTCCGGCTTCGTACTGTTGGTGTGGGTCTACTACGCTGGAGCGGAGCTCTACCTGGTCGATCACGTCCGGCGGCCGTTGGCTGAGCCGGTCGCCATCGCGTTGTCGTTGGTATCACTGGTCCTGGGCTGGCTCGTCTACGACCGCTGTTGCCGCGCTATGGGTAGTCACGACGGTCGCCTGATGATCGTCGTGTTCCTGCTGCTGACGATGGCAGGCTGGCTGTACTCCGAGTTGTTCACCGGGCGAGCAGCGTTGCTACATCTGGGTGCGCTGGCAGCGACATTCATGTCCGCCAATGTATTCTTCGTGATCATTCCTAACCAGAAGCGCCTGGTGGCTGATCTCGAGGCCGGCCGGACACCCGATGCGGCGCTCGGGCGTGTCGCCAAGCAGCGCTCCACCCACAACAACTATCTGACTCTGCCGGTTCTGTTCCTGATGCTCTCGAGTCACTACCCGCTGATATTCGCGAACCCCTACAACTGGTTAATCGCGTCGCTGGTATTCGCGCTCGGGGCCGTAATCCGCCACTTCTTCAACAGCCGCCATGCAGGGGTGGGTTCGCCTTGGTGGACATGGATGGTGGCGGTGCTGCTGTTCGCGGCCATGGTCGGCCTGTCCCAGCTGGGCACGCGTCAGTTGGAGCCGGGCGCAGCTGCAACGCCTGGCCCATCGGCCGCGCACTTTCTGGAAGCTCGTGGGGGGGACGAGGTCCAGCTCGCACTGCTGATGCGCTGTGTGATGTGCCACGGAGAGCATGCCAACTGGCCCGGTCTCAATAGCGCCGCGCGCGCGGTGTGGCTGGACTCTCCGGAGCGGATCGCCATCCATGCGCGAGCCGTCTACCTGCAGGCAGGCATGAGCGACGCCATGCCGCCAGGCAATCGGACCCACATGACCACTGCGGAACGGGCAGCGATCGTCACCTGGTATCGTGATGCCCGGGCTCGGAAAGGGCGCGACGCAGACGAGTCTTGATGCTGTCCCCGCCTACCGGGGCGAAGTCGAGCGTAGTTCCGAGGTAGCGTTGCTGATGGTCAGGCCGCGCGACCCAATCGCTGGTCAGTACGCGGTAGCTGCGTGTCGGGTCGATGCTGTCGGGCCAGAAACCATGAAGCGGTTCGCCGTGCTCTCGATCACCGTCCGGATCGAAGCCGGGCGGACGCGTGCGCTGGAGGATACGGCGCAGCGTCTCACCATCCACATCGGCTTTCATCAGTGCGTTATCGAAGCGAAGGAAACGGTCGAACGCGTAGCGACTGACCGGTCCTTCCGGCAGGCCTCGGCCGAACGACGTGTGGTTGAGCAGCGCGGCGTCCGCGTCTTGCTCGTCTGCCAGGTGCCGAGCGGCCCAGCGCGCGGCCTGGGGCAGGGGCAAGGCTTTCGTCAGTGAGCCGAGGATCTCGCGCTCCGATTCGGTCAGCCAGCGCTCGTGAGCGGTTGCGACCTCGGCTGCGTATGCCGAATCGATCCGTTCGCTGCGAGCGACGGCGAGCAGTCCGGTGGCGACACGTATTTCCGGATCGATATCGATCACCGCATAGCCGATCCGTTTGGCACCCATGCCGGCATGCTGATAACGCATCCCGTCCACATAGGCATTCAGCTCGAGATGATCGTGGGCACCGAACACGGCCAGCGGGCGAGGGCCCATGCGCAGAATCGGCCAGATGGTGCGGTCGGCTGCGAGGCCCGCGTGGCTGGCAAGCAGCAGCGCAAGCGGCGCTGCTGCACCATCGTCCGAGCCGTTCGCGCTCGGGCCCTGAGGCGCCGAGCCTGGACCCCCGTCGGATACGCAGGCGTCGCTCTCTGCGATCGTCGGCCAAAGTGTGGCTATCCAATCCCTGGGCGCACGCAGCAGTAGCGTTTCGCGCAGGCGTTCGGGCCAGGTCGAGCGCTGGTCTGTCGTGATTCCGACGATGCGCAACGTCACGCTGCTGAACGTGACGTCGGCGCAGGGAGGCAGAGCAGCTGCGCTGCCGGCGAAGCCGACGTTGCCGATCATCGTGACCTTGAGCTCCGCGGCTCGCGCGTGCATCTCCGGCGGATCGTCAAAGTCGTAGTCGTGATTGCCCACGTTCATCACCACCGGCGCCAGCGTCCGCAAGCGTTCGAGGACCTGCCAGTCGAGCTCGCCGTCGCTGCGAACAGCAATTGGGTCGTGAGGCTCGAACAGATCGCCATTGAGCAGGATCAGCGGCGCGTGCTCGGGATGGGCTTCGATGAGTGTTTCCACGGTGGCGACCAGAGCCGGGTAGCGATCGACGGCTGAGTGCAGGTCTGCCATGTGCACGATGAGCACATCGCCGCTCGCCCGGCCTGCGCTGAGCAGCAGGAGGGCGAGGAGCAGGGCGCTGCGAGCGGATGAGAGCACCGGAGGCATCCTTGGTGGCTCGTTGAATGTGCGCACCATAGGACAATGGCTTCAAGTGCGATAGCCCGCGCGAAATGCGCTATGACCGGGCGTCAGCGATCTCGGCGCACCGACAAGGTGCGAATCCTGTCGTTCCGTAGTGAGATGCAGGGTGATTTTCGGGCACCGCTCGCGGCACCTACTGGTGCAGCCATTGCATGGTCGCGTGGACGTCCGGCGTCGCCCGGCCCGCATTGGAGAGCACCGCTTTGGGGTTCATCGCACGCTATTTCGAATTCGACGCCCTCGGTACCAATCTACGAACCGAGGTCCTGGCGGGTGGCACGACCTTCCTCGCCATGGCCTACATTCTATTCGTCAACCCGAACATACTCTCGCTCGCCTCCACGGCTCCGGAACTGGGCATGCCGCGCGAGGCGGTGTTCACGGCCACCGCGCTGGCGGCCGCGTTCGGCTGCCTCCTGATGGGGATTCTTGCGCGTTACCCGGTGGCAACCGCTCCGGGAATGGGTATCAACGCCTTCTTCGCTTACACCGTCGTGCTGGAGATGGGAATCGCCTGGCAGACGGCCCTCGCCGGGACGTTGGTCAGTGGTGTGCTGTTCCTGGTCCTGTCGGTCTCAGGCCTCCGTGAGCGGATCATCAACGCGATCCCTGTCGCGCTCAAACACGCGGTGGCCGCCGGAATCGGCTTGTTCATAGCCTTCATAGGCCTGCAGAACGCCGGCATCGTCGTCCGGGATGAGGCGGTCTTGGTGTCTCTCGGTGATCTGGGGGCGCCCTCCACGCTGCTTGCTTTGTTCGGACTGGCAGTGACTTGCGTGCTGGTTGCGCGTGGCTTCGGAGCGGGGGTTTTCCTTGGCATGCTGGCGACGGCAGCGGTCGGGATCCTCAGCGGCGTGATTCCGACACCGGAACGACTGGTCGCTCCGGTGCCTGATCTGGCACCGACGTTTGGAGTCGCGTTCACGCATCTGCCT
>SLQW01000019.1 GCA_007131295.1 Pseudomonadales bacterium | reverse complement strand
GTACCCGAAGGCATGCGCCTGCAGGCGCTGCGGAGGCTGGCGGACCTGGAGCTGGAAACGGGTCTCGCTCTGCAGGCCGATGCGGACGATGACGATCGGGCGCGTGCGTATATCGAAGCGGCCGTACGGGGCTACAGCGAGCTCCTGGCTGGCTGGCCCGATTTGAGCGAGACCGATCGGATTCTGTATCAGCGTGCGCGCGGCGAAGATGCCCTCGGGGCAACTGCTGCTGCGTTGGCCAGCCTCGATGAGCTCGTTCGCGACCATGCCGAGAGTCCGTTTGCGGCTGAGGCCCAGTTCCGGCGCGGGGAGCGTTTGTTCGTCGAGGGTCGGCATTTGGATGCGGAAGCTGCCTACGCGGCTGTGCTGACGCACCCCGAGGGTCAGCCCTTCCTGGATCAGGCTCTCTACAAGCTTGGTTGGACCCGTTATCGGCTTGGCGAGTATGAGGCTGCTATCGAATCCTTCATGGCGCTGCTCGACCGGCGCTTCGGCGAGGATCCCGACCCCGATCTCGACGGTCTCAGCCGGACGGAACGGGAGCTCTACGAAGACACCCTGCGGGTCTCCAGTCTGGCCTTCTCCCATCTGCAAGGCCCCGAGTCGATCGACACGATGCTCGCCCGGGCGGGTGATCGCCCCTGGTCCCATCTTTTCTACGCTGGATTGGGTCAGCTCTATCTTGCTCAGGAACGCTATCGCGATGCCGCCTCGGCTTTCGGCGCGTTCGTGGCGACCAGGGTGAATCACGGCCGTGCACCGGGCTTTCAGCAGGCAGTGGTCGACGCCTACATCCAGGGTCGCTTCCCATCGTTGGTGCTCGAGGCGAAGGAAGCGTTCGTCAGCCACTATGGTCTCGATGCTCCGTTCTGGTCGGAGCGGGAGCGCAGCGCTCACCAGCAGGTGCTGATCCATCTGCACGAGCATCTCGCGGACCTAGCCGAGCATGACCACGCGCTGGCCCAGGAGAGTGGCGAGGCTACCGATCAGGCGCGCGCGATCGAATGGTATCGCAAGCTCCTTGCCTGGTTTCCCGAAGATCCGCGCGCCGGCCATCACAGCTTCCTGCTCGCGGAGTTGCTGGTCGAAGCAGGTCGTGACGAGGAGGCGACGGCCGCCTATCTCGCCTCGGCCTATGACTTCGGAGCACATGAGGATGCCGCCGAAGCGGGCTACGCAGCGCTCCTGGCTGCGCGTCGCCATGAGGCCACCCTCGAAGATGAAGCGCGCAGGACATGGCGCGTTGAACTCTCGGAGTGGTCGCTGCGCTTTGCCGTCTCGTTTCCCGAGCATCCGCAGGCGGTCCCGGTATTGACGGTCCTTGCCGAGGAGCGATTCGCAGCCGGAGAGTTCGAAGAAGCGATCGCGGTGGCCGAACTCGTCGTTCACCATCGGCCGCCGGCGGGCGCGTCTGCGGCGATAACTGCCTGGACCGTGATCGCCCATGCCCGGTTCGATCTCGGGCGTTACGCAGAGGCAGAGCGCGCCTACCGCCTACTTGGGCAGATGGAGCTGCCGCCGGAACGTCAGCGGGACTTTGCCGAGCGCATCGTGGCTGCGATTTTCCGTCAGGGTGAACTGGCACGTGCCGACGGTGACGTGGATGCAGCCGTGCACCACTTCGTCCGCCTTGGTGTCGAGGCTCCGGATGCCCCCGAGGCGGCGAACGCCCTCTATGACGCGGGGGCCCTCCTCTTTTCGCATGAGCGCTGGAGCGAGGCGGCCACGCTGCTGGAACGCTTCCGCGATGAACATGCCGATCATGATCTGGCACACGACGCGACGCGTTTCCTGGCGACCGCGCTGCGTGAGGACCGACGCTTCGCGGAAGCTGCGAGGGAGTTCGAGCGGGTTGCCGAGGCCTCTCCGCTGGAAGCGGAGGTGCGCAGGGCGGCGCTTTGGGAAGCGGCCGAACTTCATGCCGCCGCGGGACAGGACGCTGAGCGACGCCGCATCTACATGACCATTGTCGAGCGTTTTCCCGAACCAGTTGCCGAAGCGTTGGAAGCACGCCACTGGCTGGCGGAACTGGCGCTCGCTTCCGGAGACACGCGCGATCGCCGTCGCTGGCTCGAGGACATCGTTGCCGTCGACAGGGATCTTGGTGCTGCACGCACCGACCGCAGCCGTTACCTCGCAGCGCATGCGAGTCTGGAACTCGCAGAGCCCCTTCGCGACGCCTTCATGGACGCACGGCTGATCGTGCCTCTGCGCGACAGCCTGCGACGCAAACGTGAGCACATGGAGGCCGCTCTCGCTGCCTACGGCGAGGCGGCAGAGTACGGAGTAACGGGCGTCGTCACCGCCGCGACCTGGCAGATCGCCGAACTCTACTATCGGTTGGCGCAGGATCTGATGGACTCCGAGCGTCCGGCGGAACTCGCCGAGGATGCGCTCGAGCAGTACGAGATCCTGCTCGAGGAGCAGGCCTTCCCGTTTGAGGAGCAGGCTCTGGACATCTTCCTCAGCAATGCGTCCCGAGTTGTCGACGGAGTCTATGACGAGTGGGTAAGAGCGAGCTTCGAGCGGCTTGCGACCATCGCACCCGGGCGCTACGCCCGCACCGAACGGAGGGATCTCCTTGCGATCCAGTTCCATCAATAGAGCCTTGCAGGCCATCGGCGCTGGAACTTGCGCGTGGCGTACCGCCCTGGCTGCCTGCTGTATCGCCTGGTTGATCGGCTGCGCGGCATCGCCTGTGGAAACCGTAAGCGATCCACTCGCAGGCGTTCCTGCGGCGGCTCTGTCTCGTTACGCAGACGGGGTAGCAGCGCTCGAGGCGGGGCACGTCGCTCGGGCAACTTCCACCTTCGAAGGCCTGGCGCGTGACTACCCTGAGTCCACCGGCCCACTGCGGCAACTGGCCTGGCTGGCCGTGAACGATGGGGATGCAGCGACGGGATTCGAGTATCTCGTGCGTGCGCTCGAGGTTTGCGTCGCCTGTGCACCGGTACTTACGGATCTGGGGGTGTTGCACCGGCAGCGTGGCGAATTCGATGCGGCTGAGCAGGCGTACCGGGACGCGCTCGCAGCTGACGCCGATTACGCGGCCGCGCACTTCAACCTGGCTGTGCTCTATGAGCTCTACCGAATGCGGCCGCGTGTGGCGATCGAGCACTACGAACGCTTCCTTGCGCTCGAGGAAGATGCACCGGACGCGGGTCAGATTCGCGCTTGGGTGGCGGAGTTGGAGCGTCAGGCTCAGAGCGTCTCCAACACCGCCCAGATCGAGAGGCGACCATGACTGATTCGTATCGAATGGTCCTGCTATTGCTGGTGCTTCCGGTCGGGATGCTGGTGGCAGGGTCCGCGGCGCTGGCCTCAGAGGAAGCAGGTGCCGCGTCGCACCGCCTCGAGCTGGATCGAAGCGCCATTCGCGGCAACCAGGAATTGCCGCGTGTGATGGTGATTCTGCCCTGGAAGGACCCGGGGGTTGCGGAATTGGCCGGACGGCCGTTCAACAGTCTCATCGAACAAGTGCTCTCGCCGGTCGACCGTCACGAATTCCGGCGTGAATTGGATTACTTCGAGCAGGTTACGGCCGACCGGCCGGCAGTCAGTGCATCGACCAACAGCGAGGAGGTCATCGGACCATGAACATCTACTCGGGAGTCGTCGGGTTCTTCCAGAGCGGCGGGGTATTCATGTACCCGATCGTCGTCGTTCTGGCGCTCGGCATGGCCATCGCCATCGAGCGCTGGCTGTATCTCGCGCGCACCAGCATGCGCAACAGAAGCCTGTGGAAAGAGATTACGCCCTACATCCAGCAGGGGCGTTTCAATGAGGCTGCAACACTCACGAACGATGCCAAGTCGGCTATCGGCACGATCTTGAGCTACGGCCTTGCGAGGATCCGCACGGCGGGCCGACGCGATGATATCGAGCGGGCTATGGAAGAAAGCATGATGGAGGTGACGCCGCACCTCGAGAAGCGGACCCACTACCTCGCGACTTTCGCCAACATCGCCACCCTGCTGGGCCTCCTCGGAACCATCATCGGCCTGATCCGCGCCTTCACTGCGGTGGCCGGTGCAAACCCGGCGGAGAAGGCCGATTTGCTTTCGGCGAGCATCTCGGTGGCCATGAACACCACTGCGTTCGGTCTGATGGTAGCCATTCCGCTGCTGCTCATTCATGCGCTGCTGCAGACCAAGACCACCGAGATCATCGACAGCCTGGAGATGGTGTCGGTGAAGTTCCTCAACGCAGTTGATGAGCGGCGCAGTGCAGCGCAGCAGCGCTCTCAGCAGACGGCCGCTGCGCGCCCGAGTGCGCCGGCATGAGACGCCACCGCAGCAGAGCACGGCGCAAGGAGCAACAGGAACTCGATATCACCGCGTTTCTGAACCTGATGGTGATCCTGGTGCCGTTCCTGCTGATCACCGCGGTGTTCTCGCGCCTGGCGATCATCGAACTCACTGTTCCCACCTCGGCTGATGGTGGCGAGGGGGTAGAGGAGTCGCTGCAGCTCGAAGTGATCGTCCGTGAAGACTCGCTCGCGGTGGGTGGTCGTGACGCCGGTCTTCTGACTGTGCTGCCCCGGGACGACGAGCTGGGCTATGACTTCGACGGTCTCAACGCCTACTTGCAGCGCGTAAAGGCGGAGGATCCGGAGCAGACCGCAGCCACCGTGCTGCTCGAGCCCGATGTGCAGTACGACGTTCTGGTCCAGGTCATGGATGCGGTACGCCTGTTCGAGGCGGAAACCGATGGCGTCATGGTGCAGGCGGAACTGTTTCCGGACATCGCAATCGGGGATGCCCCGGCAAGGTCGCAGGGAGGCTGAACGATGCGCATGTCGCGCCGTGCCAAGAGAATGGAGCGTCATCACAAACGCGGCCGCAAAGGTACGCTGAATGTGGTGTCGCTCATGGACATTTTCACGATCCTCGTGTTTTTCCTGTTGGTGAGTTCCACCGAGGTCGAAGTGCTGCCGAATCCCAGGGATCTCACCCTTCCGGAATCCATTGCCGATGAAGCCGCGCGGGAAACCGTACTGGTCACGGTCACCGCGCAGCAGATCCTGGTACAGGGTCAGGTCGTTGCCGACGTGGATGAGGTGCTCGGTCGGGATGAGGCACTCATTCCAGAGCTCGCCGCCGCGCTGCGCGCCCAGAGTGATCGCTTGCTGCGTCGGGATTCGATTCGTGACGCCGGGGATCGCGAAGTGACCATCATGGGCGACAAGGGGCTGCCTTTTGCGCTGCTGCGGCGGGTAATGGCTACCTGCACTGATGCCGAGTACGGACGCATTTCTCTCGCGGTATCCCAGCGCGGCATCGCGAACGCTGAGGCGCCCGTCTCAGTCAGCAACGGTCAGCCGGCGGGTTAGCGGAGATCACCATGAGCAGCTATCGACTCTATGCGCTGCCCTGGGATCGGGCCGCGGAACAGGAGCGGGCATTTCGGACCTTGTTCTTCCGGACCGTGCTCGTCATTGCGATCTTGACCGTGGGAATTTCCCTGCTGCCGCTGCCGGAACGTGATCCCACCATTGCGCCTGAAGTCCCGCCGCGGCTCGCGCGGCTCGTGCTAGAGCGCGCGGAACCACCGCCGCCGCCACCACCGCCGCCGCCGGTGCGTGAGCGGCCACCAGAGGAAGTCAGACCTGATCCGGTACCGCCTCGGCCAGTCGAGCGCGCCGTGCCGCCACCGGTAGCGACGCCCGAGCCGGCGCCGGAACCTCCGGTCGATCGGCAGCGGGAAGCGCGTGAAGAAGCTGCAGCAGCTGGCCTTATGCCGCTCGCCGACGAACTCGCTGCGCTCAGGGACAATGCTGCGCTCGGTGCCGTCACCTCGGCAGAGGCGAGCATCGGCAGTGTCGGGGAGGCTCAGCGTTCCGAACGTGCTCTGCTGACGCGGGATGCGGCGTCGGCGAGCGGCGGCGTCAATACGACGGCGCTGAGCCGGGACACGGGCGGCTCTGGTCTTTCAGACCGCGAGACCACGCGTGTCGTGAGCACCGTCGCGGGCATGCGTCCGGAGGATGCAATCGACACCGAGAACGATTTCGGTGCGCCTGCACGCAGTCGCGAGGAGATCGAGATGGTGTTCGATCAGAACAAAGGCGCCATCTATGCACTCTACAACCGTGCGCTTCGGGTCAATCCTGCGCTGCAGGGTAAGGTGGTTCTGGAGCTGACGATCGAACCTTCCGGTGAAGTCTCGGCTGCGGAAGTCGTTTCGAGCGAACTCGACGACGAAGAGCTCGAGCGGCGCCTGATTCAGCGCGTGCGTATGTTCCGCTTCGACGCCAAGGACGTGGCGCCGGTCACCACCACCAAGCCCATCGATTTCTTCCCGGCGTGATGCCGCGGCATCCGGCCTCAGGCTTGTCCAGCCGGAGGCCGGTCGGTTATACGGTACCCTGATTCGAAACGATTCAGGGGAGCAGATCATATGGGGCAGCACGTCGTCGTCGACTGCGATTCGCACGTGATGGAGCCGCCAGATCTCTGGCAGCGCTATCTGGAACCGAAGTTTCGTGATCGCGCGATCCGCATCGTCGAGAACGATGGCGTCGAGCAACTGATCATCGGTGAGCAGGTCGTTCTCGAACAGCGGCTGGCGGGATTGGGTGGTGCGCACATTCCGCGGGAACAGCTCTTTGCCGGTGGGTTGCGTTATGTCGACGGTTGCCCGCCGGGATCATGGGACCCCGAAGGCCGGACGGCGCTGCTGGACGACTGGGGTGTGGATCGGGGTGTGCTTTTTCCCACCATCGGGATCCTGCCGTTCCCTACCGAAGACATGGCGCTGGCGTCCGCCTATTGCCGCGCGTACAACACCTGGCAGGCCGAGTTTTACCAGAGTATCCCGGACCGGGTGTTGCCCATCGCGATCATCAACTGGCTCGACCTCGACGCTGCCTGCTCGGAACTCGACCGCTGCCTCGCGCTCGGCTTTCGCGGCCTTTTCGTGCCGCCGGAGATCCTTGGCGGGAGACGCCCGGACGATCCCCACTTCGACCCGATCTGGTCCCGTCTGGTAGATGCTGATTTTCCCGGTTGCCTGCACGTAATCGTGCGTTTCGGCGGCGCCGCGGTTCCGTTCGCCGGCTGGCACGAGACCCAGCCGGGTCCGGTGTTCAGCTTCGGCCTCGGAGCGACTGGCCAGCTCGTGCCCGCCATCGCGGCCATGGTTGTTTCCGGTCTGTTCGATCGTCACCCGCGGCTGAAGATCGCTGCTGTGGAAGCCGGCTGTGGCTTTGCGCCCTATCTGATGGATCGACTGGACGAGAAGTATCAGTTCTTCAAGATGGCGCAGCCGTTGCAGCTGAAGCCGTCGGACTACTTCCGGCGCAACCTCTGGTTCGTCGCTGAACCCGAGGAGAGGACGATCCCGAGCGTTCTCGAACTGGTGGGTGAGGACCGTGTGCTCTGGGGCAGTGATTTTCCGCATGTCGACTCGACCCTCGAGGCACCGGAACTCATTCGCGCCAGCGTGGCCGGATTGCCGGAAGCGCAGCGGCGCCGGGTGCTCGGCGACAACGCCTGCCAATTGTTCCGGATCTGAAGTCTTCCGGCATAAGCAGGCGTTCACTGCAGGCGTACGCTTCGACCTACGAGCACCGTCTTCGGGAGCTGTTACCATGCTCGCGCTCGATTCAACTGGCGGAGGAAGGGACTGCATGAACGGCGCCGAGAGCCTGATCCGTACCCTGGTCGATGCGGGCGTCGACCACTGTTTTGCGAACCCCGGAACGTCCGAGATGCATCTTGTGCAAGCCATCGACGGCGTGCCGGCGATGCGTCCTGTTCTGTGCCTGTTCGAAGGCGTATGCTCAGGAGCCGCAGACGGCTTCGGGCGGATGGCCGGACGGCCTGCGGCAACGCTCCTGCATCTTGGTGCCGGTTTCGGCAATGCTACTGCTAATCTCCACAATGCTCGGCGTGCCGCTACGCCACTGATCAATCTCGTTGGTGATCATGCGCGCCATCACGTCCCGTTCGACGCGCCGCTCACCTCGGATATCGAAGGTATTGCGCGGCCATTTTCTGCGTGGGTGCGCACCGCGCGCAGCGCGATGGGCCTGGCGCGGGATGGGGCCGATGCAGTGTTCGCCGCAATGACGCCTCAGCCAGTGTCAACGGGCCGGATCGCGACGCTCGCGATCCCCGTGGACTGCGCCTGGGGTGCAGGCAGTGGCCCTGTGTCTGTCGCATCAGCGCCGCTGCCGGAACCTGTATCTGCTGCGCGCATAGAGCAGATCGCGCGTGATCTGGGGAGTGATACCCTCCTGCTGCTCGACGGTGCGGCGCTGTCCGCGGAGGGTCAGGTCGCTGCGGCCCGCATTGCTGCCGCAACCGGTTGCAAGGTCATGGCAGTCACCTTTCCGGCGCGCATCGAGCAGGGGCCCGGACTCCCGCCTCTGGCGCGACTGCCGTACTTCCCGGAGCAGGTGATGAAGGCGCTGGCAGGCGTGCAGCGGATCGTGCTCGCAGGGGCGGAGTCGCCGGTGAGTTTCTTCGCCTATCCGGACACGCCGAGCGACCTGGTTCCTGACGGTTGTGAAGTGGTGCGCCTGGCGCTCTTGCAGGAGGACGTCGTTGGCGCGCTGGAGGATCTCGCGACCGCTCTGTCAGCACCGGTGCAACCGCCGAACATCAATGTCGAGGAGCGCCCGCAGGGCGTCAGCGGTGCCCTGGATACCCGCAAGGCTGCCGCCGTGATCGCCGCGGTGCTGCCTGAGCAGGCGATCGTCGCCGTGGATTCCGGCGGCGGGGGTGCGGCCGCCGATCCCTGTCAGCGTGCTGCGCCCCACACCTGGCTGAATCTCACCGGCGGGTCGATCGGTATGGGCGCGCCCGTGGCGCTCGGCGCTGCGCTGGCCTGTCCCGACCGGCCGGTCCTCGCGCTGCTCGGTGACGGCGGGGCGATGTACACGAACCAGGCGTTCTGGACCCAGGCCCGGGAGGGGCTGAAGGTGGCGACCGTCATTTTTTCGAATCGTCAGTACAAAATTCTCGAACACGAGTATCGCCGCCTGGGCGTCAACGAGGTCGGTGCGCGCGCTGCCAGCCTGTTCGACATCGGCGGACCGGCCATCGACTGGGCTGCCCTGGCCGGGTCCATGGGTGTTCCGGGCAGCCGGGTCGACACCGCCGAAGGGCTCGCGGACGCACTGCAGCGTGGTCTTGCCAGTGACGGTCCGTTCCTTGTGGAGGCATTGATCTGACTTCGCCGCAGCGTGCAGCCAACCTCGGTTATCCGGACGATCAATTCTGCTGTCGGCAGAACGAGCTTTACGTGATGCATGCCGACGGCAGCGACATCATCCGGCGACTGCGCGATGCGCTTGTGGGAAGGCGTGGCCGCACTGCGGCCGCGCCGCCCTGCGGGCAGCACGGCTTCCCACAAGGAGTGCCATCGATGCCGCGCTGCGGCATCAACCGTAGACCCGCTGCAGATCGAGTTCGAAGAAGCGTTCGTCGTCGCCGACCGAGACGGTGCCGTCCTGGATCGTGAACTGCAGCAGCATGCCGCGATTGGCGAGGCTTGCGAGGCGCGCCGCGGTTTCATCGGGAATGCTCCATAGCGTCAGGTTGTCCAGTCGTGAGACGGCGCCTTCGTTGCGGCGCCACCAGACGTCGAAGGCGCGTTCGCCGTAGGCCAGCAGGGTCACGCGCTGCGCCCGGCCTGCCGCGCGGCGCAGCCGGCGCTCCTCGGGAAGGCCGAGATCGATCCAGTGCTCGATGCTGCCGGTGGCATCCTTCAGCCACAGGTCGGGTTCGTCTTCCGTAGACAGGCCGCGACCGAACTCCAGGTCGGCATCGGCGTGCAAAGCGAAAGCGAGGATGCGCAGCATCAGCCGCTCTTCCGTCTCCGACGGATGCCGTGCGAGCGTCAGCGCGTGCGTCGCGTAGTGATCCCGATCCATGTCCGCGATCTGAATCTCGGCCTTGTAGATGGTTGCCTTCAGCGCCATCGGTCGCTCCAGCCGGGAAGGTGTCCATTCTGCCACCGGGGGCGCATCCGCGAGCCCGGCATGCGAGACTCTGGGCCTGCATTGCACCCTTGGAGGCTCGTCATGAAGATCGCTGTCGTCACCGGCACCAGCAGCGGCATAGGCCTGACCACCAGTCTGTATCTTGCCCGCGCCGGTTACCGGGTTTTTGCGGGGATGCGTAATCCCGCCAAGGCGGGGCCGCTGAAGGAGGCCGCGCAGGCGGAGGATCTGCCGGTGGACGTCATTCAGATCGATGTCACCGATGGAGCCTCGGTGGCAGCGGCGTTCGCCGAGGTCGCGACTGTCGGTCCGGTGGACGTCCTGGTAAACAACGCGGGCATCGGTGGCGCGAGTCCGCTCGAGATCACGCCCGAGGACGAGCATCGACAGATGTTCGAGACCAACTACTTCGGCGCGATTCGCTGCATCCACGCCGTGCTGCCCGGGATGCGCGAGCGGGAGCAGGGCACGATCGTGAACGTCACCTCCGTGGCCGGCGTGGTCGCGACGCCGAATCAGATCGCGTATTCCGCATCGAAGTGGGCGCTGGAGGCGGCGGGAGAGGCGCTCGCGCACGAGCTTTATCGCTTCGGCGTACGCGTCGTGAACATCGAGCCGGGCGTGATCATGACCAGCATCTTCGAGAACTCGGCGGAGTCCACCCGCTACGACAGGAATTCACCCTACAAACAGATCATGCGCCGCAACGGCAAGCTGTTCGCGGCGGGCTTTCGCGCCAACACGCCGCCGGACCGGGTCGCTGAGGTCATCCTCGAGGCGATCACTACAGATGATTACCGGCTGCGCTGGCCGGTGGGTGCCGACGCCGAGGGCATGATTCCCGGACGCCGACGCATCAGCGACGAGGAATGGGTGGCCATGGGTGCCGATCTCAGCGACGAGGAGTACAACGGCCGCTTCAAGGCGTACTTCGGCGTCGAACTCTGACGGTGGTCAGCCGGCGTTGCCTTCGGCAGCGCCGTCGCCGGAGGCCAGGCGCTTACCAATGGGAGCGACCCGCAGGCCTGTCATGGCCTGCGGCAGCTGGGTGGTTATCACGCGCTGACCGGCGCGCAGTTCCGGAGACCGCACGAGCAGGCGGTAGCCATAGCCGCTGTCGCTCTCGCCGACCACCTCTACGTCCATTGCCACGAGGCGCTCGTCCTCCACCCGATAGATGCGGTTGTTCTCGTAGATCGCCTGCACCGGGAGTGCCACCAGGTCCGGCTCGGCAGGCAGCGTCACGCGCGCTTCGACCACGCGCCCGAGTTCGAGCAGTTCTCCCGCGTCGATGGCGAAGAAGGCGTCGATGCCGCTGCGGCCATTCTTCTGCGCACTGGCCAGCCGCAGTAGTTCGAGTTCGATCGACGCCCCGGCGACTTCGACGCTCGCCGCGGCCTGCACGCCGTCCTGAAGCTGCCGGCGCAAGCGCGACGCGTAGCTGCCCGGCAAGGTCGCCCTCACTTCGAAGCTGTCGGCGTCCGCGAGCCGCACCAGCGGGGTGCCGGGCAGGACCTGATTGCCGCGGGCGACATGGACGACGAGCACCGGACCGGCGAACGGCGCACGAATGCGGGTGCGCTCGAGGTCCACTCGCTGGCGCTCCTCCGCCACCTCGGCCCGCACCACGGCAGCTTCCTGGCGTGCGATCCGGTTCGGATAGTCGGCGAGTTCGCTGCGGTGGCGCGCCACCGCCATGCGCGCGCGGGCGGCGTCCTCACGTACCTCGTCGAGCAGCGCTCGTGCCACCATCCTGCGCTCGTAGAGTTCCTCGAAGCGGGCGAGTTTCGCGCTCGCGATTTCAGCGAGGGCCTCCTGTTCGGCGGCCATGCTCGCAGCGAGCGCGGCGTCCGCCTCGAGCGATGCCAGCTCAGCGCGGGCCTGGCGCGTCTCCGCCTGCCGCGCCCGGAGATCCAGACGTACCTGGGTGGCGTCGAGTTTGACGAGAATTTCTCCGGCTTCCACCCACTGGCCTTCGCGAACTTCGACGGCGGTGACCGGGGCGGCCAGCGGCGCTTCAAGATCGGTGACCGATGCCGCTTCGAGGCGGCCGAAGACACTGATGGCGGGCGCGCGCAGTCCGGGCTCCACCACCTGCACGGATACCGCGTGGGCGCGTTCTTCCGCTTCGGCCTGGGGCGGCTTCGGCGTGGTCGCGATCAGGGTGCCGGCGACGCCGATGCCGATCAGCAGCACGGCCGCACCGGGCAGCAAGCGGGCGATGAATGGTCCTGGCAGTTGGAGTTTCATGCCTTCAGGTCTCCCTCGTGAGACGGCGCGGCGACCGCAGGCAGCGGCGCGCGCTCCAGAATGCGGCGGGCGCCGAGCCTGACGCGCTGGCTCGCCCCCTCGATGAGCAGGATCAGCGCCGGCACCACCAGCAGCACGAGCAGGGTGGCGAAGGCGAGTCCGAAACTTAAGGTCACGGCGATCGGAACGATGAACATGCCGATCGACGAGGTCTCGAACAGCAGCGGGCTGAGGCCGGCGATGGTGGTCAGCGTGGTCAGGATCACCGCCCGCAGGCGCGAGCAGGCAGCGTACTCCAGGGCGTCGCGGATACTGCTGCCTGCCTCCACAGCGCGCCGGAAGAACGTCACCAGCACGATGGAGTCGTTGACGACCACGCCGGTGAGGGCGAAGAACGCCAGCAGCGACATGACCCCCATGTCCATGCCCATCAGCCAGTGTCCGGCAATGGCGCCCGTGAGGCCGAAGGGAATCGTGATCATGATGGCCAACGGCCAGATCCAGGATGCGAACACCCAGGTGAGGATCAGATAGATGAAAACCAGGGTGAGCAGGGCGCCGCTCTGCATGGTCTGGAGCATCTGCTCGTCCTGCAGGGACTTGCCGGACAGGCCGGACTCGACGTCCCACTGGCGGCGCAGGTCCGGCAGGGCGTTGTCGCGCACGTCGGTGAGGATCTGCATGGCGTTGCCGCCGCTGGAATCCACCCAGGCACTGACCCGCACGGCGAGTTCGCCGTCCACGTGGCGGATGGTGTCGATGCCCCGGCGCGATTCCAGTTCCGCCACCGTGGCGAGCGGCAGCATGCCGCCGTTGGGTGTCGCGACCTGGAACCGGCGCAACGAAGCGAGGTCACGGCGCTCGGCATCCGGCAGCATCACGCGTACTTCGAGTTCGGCTTCGTCGCGGTTGAAGATCTGCACCCGATGACCGTTGTAGGCGGCGTGCAGCTGCCGCCCGAGTTCCGCCGGGGTGAGCCCGAGCGCGCGACCCTCGGACGTGAGCCTGAAGATCCACTGCTCCCGTCCCCAGGGAAGGTCGTCGCCCACCTCCGTGACGCCATCGTAGCGGGCCAGGCGCGCGGCGAGATCTTCGGCGGCGGACTTCAGCGTGATCGCATCCCGGCCGCGCAGGCGGAAGGTGATGTCGGGCCCGCCAGCGTTCGGACCCCCTGCGACCCGCATGCGCAACTCCTCGACCACCGGCGGCGTGGTCACGCGCCGCTGCCAGGCCTCGAGGAACGTCTGCGGTGCGACGCTGCGCTCCTCCTCGAAGGCGTAGCCGCTGTGAATGGATGCGTACTCCGGACCGCGCTGCTGCTCGTTGTCGAAGTGCGCCAGGTGGCTGCGGCTGACCCAGTGTTCGATGTTTTCCGCACCGAGTTCCTCCCGGGTCGCGAGCAGGGTGTCCTCGAGGTGAGCGATGAAGGCATCACGTTCCGCGGGTGTCGCCGAAGCGGCGAAGCGGATGTCCGCCTGCAGGGACTCGAACTGCATACCGGTGACCATGTTCAGGCCGACGCGCTGCGAAGCCATCAGCGAGAAGGCCACCAGCATCGCCGCTACCGCGCAGCACAGCGTCACGCCGGGCCGGGCGAGGGCGCGCTGGAGCAGCGGCCGGAACCACTGCTCGCGGAAGGTCTCGAAGCCGGCGTCGAAGCGACGGCGAAACGTACCCGGCTGCTGCTCGGGGCGGGCGAGGCTGGTCTTGAGGTGGTGCGGCAGGACCAGAAAGCATTCCACCAGTGACGCGAGGATGATGCACAGCAGCACCATCGGCAGGGTGAGGATGATCTCGCCGAAGGGGCCACCGAACAGAAGCAGGGGCGCGAAGGCCGCCAGGGTGGTTAGCGAGGCTGTGGCCACCGGTGTCCACATGCGGCGGGCACCGGCCACGGCCGCGCTCTCGGCGTCGAGGCCCTGCTGGTGCTGGGTGACGATGTCCTCTCCGACGACGATGGCGTCGTCCACCACGATCCCGGTCGCCATGATGAACGCGATCAGGGCGAGGATGTTGATGCCGCCGTCGAACACGCCCCAGTAGATGGCTAGCGCGAGGGCGAAGCTCACGGGAATGCCGAGGGACACCCAGCCTGCGGCCCGACCTCCGAGGAACAGCAGCAGCACCAGTACCACCAGGGCGAGCCCGGTGAGGCCGTTCCGGCCGATCAGCGTGAGCTGATCGGCGAGGAAGTCCCGTGCTTCCCAGGTCATGTCCAGCGTCACGCCTTCCGGCAGCTCCGGCCGCACGTCGTCGAGCCAGTCGTAGACGATCCGCGATGCGAAGAAGGCGTCGGTACCGCGGGCACGGTTCAGGACCATTTCGATGGCGGGCCGGCCCTGTTGTCGAACCTGGACCTGGTCTTCGCGACTGCGGTGCCGGACCTCGGCGAAGTCCTTCAGCCGAACGAGGTCGCCGTCGCGGCCGATTTCCAGGAGCTCGAAGCCCTGCACGCTGCGCTGCTGATCGAGCCCTCGCAGCTGCCGCGCCCCCTGCGCGCGGCCGACCGTACCGGCGGGAACGTCCGTGGAGAGGCGGGCGATCTCTCCGGCCAGCGCTTCGAGTGTGGTATCGAGTTCTGTCAGCCGATCGGTGCCAACCATGATGGCCAGCTCCTGTTCGGGCATGCCGCGCAACTGCACGTCTTCGATGCCGCGGGCCCTGAGCTGCCGTTCGAAGGCGCGGACCAGCGGCACCAGCTCTGCCAGCTCGCCGGGACCCGTGACCAGAATGGTGGCGATGTCCTCCAGGTTGCGATCGATGTGGATGACCGGCGGTTCGATGTCCCCTGGCAGGTTGCGCACCGTGGCAACTTGCTGCTTGACGTGGTCCAGGGCGAGGGTCAGGTCGGCGCGGTGGTCCATCTCCACCAGCATGCGCGAACGCCCCGGAACCGTGATGGAGCGCACCTCCTTGATGTCCGGAATGGTCCTGAGCTGCTGCTGCACCGGGATCGTGATCATCTGTTCCACGTCCTCGGCGCTGGCACCCGGCCAGGTGATCTCCACCCAGATGCCGGGCCACTGCACGTCCGGATCGAACTGGGTGGTAACATGGCGCGCGGCCCAGGCCCCGGCCAGGATCATCATGATCATCACCAGGTTGGCGGCCACGCGATGGCGCACGAACAGCTCCATCAGCGAGGATCTGCCTTTCGCATCCGGCGAGTGATGAGGGGTCGGGGGAGGTGCGCTCATGGCAGGCAGTGGATCCCGTGGCAGCGTGTGCGACGTTCCCCATCTCAGGATTCGTGCCAGCTTGCGGTCGCTGCCTAACCACCTGAATTTTCAGGGATCAGCGCAGCTTCCTGGTCGCGATGCTTCCCTGCCGGGTAGCGGCTTTCGCCAGCTGTTGGCAAATTCCGCCATGAGCAGCAGCGTCATGGGCAGTCGCGTTCGAACCTGAATTCCGACCACACGACTCGCTCCTGACAGGGGGAACGACTTGGAAGCAAGCAACACCCTGATCCTGCTCGGCGGCATGCTGCTGTTCGTCAGTGTGCTCGCGAGCCTGGTGTCGGCGCGCCTCGGCCTGCCTCTGCTGCTGGTATTCCTCGTAGTGGGCATGCTTGCGGGTGAGGACGGTCCTGGAGGCATCGTCTTCAACAACTTCGAGCTGGCCATGCTGGTCGGCCATCTCGCGCTCGCCGTGATCCTGCTCGACGGTGGTTTGCGCACCCAGATGAAGACGTTCCGGGTGGCGCTGCAGCCGGCGGTGTCGCTCGCCACTGCCGGTGTCCTGATCACGGCGGGCGCGGTCGGTCTGTTCGCGTGGTGGCTGCTCGGCGTGGACTGGCGGGTGGCACTGCTGCTCGGCGCCATCGTCGGTTCGACCGATGCCGCCGCTGTGTTCGCGTTGCTGCGGCGCTCCGCGGATCGGCTCAACGAGCGGGTGGAGGCGACGCTCGAAATCGAATCCGGCTCCAATGATCCCATGGCCATTTTTCTCGTGATCGTCATGGTGGAATGGCTGGCCATGGGCGAAGGCCCCGGCCTTGGTCCGCTCGGGTGGAGTCTGGCCCTGCAGCTAGGCCTCGGGATTCTCGGTGGTGTCGCCGGCGGGCGATTGCTCGCAGAACTGCTGGCGCGGGTGAAGCTGGTCGAGGGCCTCTATGCCCTGCTGGTCGTGTCCGGGGGGCTCGCCCTGTTCGCCACGATCAATCTCATGGGCGGCAGCGGCTTCCTCGGCATCTATCTGGCGGGACTGGTGGTGGGCAATCGGCGCAGCGATGCCACCGAGCACGTCCTGCGGGTGATGGATGGCCTGGCTTGGCTGAGCCAGGCTGGCATGTTCCTGGTCCTCGGCCTGCTGGTGAAGCCGACGCAGATGCTTGCCGATGCGCCCTCGGCGATCCTCATTGCGCTGTTTCTGATTCTGGTCGCCCGGCCCGTGGCGGTGACGCTCGGCCTGCTGCCGTTCCGGTTTCCGCCCCGGGAGGTGGGCTTCATCGCCTGGGTCGGACTGCGTGGCGCCGTACCGATCGTGCTGTCGGTCTTTCCCATGATCGCCGGTCTTCCGCAGGCGGAGCTCATGTTCAACGTCACCTTTGCGGTGGTGCTGGTGTCCCTCATCATCCAAGGCACGACAGTGCCACTGGCGGCGCGGGTGTTTCAGGTACAGGTGCCAGCGCTCGGAGAACCCATGGACCGGCAGCTGCTGCAGCTTCCGGCGCGTCAGGCCTACGAGCTGGTGCAGTTCGAGGTTCAACCGGAAACGTTTGCCGTCGGAAGAACGTTCGAGGAGGTCATCGACGCTTCCTTTCCGGAGCACAGCGCCTGTGTCGGCCTCATCCGCGATGGGGAACTGATCGACCCGGGGCCTGACGCTCGCTTCGAGGCGCACGACGTGGCCCTCCTGCTGCTTCCCCAGGACAGCTACGAAAAGGTGGCGGCCTGCTTCGCCCGGCTGCCGGCGGAAGGCCCGCTGGCTGCTCAGGCCTTCTTCGGCGAGTTCGTGCTTGCTGCGGATGCGCCCGCGGATGATGTCGCGGCCCTCTACGGCCTCGAACTAAGACCCAACGAGCGGGGTCGAACGCTGGATGACGTGATCCGTTCCCGTCTCGGGGACCGGGTGGTCGTCGGCGACCGCGTCAGTCTAGGTGCCAGTCGCCTGACGGTGCGCGAAGTCGAAGGTGGTCGGCCTGTTCGGGTCGGCGTGAAGCTGGCGGAATGACGATGCGACGCTTATTCGGTCTCGGCCTGCTCGTGTTCCTGGTGGCGTGTCGCAGCGTGCCCATGCCGGTGGGCGCGGCGCAGGGCCCAGGCGCGATGGCTGCCGACGCGTTCGTCACGGCGGACGATGTCCAGCTGCGCCTGCATGTCTGGGCGCCTGATGCGGACCCTCGTGCAGTGGTCCTGGCACTGCACGGTTTCAACGATCACGGCGGCAGCTTCGCGGCGATTGCCGAGGCCTTTACCGACGCAGGGGTAGCGCTATATGCGTTCGACCAGCGTGGGTTCGGTGAATCGGAGCACGCCGGACTGTGGCCGGGCAAGGACGTCCTCGCAGGCGATGCGCGCCTCGCGCTGGACCTGCTCCGGACGCGCTACCCGCACATTCCGCTCTATCTGCTCGGCAAGAGCATGGGCGGCGCCGTCGCGATGCTGTTGATGGCGGACGAGCATCCGCCCGAGCTCGCCGGTACCCTGCTGCTGGCCCCTGCGGTGGTGGGGGAGACCGTCATGCCAGGCCACCAGCGCGTCGCGCTCTGGCTGGCGGAACGGCTGGTGCCCGGACTACCGCTGTCGGTGGAACTCGGCCAGGCCTTGGGCTACAGGCCTTCGGACCAGGAAGAGGTCATGGCGGCGCTACGCGACGATCCCCTGGTCCTCGATCATCCGCGGGTGGAGGCGGTGGCCGGTCTGGCCGAGCTGATGCATGCGGCGCTCGTCGCGGCGCCCGCGGTGACGGGAGAGGTCCTCTTACTCTATGGCAGTCGTGATGATCTCGTTCCCGGGCAGGCCATCTGCAAACTCCTCGGTTCCCTCGGTGACAGTGACGAGCGCGGAGACTGGCGCGTGCGGCACTATCCCGACGGTTTTCACATGCTTACACGTTACAGCGGTGCGGCGACCACGCGTGCGGACCTGCTGGACTGGATCACGGGTGCGGGCGGTGACGGCCTGTTAGAGCCCGAAGAGGCCATGCGCGAACTTGAGTGTCGCCGCTGACTCAGGCGGTGATAACGCTCATGATCACCGCGATGACCGTCGCCAGGATGAGCATGATGGCGTAGGTCAAACCGATCAGAAAAACTTGACCGCAGTGAGTGCCCAGCCCTGCGCGTAGACTCTTCGCTGCATGACGTACAGGTAGATCGGGATCCACCACCAGGCGGCGGCTGCGAGCCGCGCGAAGGTGCCCGCCAGGAAACCGCCGCCGTTCGCCAGCCACTGCTGCAGCCCGCCCAGGGCGAGGGCCATGAGCACCGCCATGCCGAGAAAGCTGTGCGCATGCAGGGCGACCACTGCGCGCTCGGCAGCGATCACCCCGCTGAGCCCGTAGACCCGCTGGGGATCGGCCTCGAGTTCCCGGCGTGTTTCGGCGAACTGCTCCCGCAACTCCGCGAGCGTCGCGTCGAGTTCCGCCACGCTCTCTGCGCGGTCGATGGCCCCGCCGCCGCCGAAATCGAGCGACGTGTCGCCGAGACGCCACTGCAGCACGAGGAAGGTCACTACGGTGAGGACGAAGAACAGGCGAAAGGTCAGGACGAAACGCATGCGCCGCCCGGCGAGGTAATCGCGAGTAGTCTTGCCGGGCAGCAGATAGAGCGGCACCAGCGTGCGCCAGATGCGCGAGTCGTACTCGAAGACCGTGTCGAGAAAGTCGTGAACGATGTTCTTCTGCGGCCGGACCAGACCCTTCACGGGCTGACCGCAGGCGTGACAGTGGGGGCCCTGAAGTGGCGTTCCGCAATTGAGGCAGCTGCCCGCGTCCGCGTCCATTCGTCCGAAGTCCCCGACATGCCCCGAAGCGGACGAGTCTACGCGCCTGCACCGGTGAGGGCAGCCGACCTGCGCCGTCGGCTTGCTGGAGTCAGGTTCGCGGTCGCTCGAGGATGCCGTGCAGCAGGGTGTCTGCGAGCGTGTCCAGGTAGCGGGGTGCGTCGAGGGTTTCGATGTCCGCGAACAGGGTCTGCCAGATCATCAACAGGATGGGCCCCGCCGCGATCAGCTGCGGAACCTGCGCGAGTCCGTTGTCCCGGAACTCGCCGCGTTCGATCCCATAGCGGATCACCCGGCTGATCAGCGCCCGACCGCGACCGATGATCTCGGCATGGTGGAATGCCAGCAGGTCCGGAAATTTCGGCCCCTCGGCGATCAAGAGGCGCAGCAGGTGGCGGAACTCCGACTGCAGGATGCGGCGCCCGAATTCGTTGACCAGCGTGCGCAGGAGCGCTTCGGCGGGACCGGTGTAGTCCGAGAGCAGTTTGTCCAGGGCGTCGAACTCACGGCCCGCCTCTTGTTGCAGCAGGGCCCGGAACAGGGACTCCTTATCGTCGAAGTAGAGGTAGATCGTGCCTTTGGTGATGCCTGCGCGCTTGGCTATGTCCTCGAGCCGGGTCGCGGCGAATCCATGCGCCGCGAACTCGGCGAGGGCCGCTTGGAGGATTTCTCCGGGGCGTGCGTCCTTGCGGCGGCGATGTGATCGGGCCATGGCTGGAATTCCGGGGGCTGTGCGGGTTTCTCTTGTGCGCAACGCAAGGGCAGCTTACTCTTGCTTTTAATAACTGACCAGTCAGTTATTAAGGATGGCTGGCATGACCGATTCCGTTCCTCCCGGCTCCGCACCCGGCAAGCCTCGCCGCGACCTGTCCTGGCTCGCGCTGATCGTGATCGCGCTCGGGGGCTTCGCGCTGCAGCGTGCGCTGAGCCCGGAAGCCGTCAGTGTCGAACCGCCCGATACCCGACCGCTGGTGGCCGTGGCGCCTTACCGGCGCAGTGAGGATGCGATCGCGGTCCAGCGCCTGGGCCGGATCCACGCGCTGCACGAGACGCGCCTGGCGTCGGAAATCAGCGGCCGGGTCGTGTCCGTGCACCCGGATCTGCGTCCCGGAGGGCGCCTCGCACGCGGTACCGAACTGCTGCGGCTCGACGACCGCCACCTGATCGTCCGGCAGGCCGAGCTCGAAGCCGAGCGGCGTGCCCGACGGGCGGAGCGCGAGCAACTGCAATTGCGTTTCTCGCGCCTCTCGGACCTGGCCCGGCAGGACTTCGTTGCCGGCGACCAGCTCGACGAACTACGGGCGCGGCTGACCGCTGCCGAGGCTGCGGTGGAGCGTGTCGACGCTCAGCTCGCTGCGGTGGCGCTGGATATCGAACGCAGCGTGCTCCAAGCGCCATTCGCGGCCGAGGTGATCGAGGTCGCGGTGGCTCCCGGAGACGTTGCCCAGCCCGGCGCCATCCTGGCGCATATCGTCACCGTCGATGAGCGCGAAGTGCGCATCCCGCTGACCCAGGCCGAGCTGCCGATGCTGGAGGCGGCGTGGCGCAGGCAGGCGCTCGGTGCCGGGCTCGATGTCGGACAGGGTCACGCCGCCGTACTCAGTCAGCCGCGTCTCGCCCGCTCGATCGACGAGGCCAGCCGGACCGTCCTGCTGACCTTTCGCGTGGCTGCCGCGAGTCCGGTTCGGCGCGGTGAATTCGTCAACGTGACCCTGCGGATCGAACCGCAAACCGCGTACTACCGCCTGCCGCGCAGCGCCCTGCAGCGCGAACCGGGACTCGTCTGGCGCGTGCTCGACGACGAGCTCCTCATGTCCGCAAGGGTCGAGCCGCTGCTGTTCAGCGGCGACGACGTCTTCGTTCACTCCGACGAGCTCGGCGAGGAGGGCGAAGTGATGACCACGGCGCTGCCGGCGGTCACCGAGGGCATGCAGGTACAGGTACGGCAGCGTCGGGAAGCCGCGCCATGAACGGTCTCATCGGCTGGTTCGTCCGCAACGGGGTCGCGACGAATCTGCTCATGCTTTCTCTGCTCGCGGCCGGCGGCGTCGGCTTTTTGACCATGGGGCAGATGATCTTCCCCGAGTTCAGTCTCGATCGGATCGAGGTCAGAGTGCGCTACCCCGGAGCCTCACCGGAGGAGGTCGAGGCGGCAGTGGTGCAGCCGATCGAGGAAGCCGTCCGGGCGATCGAGGGTGTGCGGGAGCTGTTCGCGGTGGCGGGTGAGGGCGTGGCCGTGGTCACGGCGGAGCTCGCCGACGGCGAAGACGTCCGGCAAAGACTGGAAGAGATCCGGGCCGAGGTGGAGCGCATCACGACCTTTCCCGAAGAAGCGGAACGGCCTGAGGTTCGGGAACTGAGCAACCGTCAGCGCGTGATCGAACTGGTGGTGTACGGGGACATCGACGAGGGCGGCTTGCGCGAGCTCGCCTTTCGCATCAAGGAGGACTTGGCGGCGCTGCCCGCAGTCTCGTTGACGCAGGTCACTGGGGTGCGCGATTACGAGGTGGCCATCGAGTTTCACCCGGATCGCCTGCGGGAGCTGGACCTGTCGCTCGGTGAAGCTGCGGCGCTGGTGCAGGCCGCGAGCCTGGAATTGCCTGGAGGGCGCATGGTGACTCCGGATGGCGAAATCCTCGCCCGCACGCTCGGACGCAATCTCGAGCGCCAGGACTTCGAACAGATCGTCGTCCGCAACAGTGCGGATGGCGGCGTGCTGCGCCTGCGTGACCTGGCCACCGTAAGGGACGACTTTCGCGACGAGGATCTACTCACGCGCTACGATGGTCGACCCGCGGCCTTCGTGCAGGTGTTCCGGGTCGGCGACGAGCGGCTGCTCGCGCTCGTCGCCGAAGTCGAACGCTATCTCGACGAGGTCCTGCAACCCGAGCTGCCGGCGGGCGTCGCAGTCCACGTCTGGCGCAACGACGCCGAAGAACTCGAAAAGCGCCTCGAGCTGCTGCTGAAGAACGGCACTGCCGGACTCATTCTCGTGCTGCTCGCGCTGACCCTCTTTCTCGACGTGCGCCTCGCATTCTTCATTGCAGTCAGCATTTTCGTTTCTTTCGTCGCCACCGGCGCGGTCATGAGCGCGCTCGGATTGTCCATCAATCAGCTTTCCCTGTTCGCGTTCATCCTCGCCATCGGCATCGTCGTCGATGCGGCCATCGTCACAGGAGAGAACGTCTACCGCGTCGGCGAACGTGGCGTCGAACGGCAGCAGGCGGCAGTCGACGGCGCGCGCCGCATCGCCGTTCCGGTCATGTTTGCGGTCACGACCACTATGGTGGCGTTCAGCCCGCTGATGGTCATTCCCGGGCCGGTGGGAAAATTCTTCCGGGAGATTCCCCAGGTCGTCATCATCGTCCTCGCCATGTCGTTGATCGCCGCGCTCCTGATCCTGCCCTGGCACCTGTCGCGAGTGGATTGGAGCCGGCGCCCGCAGCAGCCCCTGCTGGCGGGGGTCGACCGTGTGCGGGTGAGGTTCGCCGCGGCACTCGCAAATTTCACCGAGGGACCGCTGCGAGGCTGGGTTGCCACGGCCATGGAGCGACCGTTCTTCACCCTCGCCTGTGCGCTCGTCGCCACGGCGCTCGCAATCGGCCTGGTGACGAACGGACTCATACGCGGCGGGTTCTTCCCGCTCATCGAAGGCCGTTACGTAAGTGCCGAACTCGAGCTCGAGGAAGGCACGCCGGCGCGGGTGACCGAAGACATGGCACGCCTTCTTCTCGAGAGTGCGACCGCGACCGGAGAAGCCATGGCTGCAGAGTTCGGGCTCGAGCGCTCGCCGGTATCGGGTGTGGCCTACAGCGTCGGACGCAGTCTCGCTCCGCCGACGCCCCTTGGTGATCCTGCCGGAATCGTCGAAGGCCACCGTGCATCCGTCGTCGTCGAGCTGATCGAGCCGGAACTGCGACCGTTCAGCAGCGAGCGCTTCGAGGCGCGTTGGCGTGACGCAAGTGCCGCCGAGGTGCAGGCGCTGCGGTTGCGGTACTCTTCGCGGATCGTGGATCTCGGTGCACCGATTCAGCTGCAGCTCGGTGCTCGAGATGCGGCCATCCGTGATCGAGCTGCGGACGAGCTGGTTGCGGCCCTGACCCGCATGGCTGGCGTTCACAGCATTCGCGACGATCGCGATGCGGGTAAGCGCGAATTGCAGTTCAGGCTGACCGAGCGCGGCCGGGTGCTCGGCTTCACGACCACCGATCTTGCCCGTCAGGTTCGTGCGGCGCTGTTCGGGGACGAGGCGCTCCGGGTGCAGCGCGGACGGGATGAGGTCCGGGTGCTCCTGCGTCTCGATGCGGATTCGCGATCGAGTCTCGGCTGGCTCGAGCAGTATCGGATCAAGGCGTCGGGCGGTACGCTGGTGCCGCTTGCGGATGTGGCAGAGATCGAATGGGCACGCTCACCGGCGTCGATTCGGCGACGCGACGGCCAGCGGGTGGTGACCGTCTCGGCGGATGTCGACGCGGCCCGGATCACGGGTCAGCAGGTCAACGAGCGGCTGGCCGATTCGGTGATGCCGGCACTGGTGGCCGAGCTGCCCGGTCTGAGCTGGCAGTTCGCGGGCGAGCAACGCGAGCAGGGCGATGCCTTCGGGGCCCTGGCATTGGCGTTCCCGCTGGCGCTGTTCTTCATCTATGCGCTGCTCGCGGTTCCCTTTCGCTCCTACCTGCAGCCGATAATCGTCATGGCGGTGATTCCGCTCGGCCTGATCGGCGCCCTGTTTGGTCACCTGCTGCTTGGGCTGCCGCTCACCGTCGTCAGCATTTTCGGAATCGTCGGTCTGGCGGGTGTGATCATCAATGGCTCGCTGGTGATGATCGACTTCATCAACGAAGAGGCGGCGAGTGGGCGGTCCTGGGAAGACGCGGTGCTTACGGGAGCGCTAGGCCGCTTCCGGCCCATCCTGCTGACCGCCCTGACGACCTTTCTGGGTGTGGCGCCGCTGATCTTCGAGCGCTCGATCCAGGCTCAGTTTCTCATCCCGCTGGCGGTCAGCATCGGCTTCGGAGTGCTCGTCGGGACTGCGATCCTGATGTTCGTGGTCCCTGCCCTGTGCATGCTCGCTGCGCGCCGAAGTTCGGCGTGAGTGCCATGCTGACGCGACTTCATTCCGCCGCGAGGATCTCCTGGAGCTGTTCGAGCCGTTCGCCGCGAGTACCCGAGGCCCTGCTCTCTGCCAGAGCGCGTTCCGCGGAAATGCCCTGCTGTACGCGATGGCGGGCCCAGATCTCGCCCGCGCGATTACCACTTGCACAATGCAGGAGCACCCGCTCGCCGTCGGCGAGCGCTTGCTCGAGCGCCGCCCCTGTCTCGGCAACGAGGTCTTCGTCGGCCAGCTCGCGACCGACCGCAATATTCAGGTAGCGCAAGCCGCGATCACGCGCTGCCTGTTCAGTTTCTTCGATTCCTTCCTCGGATGTGCGCAGGTCGATCACCAGTCCAAGACCCTCTTCGACCATGGCGTCGAGGTCGGCCTCGCTTGGTGGGCCTCCCAGCCAGACATTTTCCGTTGGTCGGCTGAAGTCTGCGAACGACATCGATGCCAACACGAGTAATGCCAGTGGCAGTGCCAATCGAAAGGTGCGCATCATGGTGTCTCCATTTGGGGGGCGAACCGGCGCATGGAATGCTTGCTGCCTCACCTGGCCGGCTAGCGCTGATTGTGCAAATTATACGCAGGAATGAACGTGTATTCGATCTCGGCACCGAGTGCATAGCGGCGGGTCTGACTGGCGCGCTCGTAGTGACCGGTGAGTTCTTCGCGCAGACTGGCCCTGGTCGCCACGAGTGCAGCGTGAACCGCGGCTTCGAACTCGGCCCGGTGGCGGTGTTCGTCGATCCGCAGGAGGAGCCAGTCGGTGCCCAGCCAGGCGCCGGTCCCGGCAACGAGCGCGCAGCCCAGGGCCGCAGGTCCGGTGGGCGCACAGGCCAGTGCCCCGCCAGCCGCCGCGCTTCCGGCTCTGCTGGCGGCGCGCGCAGTCGTGCGGGTTGCCGCCACACGGCCGCTGGCTGCCGCTCGGCGGCTGGCCGCGCGCCAGATCATCGGCCCCGCAGCCGCACCCAGGCCGACTGAGCTGCTCGCCCCGATCCGCACCTGGAATTCCGGATTGTCATGCCCACTGAGCCGTGCAGCCAGCGGTGTCAGGTCCAACGCGGATTCGCTGCTGGCGGACGCTTCTGTCGACATGCGCTCGAGGGTCGCGTCGAGCTGGCTGACCCAGGCCTGCTGCTGACTGCGAAGCTGCTCGGTCAGAAGAGCGTCGACGTCTTCGCGCACGTCACCAAGATGCTCGCTGAGCAGCCGCTCACCGAACAGCATGCGCTCAGTGCGCTCGGCCAGATGGTCCGGCTCCAGGACGCCGCTTCTGATCATCAGAGGGGTGACCAGGCGCGTGTACTCGCCTGCCAGTGAGTAGTACCAATCTGCGAGGTCCGGGACGCGAGCATGGGCGAGATCGAACAGCTTCGCGAGTTCGCCATCGAGCCGGTCGACGGCTGTCGCGGTCACCCCGGACTCGCCCTGCTCGAGCGTATCGAGCAGCCAGCGTTCGAGCCACGGCAGCTCCTCACGGGCGATGCGGTACTCCGTGGCGCCCACGCGCACGTCCACCGAGGCTCCGACGCGGTCGGGCCAAGTCAATGGTGGCTTCACGGCAAGGAACAGCAGGAGGATGAATCCCGCCAGCGGGACTGCGTACTGGAGCACCGCCGGCAGGTCAGGGGGACGTGACATGATGGCGTTCCCACAGGCTTCTGAACAGCATAGCCCCGGCGCAGCAGTGCAGCCAGGCCCAGACCAAAACGGCACTCTTGAGCAGAACCAGCGCCCAACCGAGCCAGAGCAGGAGCGGCCACTCCAGGCGGGGCAGTGCATGCTGGGCCAGCCACCAGCGCACACCCTCGAGTGCTCCTGCCGCAGCCAGAGCTCGGGCCAGGAGATCACTGCGGGCGTCTTCGCGCGCGGCCATGTGCCACGCGGCCTGTTCCAGGCTCACATGGCTGAAGTCCGGGCCCGGACGCCACAGCGCGCTCGCCAGCAGCGCCCCGCAAAGCAGGACGAAGGTCGTAAGCAACGCACAGCGCCAGGCTGCTTCCGGCAGATAGTGCGCGGAGATGTGCGGCGCGAAGAGCCGTTCCGCCGAGCTCCGCAGTAGTACGAGGAGAGGCAGGGCGGCAAGCATGAGCACGAGTTCGCCCGGACTCGCCAGGCGCAGGGTGCCGGCCAGCAGAACGACGGCCAGCGCCGCCGCGAGCAGAAGCTGGGCGGCGAGCAGCAAGATGCCGCCGCGCAGCCAGCGCGCGAGAGGGCTCGTTGGCGCAACGTAGGCCGTGAGCCAGGCTCTACGGCGGATACGCTGGCGCAGGAAGCTGCCAAACCCTATGAGGATCGTCGCGGCCACCCACACGATGACGATGCCGACGTCCGCCAGCAAGCGGCCAAGCTGGTGCAGCAGTACCAGGGCGAAACCCAGCGGCAGCAGCCAGAGCAGGTCATCGAGCGGTCGCGAGCGCAGGCCGGGCATGTAACGGCTTCCTTCTCGGCGGCAACGCGAACGCTCGGGTTGCGACCGGGTGGCTGAGGATGGGCCGGATCCACCGGCCCATCATGCCGCATTGGATTACGGAAGCATGTCGGCGTTCCACTTTACGGTGACCGGATGACCTATTCGGGTACCCTGTCGAACGACGCTGCAACCTGTGCATCGTCTTTGACCTTCACTGGTGTGCCGTCGCACGCAGCCCGCTTCGCGCATATGGGAGTAGCGCATGCATCCCGATTCCGAGGATCTCTGGTTTCTGCCCCTCGGCGGAACCGGCGAGATCGGTATGAACCTGAACCTCTACGGTCACGCTGGTCGCTGGCTGATGGTGGATTGTGGTGTGACATTCGCGAAGGAGGGGCAAGCGGGGCCGCATGTGCAGATGGCCGATCCGGAATTCATCGTGCAACGCCGTGATGACCTGGAGGCGTTGCTCGTGACCCATGCGCACGAGGATCATGTAGGTGCGGTCGCCCATCTCTGGCCACGCCTCGGTTGTCGCGTCATCACCTCCGGCTTCACGGCTGCGATTCTGACGCGAAAACTTGCCGAGGTCGGCCTTGCGGGCCAGGTTCCGATCGAGGTCATGGAGTCGGGAGCTCGTAGCTTGCTGGGTCCGTTCGACGTGCAGTGGCTGCGCCTGACTCACTCCATACCCGAGGCTCACGCGCTGATGATTCGGACGGCGGCTGGCAAAGTGCTGCACACGGGCGACTGGAAACTGGACCCGGACCCGGTCGTAGGCGACGCGACCGTCGCAAGCGCTTTCGAGGCGTTGGCGGAGGAGGGCGTAGACGCGATGGTCTGCGACTCGACCAACGCCATGGTCGCGGGCCACTCCACCTCGGAGGCAGAGCTGCTACCGGGCCTCACGCGGGTCGTCGGCGAGGCGCGCGGGCGCGTCGTCGTAACCGCTTTCGGCAGCAACATCGCGCGCCTGCACACGCTTGCCCAGGTCGCCCTGGCGACAGGCCGCCACATGAGCGTCCTTGGCCGGTCGCTGCACAACATGGTGGCGGCAGCGCGTGAGGCGTGCCTGTGGCATCCCGTTCGTGATCTCGTGCCTGCCCGTGAACTCGGCTACCTGCCCCGGGAGGAGATCCTGGTAGTCGCCACCGGCAGTCAGGGAGATCCCGGGGCTGCGCTGGACCGACTTGCTCGAGGCAGTCATCCGGACCTCGAACTCGAGACCGGCGACAGGGTCGTGTTCAGTTCGCGGGTGATTCCCGGCAACGAGGACGGGCTCAACCGGCTCTTGCGTCGGCTCGAACAGCAGCGCGTGGAGGTGGTCACCGCCGAGGATGCCTTGATCCACGCCTCCGGCCATCCCTGTCAAGACGAGCTGAGGACCCTTTATCGGTGGGTGCGGCCCAAAACCGCTGTTCCCGTTCACGGGGAGCCGCCGCACCTGGCTGCCCACGCCGTGGTGGCCCGGGAGGCAGGCGTCCCGCTACAGCTGCTGGGCCGCAACGGTGACCTGTTCCTCCTTGCACCCGTGGCTGGAGTCCGCCGCGGCCTTGTAGGCTGCGGTCGTCTCGGCCTCACCGGCAACCGTCTGGAGAGGGTGGCAGGCCGCATGGCTGAAGACGAGCGGGCTTCGACGAAGGTTTCCGAGTGAGTTGCTGCCGCCACCGTGGTAATATCTGCGGCGCTTTTCGGTCAGTCATCTGAAAACTTCTCGGTTTTCAACGCTTTAGGGTAATCCGCTCAGGCCGGGCGGAACCTCGGGGCGTTGTGTGCTGGTGTGAGGCGGATGCGGGCGCCGATTCGGGACTTTCACGGCTCAGATTCAGAGAACAGACATGGCAGATCTATCGCTGTATCGGAACATCGGCATCTTCGCCCACGTGGATGCAGGCAAGACGACGACCACTGAACGCATCCTGAAACTCACTGGCAAGATCCACAAACTCGGTGAAGTGCACGATGGTGCCGCCACCACCGACTTCATGGAGCAGGAGCAGGAGCGTGGCATCACGATTCAGTCCGCTGCCACGAGCTGTTTCTGGAACGGTCATCGCCTGAACATCATCGATACTCCGGGGCACGTGGACTTCACGATCGAGGTGTACCGTTCGCTCAAGGTGCTCGATGGCGGTGTCGGTGTGTTCTGCGGCTCGGGCGGCGTGGAGCCGCAGTCGGAGACGAACTGGCGCTATGCCAATGAATCCGAGGTGGCACGGATCATCTACGTCAACAAGCTCGACCGGGTGGGTGCCGACTTCTACCGCGTGGTCGACCAGGTCAAGAACGTTCTCGGCGCGCGGCCCCTGGTCATGGTGTTGCCGATCGGTGAGGAGGAAAACTTCAAGGGCATCATCGATCTGCTCACCGAAAAGGCGTGGCTCTGGGATGATTCTGGAGACCCGGAGAAGTATCAACTCGTCGATGTCCCCGAGGAGTACAAGGCAAAGGTCGCCGAGTATCGCGAAGAGCTGATCGAGACCGCGCTCGAGCAGGACGATGATCTGATGGAGGCCTATCTCGAGGGCGAGGAGCCTTCCATCGAAGACATCAAGCGCTGCATTCGCAAGGGCACGATCAAGCTCGATTTCTTCCCGACCTTTTGTGGCTCGTCTTTCAAGAACAAGGGCGTGCAGAATGTTCTCAATGCCGTGGTGGACTTTCTGCCCAGCCCCACCGAGGTGGAGCCGCAGCCCGAGATCGACCTCGAAGGCAACGAGACCGGTAATGTTGCCGTCGTCGATCCCGATGGCCCGCTGCGGGCGTTGGCGTTCAAGATCATGGACGACCGCTACGGTGCCCTGACCTTCGCCCGGATCTACTCCGGCAAGCTCAAGAAGGGCGACAGTGTCCTCAACACCTTCACCGGTAAGAACGAGCGCATTGGCCGCATCGTCGAAATGCATGCCAACCACCGCGAGGAGCGAGACTCTGCCCACGCTGGAGACATCGTTGCGCTGTTGGGCATGAAGCACACTCAGACCGGCCACACGCTCTGTGATCCGGATCGCCCGGCAACCCTGGAACCGATGGTGTTCCCCGACCCGGTGATCTCCATCGCCATCGCGCCGAAGGACAAGGCCGCGATGGACAAGCTCGGCGTCGCTCTGCAGAAGATGGTGCAGGAGGATCCGTCGTTCCGGATCGTCACCGACGAGGATTCCGGTGAGACCATCATGAAGGGCATGGGCGAGCTGCATCTGGACATCAAGGTCGACATTCTGCGTCGGACCCACGGGGTCGATGTGGTGGTCGGCAAGCCCCAGGTTGCATACCGTGAGACCATTACGCGCCGGGTCGAAGACACCTACACCCACAAGAAGCAGACTGGTGGCTCCGGTCAGTTCGCGAAGATCGACTACGTAATCGAGCCGGGTGAGCAGAACAGCGGCTATCAGTTCGAGTCGACAGTCACCGGCGGCAATGTGCCGCGGGAGTTCTGGCCAGCGGTCGAGAAGGGCTTCCGTGTGAGCATGGACGAAGGCGTGCTGGCCGGTTTCCCCCTGCTTGATGTCAAGGTGACGCTGACCGACGGTGGTTTCCACGCCGTCGACTCCTCGGCCATCGCCTATGAGATTGCCGCCAAGGCCGCCTACCGGCAGTCGGTCCCGAAAGCTGCGCCGCAGCTGCTCGAGCCCATCATGAAGGTGGACGTCTACACGCCGGATGATCATGTCGGTGACGTCATCGGCGATCTCAATCGTCGCCGGGGGATGATCAAGTCTCAGGAGCCCGGCCCCACCGGTATTCGTGTCAAGGCGGAATGTCCGCTTTCAGAGATGTTCGGCTACATCGGTGACCTGCGCACCATGACATCCGGTCGTGGCCAGTTCTCCATGGAGTTCTCTCACTACGCGCCGTGTCCGGCGAACGTCTCCGAGCAGGTGATCAAAGAGACCCTGGAGCGCAAAGCCGCCCGCTGAGCACTATCGCGCCACTGCGCCAGCACGAGTGGGAGCTGACGTCGCCCCGATAGGGGCGGCGTCGCGACTGCAGACTGCACCGTGCTCAAGGCGTCTCGCCTGTCGGCGGCTGCGCCGCCAATCGGAGCGCCGCGCCTGCGGCGCGCCACTCCTTCCCACAACGATTTCCCTCCGATCGAAGGCAGCCGAGGATAGTGTGTGGGAAGGAGTGCCGCCCTCCGGGCGGCGCTCCGATGCTCTGCGCAGCAGCGCCCGAACGAAGTCAGCGCCTTCGAACGAAGCGAGTGTCGAACGAAGACGAAACCCCGATGCGCTGCGCAGCAGCGCCCGAACGAAGGCAGATTGACGGCCGGTTCAGGCGACGCGTCGTGACCGGGTCCAGAGAAAGATCGCGGCGCCGATGAGCAGGACCACCGCCGTCACGATCAGCGACAGCCACTCCACCTGACTGAGCAGCAATCCGCACACCAGGAACGCCCCCACCGGGATGCTCCATCCGAACGGCACCCGGAACCCCTCTGCTTCGGGGAAAGCCTGCCGAAGACGCGGCATCGCCGCGATGCACGCCATGTAGATGCCGACCCGGACCAGGGAGCTCATCGCCGCGAGCCAGATGAATGTGCCGTACGCGGCGAGCAGGAAAGACACCACGGCGAACAGCAGAATCGAGCGCGACGGCGTGCGATACAGTGGATGCACGGTGCTGACCCAGGCTGGCAGCGCGCCCTCGCGTCCGAGCGCATACGTCAGACGCGGCGCGGTGAACATCGCGCCGGTCAGATTCCCGCCCACAGAAATGATGACGCCCACGGTGATCAGGACTGCGCCAGCGGGACCGAACAGGACCGCGCCCACGTCCACCAGGGGGCGCTCCGACTCCGCCAGATCTGGCAGAACAGCCAGGCTAACCGTCTGAATGAGCACGTAGAGCAGCGTCACCAGCCCCAAAGCCCAAAACAGTCCCCTGGGCATGGCGCGGGCCGGATTGCGGGTCTCGCCAGCCGGTACCAGGGCGTTTTCCCAGCCGACGAAGGCATAGATCACGAGCAGCGCCGCGGTGCCAAAATCCAGCGCCGTCGGCAGTGCGCTGCGCTCCGGCAGCAGCTAGCCCGGGTCGATCCATGCCAGCCCCACGGCAACGAGGAGCAGCAGCGGCTCGTCGTTGCGCTGATCCGTCTCGTCGCTCACCAGCGGGCGGGCAGGCGCTCGAGGCCGCGCAGGGTGATCGTGGGTTTCCGATCCGGCGCGTCCACATGCTCGAGTTCGAGATTCGGCAGCCGCGAGAACAGCACCCGCAGGGCCTCGTCGGCTTCGATGCGCGCAAGCTGCGCGCCGAGACAGAAGTGAATCCCGCCGCCGAAGGAAAGTGGCTTCGCCTCGGCACGGCCGATGTCGAAGCGGTCCGGGTCGGTGAACACCTCCGGGTCCCGGTTGGCTGCAGCTAGCAGCGTCAGTACCTGGTCACCCTTGGCGATGGCCTGGCCGCGGAATTCGAATGCTTCCAGCGCCGTACGGCCGGTAAGCTGAACCGAGGAGTCGTAGCGCAGGATCTCCTCCACGGCCGATGGTGTCAGATCCGGATGCGCCCGCAGCCTGGCAAGCTCATCAGGATTACGCCAGAGCGCGAGCAGGCCGTTGCCGATGAGATTGACCGTCGTCTCGTGGCCGGCGGCAAACAGAAGGGAGACGTTTGCGATCAATTCGTCGTAGGTGAGCTTGCCGTCCTCTGTTTCGGCATGGACCAGGGCCGTCAGCAGGTCGTCGCGCGGTTCCCGTCGACGCGCGTCGAGCAGCGCCGAAAAGTAGGCATGGTTCTCGCTGACGCGATCGTCCGCCTCGGCCACTTCCGCGGCGCTCATGGGCGTCGGGTCGATGATGCGTCCCGCGACACGGCTGCCGCCGATGAAACGGCCATGATCCGACTCGGGTACGCCGAGCATTTCGCAGATGACGATCACCGGCAGCGGGTGGTTGAACAATGTCACCAGATCCCCGTGACCGTCCGCCTCGAAGCGGTCGATGAGGCGATGGGCGATTTCCCTTACCCGCGGCCGCATGGCCTCGGTGCGGCGGGCGTCGAAGGCCTTGGCTACGAGGCCGCGAATTCGGCGATGGTCCGGCGGGTCCATCAACAGGATGGAGTTGCCGAGACTGCGATAGGCTGGGTGCTCGGCGAAGACTTCCGCGCCGTGCTGCGCAACCATCCGCTCGCGAAAGTCGTGACCGAGACGGCGATCGCGGAGCAGCTCCTGACAGTCGGCATAACGCACTGCAACGTGCAGGGGTGCGTCGGGCACCTTGAACCACGGGGAGTGCTCGTGCAGCCAGCGATAGGAAGGATAGGGATCGGCGATGAACTCCGGGGTGAAGAATTCGGCGATGAACCCGGGAGAGGTGGACGGTGCTTCAGCCATGAGCCTGCTCCTGCGAGAAGTACTTGTCCTAGATTAACCGCCCCGTCGCGTCATTGCGCGCCGCGAGTGGTTGTTTCCGCTTGCAGGCGATGGTGAAGTGGAATGATGGCTCTGAATCTCACCGGGTTTCGCTACTGTCCGCGCTGCGGTCGATCGACGTTGCAGGCCGACGGCCCGAAGGCCGTTCACTGTGACCATTGCGGCTACCGCTACTTTCACAACGTCGCGGTGGCGGTCTCGCTGCTGCTCCAGGTCGATGGGCAGCTGCTGCTGACGCGCCGGGCGCGCGATCCGGCAGCAGGTCTGCTGGACTTCCCGGGTGGATTCGTCGACCAGGAGGAGCGTCTGGAGGAGGCTTTGCGGCGCGAGGTCGCCGAGGAGCTCGGGCTCGCGGTCGACCCGGCTGCGCTCTCGTACGGGGGCTCGGGACACAACCGCTATCGCTTCGAGGAGGTCACATACCTGACGGCCGACGTCTTCTTCTCGCTGGAACTGCCCGAGCGACCCGTCCTGCGCTGCGCGGACGACGTGGCTGCGGCGGAATGGTACCCGCTCGATGCGATACCCGACGCGGAACTCGCGTTTCCGATCGTGGCCGATACGATCCGAGAACTGCGGAAGGCATCATGCTGAAGCGAACGCTACTGACCTGCGCAGCGGCCGCGCTGGCGGCCTGTGCGGCCACGGAGCAGCAGGAAGGCCCGTCCGAACCGGCGCCGGAACCGCCGCCGATGTCTGCACCCGCGGTCACCGACCAGCCCATGACCTGGATATGCGAGGACGATACCCGCATCGTCACACGCTATCTTGCTGACGCTGATCGGCTGATGCTGACGCTGGCCGGTCGCGATCTCACGCTGGCGCGGATCCGGAGGACACCCAGTGCCGCGTGGAGTGATGGCGAAGTCACGTTCGGCATGGACGGCGGTGGCGCGATCCTGCGGTGGGAGGGTGAGGATGTCCGCTGCGAGCGTGAAGCTTCTGAGGTGGGAGGGGATCCTGAATCGAACGGGTCGGCGCGCTCGCCTTTGGCGAGCACACCTTCCCACAGATGATCTAGTCGGTACGTCGTTGCCTCTTCAGGCCGCGAACTTCTCGAGGTGGAAGTCCGCATTGCCGAACTGCGACTCGATCACGAGTTGGCGCTTGAAGAAGTGCCCCAGCCGCAGCTCCTCGGTCACGCCCATGCCGCCGTGCAGCTGCACGGCGGTTTCGCCGATGAACTTGCCGGCGGTACCGATCAGATGCTTGCACGCGGACAGGGTTCTGGCTGCCTCGTGACCGTTCTGCGCGTATTCCATGGTGGCGCGATAGACCAGTGACTTGCACTGCTCGTACTCCATGAACATTTCTACGAGACGGTGCTGTACGGTCTGGAAGTCGGACATGGGATGCCCGAACTGCTGCCGCTCCTGGGTGTACTGCACGGTGTCTTTCACCATGATGTCGAGGCCACCGAGGGCTTCGGCGCAGAGCGCCAGGACCGCATCGTCGGCAACTGCCTCGATCACGGGCCAGGCCTCACCTGCTGCTCCAAGCAGGTCGCTCCCATCGACACGCACGTCCTTGAGCGTGACTTCTGCGGCGCGCAGGCCGTCGACGGTCGGGTAGCCCCGCACCTTCACGCCGTCCGTCTTCGGATCGACGAGAAACAGGCTCAGACCGTCCGTATCCATCTGTCCCCCGGACGTGCGCGCGCTGACGATCAGGAGGTCGGCGTTGCCGCCGTTGTAGACGACCGTCTTGTGGCCGTTGATCACCCAGCCGTCGCCATCTTCGCGGGCGCTGCTGACGACGTCGTTGAGGTCCCAACGGGCCTGTTCTTCACCGTGAGCGAAGGCGAGCTGCAGCCGCCCCTCGATAAGCCTGCCGAGCAGTTCACCGCGCCGTTCACCAGTCAGCGTACGACGTAGCACGCCGCCGCCCAGGATCACCGTTGGCAGATAGGGTTCGAGCACGAGCCCGCGGCCGAACTGTTCCATCACGACCATGGCTTCCACTGGTCCTCCGCCGATGCCGCCGTCCTCTTCGCTGAACGGCACGGCCAGCCAGCCGAGCTCGGCAAAGGCCTGCCACTGCTCTTCGGCATAGCCCCGCTCGCCCTCCGCCAGCTTGCGACGGGCCTCGAGCGGATATTTGTCGGCGACGAAGCGCGCGACCGAGTCCTCGAGCAGCTGCTGTTCTTCGGTCAGATCAAAGTTCATGGGCGCGTCTCCGTCAGTTGCTGCCGCCCTGAGTACGGATACCCAGGACGTTCTTGGCGATGATGTCCTTCTGCACTTCGCTGGCTCCGCCGTAAATGGTGTACGCGCGGCTGCCCAGGTAGCTCTGGGTGCCCCCGCGGGCGAACTTCGGCCCGGCTTCGACGCCGCCCCAGGGCGCCATGTGCGGCCCCGCGGCTTCCATGGTGAGGTGCGCGATACGCTGCTGAATCTCGGTGCCCTTCAGCTTGAGGATCGAAGACTCTGGTCCAGGCTGCTGACCGGAGGCAGCTCGGGCGAGCGAGCGCAGCTCCGTGAATTCCAGTGCCTGCAGGTCCACCTCCAGGCGGGCCAGCTTGGAACGGAAGCTCGGGTCCTCGAGCAGAGTGCCGTTGCCACGCTTTACGGTGGTTGCCTGATGCTTGAGTTTTTCAAGCGCTACCAGAGATCTGGAGACCCCGGCGAGGCCGGTACGTTCGTGGGCGAGGAGACCCTTGGCGTAAGTCCAGCCTTTGCCTTCCTCCCCGATGCGGTTCTCCACGGGCACTTTCACGTCGGTAAAGTGCACGGTATTGACGGTGTGCGAGCCGCCGAGGGTGATGATCGGCTTGACCTCGATGCCGTCCTGTTTCATTGGGAACAGCAGAAAAGTGATGCCCTCCTGCTTCTTTCCGCTGGCGTCGGTACGGGTGAGGCAGAAGATCCAGTCGGCGATGTGGGCCATGGTGGTCCAGATCTTCGAACCATTGACCACGTAATGTTTGCCGTCGTCACTGAGTTCGGCCTTGGTCTTCAGGGATGCGAGGTCGGAGCCGGCGCCGGGTTCGGAATAGCCCTGGCACCAGTTCACCGTGCGCGCGCGGATATCGGGCAGGAAGCGCTCCTGCTGTTCCTCGTTGCCGTAGCTCATGATGATCGGAGCGACCATGCCGACGCCGAAGGGCAAGTCCCAGGGCAGATTGGCGCGCGCGGTCTCCTGTTCCCAGATGTAGTGCTGGGTCGGGCTCCAGCCCGGACCACCGAATTTCTGCGGCCACTTCGGTACGTCCCAGCCACCCTTCTCCCGGGCGGCCTGGAACCAGTCGAGACGCCATTTGGCGTAATCGTCACCCGGCTTGTGGGCGTGGGAATCGAGGAATTCGCGGACTTCCTCGCGGAACTTCAGGTCGTCGGCCGAAAGTTCGATGTCCATGGGGCTCAGCTCTCAGGTTGGAGAAATGGGGTGGCTTTCGAGCAAAAGCTGCACTCTGGCGCGCGAGCTCACTCACTGTACTTGGAAGGATCTTTATCGCATATTCTAGAATTAAATTCTAATGTGATTTGGACATGTCGCGACGCGGGCAGCCCAACGTCAGCACACCCGAGCGCCGTCAGGTCATCCTGGCGGCGGCCTTGGCCTGTTTCGACGAGTTCGGTGTGGCAGCGACTACCGTGGACCAGATCCGGGATCAGGCCCGCTGTTCCATCGGCAGCCTTTATCACCACTTCGGCGGCAAGGAAGGCGTAGCGAGCGCGCTCTTCATCGAGGGCATCTCGGATTTGAACGCCGGCCTGCTGCTGCGCCTCGAAGCCTGTGCGAGCGCTGAAGAGGGCGTACGGACGGTAGTCCTGCATTACGCGGACTGGGTATCGCGGCAACCGCAGCTCGCCCGCTTCCTCTTGCATTCGCGGGAGATTCACTTCGCGCCGGAGGCCAAGTCCGAACTGAAGGCCATCTACCAGCGCCACTTTGGCGCCGTGTTCTCCTGGTTCGGTCGCTTCGTGCTGCGCGGGGAAATGAAGCAACTGCCTCCGGAGACGTACATACCCATCATCAGCGGTCCGATCGAAGACTATGCGCGGCTGTGGCTTTCGGGACGCACCCGCACACCGCTGGCAGAGGTTGCGGAAGTGTTCGCGGAAGCTGCCTGGAACGCGGTAAGGGCGCGCTGAGCCTGGATCAGGACAGGCGTCGAGAAGTCATCCGGCGCATGGCATCGGCGAGAAAGTTCTCCAGGCGCCCGCGAGCCTGATTGCGGGTCAGTTCAATCGCCAGCACTCGCGCCGTTCCTTCCAGTGCCGGATCCGGCAGTGATTCACAGGCAGCGAACACGTCCAGCAGGGGATCCTGACGGCGTCCGATGGCTTGCTCGAACGCGGCACGGAACGTGGCAGCGGCATCCATTCCCAGCAGGCAGCACAGATTCATCGCCATGCGGGCGCCGTCGAAGCCGGACGGGCCGCGACCGGCGTGCGGCCAGTCGAGCACCCCGCTGATCTCGCCCTGCTCAAAGAGCAGGTTCGCCGGATCGGGATCGCGGTGGATGAAGGCATCGCAGGCGGGGGCCTGAAATCGCTGCACGACGCGGATGGCCCGATTCCATAGCGCCTCGCGAGTACTCCAGGTCGGAACCCGAAAGCCCTCGGTCGGTTGCCACGGACTCCAGCGTCTGCCGGCGACGAGGTTCCGGGTCTGCTGCTGACAGCGGACCAGGATCGCTGCCATGGCCGGAATCGCCTCGCGCACTTCGTCCGCACCGCAGAGCAGGCGGCCAGGAAGTCGGGACATGAGCAGTGCCGGTGTGCCGGCGAGCTTGCCGGAGGGGTCGACGGCGATGAAATCGGGAGCGGGCAGGTGGCAGGACGCCAGCGCCCTGAGGATGATCGCTTCGCGAGCGATGAGCCGCTCATCGCCACCGGAATCCGCACGGGCGGCCAATTTGAGTACAGCCTCCCGACCGGAATCGGGGTCTTGGATGAGCCAGGTTTCTCCACCTCGGCTCCAGGGCAGAGGCTCGGTCCGGGTAGAGGGCCCGACATTCAATGCGGCGCGTGCCCAGGCGTAGGCTGCCCCGGTCGGTGTCATGAGGCGGAGACCCGCAGGGGGCCCCGGCAACGGCGACATAGATAGATGGTTCCCCGCTGCGCTCGTCGATGCCTGACCGTCGTCAGCTCATGAGCGCTGCAGTGGCAGCGATAGGGCCAACGGCGCTGCCGACGCGCGCGGATGCCCTGGGTCGGGAAGCGGTGCGTACGCTCCGGCTCCACCTCGAACCAGTTCTCCATGATGTCGCGCCACAGACGGCCATGAGGCGGCTGCCGGCGCCTCGGTGACATATGGAACACGATCAGATGCGCCAGTTCGTGGGCGACGGTTTCCCGCAACATGGCGTTGCGCGCCCGATGCAGGTAAACCGCATTGAGTTCGATGATGCCGGCCCCACCGCCGCCTTGTGGCGGTGAGGCGCGTCCGGCGTCGAGACGGTCATCGAACAGGCGGAGCTCGGGGCGGGGCAGAGGTGGAAAGCCCCGTGCAGCCAGTTCCCGGTGAGCGCGAGCCAGCAGGTGGTTCAGGCGCTGGTCGAGTGCTCGAGTCAGTTCGGCGTCTGCGGTCATGACTGCAAGTCTCGCCGGGCCAGCGGGCCCTGGCAACATGACAGCGCCTCCTTCCATGGTCCGCAGTCCTTGTGCATCAGCGCAGCAGGCGGTAACAGGGCTCGTAGTCGCGGCCGTTGAGTTTCATGCGGCCGTCTTTCACGAAATGCTCGAGCAGAGTGTCCAGGGGCGCGAGCAGGGCAGGGTCTGCGCGCAGCTCCCAGGGGCCGCGCTCGCGGACCTGGCGGATACCGGAGTCCTTCACGTTGCCGGCAACGATGCCGGAGAAAGCGCGGCGCAGGTCCGCTACCAGCTGGTCCTTCGGCGCGTCGGCAGTGAGGCGTAATGCCGCCATGCTTTCATGGCTGGGCTCGAACGGCTGCTGATAGGCGTAGGGCACGTCGATCAGCCAGTTGAAGTAGAACGCATCGCCGCGCTGCAGGCGGACCTGCCGCACTGCCTTGACGCCCTGGGCGACACGCTTCGCTACGGCCCATGGGTCGTCGATGTGAATCTCGTAGAACTCCCGCACCTCCTCGCCCAGGGCGGTGACCAGGAGACGGTCGACGGACTCGAACCAGGACTCGCTGCCTGCGGGCCCGGTCAGGATCACGGGCAGGCGCTGATCGGCGTTGTCGGGGTGCAGCAGGAGGCCGAGTAGATAGAGGATCTCTTCCACCGTGCCGACACCGCCGGGAAAGATCACCACGGCGTGGGCGATGCGAACGAACGCTTCGAGCCGCTTCTCGATGTCGGGCAGGATCACCAGCCGGTTCACCATCGGATTGGGGGGCTCGGCAGCGATGATCCCCGGTTCGCTGACCCCGACGAAACGTCCCTGGGCGTTGCGCTGTTTCGCGTGGCCGACGGCGGCCCCCTTCATCGGGCCCTTCATGGCGCCCGGACCGCAACCGGTGCAGATGTCGAGTCCGCGCAGGCCGAGGACGTAGCCCACCTGCTTGCTGTAGTCGTACTCGTGGCGCGAAATGGAGTGGCCACCCCAGCACACGACGAGGTTGGCGTTGCCGGTGAGGGTCAGGACTCCGGCGTTGCGTAAGACGTGGAATACCGCGTTGGTTATGCCGGCGTTGCTGTCGAGGTCGAAGACTTTGCCGTCGCTGATCTCGGTGGCGATGTAGACGACATCGCGAAGCACCGCGAACAGGTGTTCCTTGATGCCTTCGATCATGCGCCCATCGACGAAGGCGCCGGCAGGCGCATTGCGGATTCTGAGCTTGACACCCCGCGTGCGCTGCAGCACTTCCACCTCGAAATCGTCGTAGCGATCGAAGATCGCCGCAGCGTCGTCCTGAGTGGTTCCTGAGTTCAGCACCGCGAGCGCACAGCGCCGGAAAAGCTCATGCGCACTGCCGTGGCCCAGCCGTCGCAGGCTGTCGACCTCGAGCTGCGACAGCATCTCGAGGCTGCCACGGGGACTGACGTCGACGTTCACCCGCTCGTCGCCCGGCGGCAGCGGCTCGCTGTAGGTCTCGGGGCTTTGGCTCATCAGGGATTCCAGGGATCGTCGATTCGGATTTCCACACCCGCATTCTCGAGGCGGCCGCGCAGTACCTGCCCGAGGGCCGTAGCCGGCGTCAGGATGCCGCCGCGATCGGGTGCGCCTGGCAGGTGCTCGGCGTCGAGCGCCAGCGC